>CAILNN010000247.1 GCA_903835555.1 uncultured Verrucomicrobiota bacterium
CCTGGACCACAACCTGTTCGTTTTTGAATGCAATCTTGCGCCGTTTGATTGCGAACCCCAATCTTTGCACCTGTATCCAGCAAATTAGAAACGAACACAGTGCGCCAATAGGAGCCGTATGACCGCCCCTCCAATAGTTCCCGTTTCCCCCCAAACCCTCTCGGCGATCCAGGCCGCGCTAATAGAGCCCAGCGAGATTTTGGGACTGCGGACACGTCAGCGCGAAGAAATCCATGGGCAGATTGTCCACGACACCATTCATCGGCGGGACGGCTGGAATCGTACCTATCGAATTGAGTTGTTGGGCCGGGTGATTGGATTTGGCTCTATCGCCATCGGTGGGCCATGGACGGATAAGCCGACCATTTACGAATTTTATCTGCTTCCAGAACATCGCACCGAAGCATTCAAATCCTTTGAATCGTTTCTATCGGCAAGTGGGGCGACCCATTTCGAGGTTCAGACCAACGACGTTTTGCTTACGGTGATGTTGCACGCGTACGGACGGAACTTCGAAAGTGAGCGCATCATTTTCTCGGATCAGGCCACCACCTTCCATTCGGTGCCCGGGGCCAATTTGAGGCAAGTCACTGAAGACCCCTCCATCCACGCAGCCATCGAACGCCGTCAAGGAGGGGGTGAATGGCAATTAGAGTTGGAGGGTTCTGTCGTCGGTTCCGGCGGCATCCTTTTCCACTACAACCGCCCTTACGGCGATGTTTATATGGATGTGGCCGAGCCTTATCGCGGATGCGGCTTGGGCCGTTACCTGGTTCAGGAGCTCAAACGGGAATGTTACCGATTCGGTGCCATACCCTGTGCCCGCTGTTCGACCCAAAACCTGGCCTCACGCGCCACCCTGCAGGCCGCCGGATTTGTGCCGTTTGCCCACATTGTCTTGGCGGAGGTCGCGGTCACGCCCTGAACTCGACCATGAAAAGACAGTAAAGCTAACATTTTACACGATCGCCTCTCCAAGATTGTGCACAATCAATGCGTAACCTATTGAAGTAAAGCAACATCGGGCGAGACTCCGTCGAGCCAGAGGCGGTCCGAACCACGCTCCGCTTGGAACGCAGACGTCTTTTTGGCATGACGGGTAAAAATCGGACGGTGTTCCCGATTGGGAACAGGACTAGAACGACGAATTTCCTGTGCAACTCGAGATTGCAATTTCTCGATGTACGATTTCGCTAAAGGACATCAACTGCAATTATGCCAGAAATGGTAAACCGTGATGGCATTGGCCATCCCTTTTCCGTCAGGCCACTGGAAATCCCGTTCGTGTTCACTGAAGTGGACAGCTTCTGCTTCAAGACAGGCGGAGGCACCTCGAACACCGCAAATTTTGGGGCTAAATACAGTTCTGAGTGATGCTTTGCGCTGGTTCTCTTCCATCGCCGGAATCAAATGTCCAGCTATGCTTCTACCGTCGCGGACGTACGCAAGCATTATAGCTTCTTGCATAGCCCATGCGTAGTCGCCGCGCACGAAACGGATGAGTCCGCCGTCACAGTATTTACTACCGACCGGGTGAGTTGAGTCGACGGGTTTGGCTTCAATGAACAGCCCATCGAACTCCGAGATCACATGGCGCGGTTCTGATTCGTCATTGCGGAGTTTGAAGAAGATGTCGGGAGTCTTGTTTGGGTGCTTGCCGTCATAGTTGGCCCACTGGCCCTGACGGATGACGGTCTCAAATGTTCGTTTATTGAAGCCGGGAATCTCGCCGCTCTGCCGCAGACTGTTCTCAATGGTGCTACGAATGGCGGCGGTGACTTTGTCTTCGGTGGCAGAAGCGAGGTTGAATCCCTGCTCGCGTAATAGCTCGAAGGCGCGCAGGAGCACGCGCCGTATGAGCAGGATGACAGGGAGACCGAGGCGCGGATGTGGGAGATGGTAACGCTCCGCCGAAATGCCGAGCGTGAAGAAGCCCGCTGTGTCCGCTGAACTCATGCCTGCTCGGGTAGCCCGCACGCGCCGAGTCGTTCGCGGATGATATGTTGCGCGCAGAGTCGGGCGCGGGTGACCGTCCACCAACGACGTTGATTGAGCAACCCGATGAGCAATCCGCGCTTGCCAGGTGCGTGGACGACGATGCGGCTGCACCCGCGTTGGTTGGCCGCCTCCATTGCTTTCCGCATCAGACTGGAATTTATCGTCAATGAGTCGGATTCGCGTGAGACTGTAAGAAAAAACCACGGTTCACGCCACGTGTCCGGCTGGAATTCCGCCTCTCGCACCGCGGCGTGTTCGCCGCAGACATCGAAATACGGCTCTAGTTCGTCGCGTAGCTTCTTCACGAAATCGGCGCGCGTGTCGCAAGTGGTACGGTCTAGCGAGGCTTTGCCCGCCTTACGATACGATACGGCGGCGAAGAGCGTGTCCTCGGCGACCTGTACCGCGTCGGGATCCAGGCCGTAGAGGCCGAAGATGAAATCGTTGATCTCCCGCCAAGGCTTGCTTGCGTCATGCTGAAGTCGCGGCGCGAGGCTTCGTATGGTGGCTTTGGTTGCAGCCGTAAGCGTGGCGAGGTCGGGGAATGGCAACGCATCGAACTCCTCCTTGTTAAACGTTTGCCGGTCGAAGCCGCTCCGGCGGCTGGTCATTAGGCAGAAATAGGCAAACAGCTTCGAATGCGGCAGCAGGTAGATCAGCGCGGCGAGCGATTCAGCATCGGGATGGTCGGCGCACGAGTAGCCGTAGAAGCTTTGAGAAAAGGCAACAGGTCGATCAGACAGGTAGGCCCGAGGGGCTTCCTCATCATAACCGGGAGCCTGCGGTATGATGACGAGTGGCGGTTGATAGAGTTCTTTGCGTCGCGGCTTGTGAGCGCTGCTTTGTCCTTGGTCGTTCTTCCCGTAAAGTTCCGCGTATGTTTTAGTTCTCGGGTTATCCAGCAAGAGCACCTCGCTGGGAGGCTCGAAAACCGAGAGGTCCGCTAGAAAATCCACGTACTTCTGAGTCGAATCCGGAGAGCGATTGTAACCTTGACCTGACTTGTCTCCGGTCTTGTCCCACTCGGCCCAACGGTCCTCAAGGGTCTTGTTGTCGGTCCTCAACAGTACCTCCATAATTTCCACATCCAGCCAAGTCCCGAGCGAGAGTGTCTTGAGCAGCCACGGCTGCTTTTCCAAACGGGCGACGCTGATGGGTTGGGCGGATTCGTAGTCGATTCGGAACCGTCCCTCGGCATTGACTTCCGGCTCATAGCGTGGGGCGGAGTATTGAAGGCGATGATCCGATGCGGGCTTTGCATTAAGCGCGAAAAGGAGGCAGAAGGGTATATCCATACCGTCCCATACCGCAGTCTTACGCAGGTCCGCTCCGTTGATTAGTCCCGTCACCTCGACGCTACGGAGCACGGCTCGCCAAGCCTCGAAACCATTGCCGCTGGTGCGTCCAAACAGCCGGGCAGGCATGGCAAGGGCGATGACGCCGCCGTCTTTTGCCCACTCCGTCGCACGCCATAGGAAAGGCAGGTCAGGATTTTTGTCGGGGTTTTGGAAACATTTGGCCATGTCGTCCAATCCACGAGCGGCAAGCACCCGACGGCCGATGGCTGTGAATTCTTTGTTCAACTCATCTGTCGCGGACTTGCTTGCCATTTCTTCCGATTTATCCTCGACTTCGCCTTTATCGTCACGCAGCCGTGTCCATGGCGGATTGCCGATGACGATGTCGAAATTCTTGTCGAAATCCGGTGAGACTTCCGGGCCGAGACTGCCCAACGGGAATGCCTTCTTCCCTTCGACTTCGTCGCCACCAAAACGGTAGAGCACTTCGCCACGCAGGTTGCGGGGAAACTTGAGCGCCTGCGGTGGACGCGGACTGGCGTTGAGTTCGATGGCGGTGATGTAGAGCGCAAGTGCGGCGAGGCGGAGTGCCGATTCGCTAATGTCGAAACCGCGCACCTGATTGTATAGTATCTTTTGAATGACCGAGGTCCTGGGGCGTTCGCCGCCATTCCATTGCTCACGGACCAGGCGGCGGAATGCGAGCACGAGGAAAATACCTGCCCCGCAGGAACTATCGAGCACTTTAGCATTCGCCTTGTTTTTCGTGGCGGCGAATGCCTCGTTCACCATGAGCGAGGCGATGGTTCGTGGTGTGTAGTGGACGCTTGTATCACGGGCCGTGAGCGGATCGGCACGGTGACTGAAGCTCTCGTACACCTGGCTGAGTACCCCAACCGGGATGTGAGCAAAATCGAGGTCGCCCCAGTCGAGTTCCATTTGAATGGCCTCGCCAGTGGCCCGCCAACCACGGAGAATCGCGTGGAGATGGGTGAAGATTCGTTTCCCAACTAGATTTTCGGTGCGCTTGAAGAAACGAAGATATTCCGCTTCGCGGGCATTGCGGTTTTCGGCAGGAATGGTTTCGTCAATGAGGGTGAGGAAATCCCCGTTGAAGGTTGCATCAAGCCAAGCGGAGGTTTGAGCCGCTTTTTCGGCGGTAGAAAACGCATCCTTGAGTCCGATCGCTGCTGCGCAGATTTCGTCACATTCGTTTTCGAGTACGATGCGCCGGTCGATGAGAAAGCGAAAGAAAAGCGCGCGCCCTGCCATCGAAAGAACCTCAAGCGCGTCCAATCGCCCGTTGCCTTCTTCTGGGACGAACTCGTTCGTCGTGCGCGTCAGAAGGTCGAAGATTTTATGGAAGACGTAATCTGTTCCGGGCAGCCGATGGTTTTCCTCGAATGTGCGGTGGACGAGGCTCTGGAAAAATAAGGGTGCCGTTTCGCTTCCCTCCTGAATTATCTTAACCGGTTGAGCATCGGCAGCCGCGTGGAAGCCGATTGGAAAAATTTCCAGCGAACCTGGGTGGATGACACCAAGCCAGGCGGGATCACTGCGATTAGCGAGCTGTCGACGCACGCTAGCAAGTGAGCTCGTATCGCTCTTTAGACCGCCTGCGTCCATGAGGTAAAGCAGTGCTGTCCCTTGATGTTCGGCGACCGCCGTTAGGACTGGGGTATGGTTGTTTTGTTTGGGCAGCAGGTCGAGATAGTCAAGTTGCGCGGACGTCGAGAGTTTTTCATCTAGGCGAATAACGCTGGTGCATCCGTACGCAGCCAAGCGCTCGACCAGCGTGCGCGAATCAGGATGTGATACTCCGGAGCGCATCACCTTCCTCCCCCCTGTTGGCGAATCAGACCTACGTATTTGCCGAGAATCTGAATGGAGCGCGGAGAATCACTGTTTAAGACGACATCCGGAAAATCAGGATTAGCCCCACGAAGGAGCACGGCACCGGGGCGACGGTGCAAAAACTTAAGAGTTGCATCGTCATCCAGCAGGACCGCAGCGATTTCGCCCTCCTCCACGTCGGATTGGCGATTCAGGACTGCAATATCGCCGGAGAGAATGCCTGCATTCTTCATGCTATCCCCGCGCACACGGAGTGCGAACAAGTCAGTACCATGGAAAAGATGGGGGGACACTGGCACCATTTCATTGACCTCCTGGATCGCATTCCCAGGATTGCCCGCAGCGATTTGCCCAACCAAGGGAATGCCCTGGGAATGGTTGGGGCTCAGCCTCAGTCCCCGTGCTTTTCCGGGAAGCCGCGCGAGCATTCCCTTTTTTTCCATCAGTTTCAGATGAGATCGCACCGAATTTTGGCTGGCAAAGCCGAATCGCTCTGCGATTTCCCGGTGGGTGGGCATGATGCCGCTTTCGCGAACCTCAGATTCAAGGAATGCGGCAATATCCAACTGACGTGCAGTAGGCTGCAATGGCATCCAGGTGATCGTACTGCCCGAAAAGGCAGTATCAAGACGTTTGTTGGAAAACAAGAGACAACAATCCCGCAAAGCAGGGAGCGCAGGACAAATGGATCAATGGATTACCCAAAACGTCACCGGGTCGGCAATATCTCTTCATCCAGGGGGGCATTCGCCGCATCGCCGAATTCCAATCGCAATTGGTGAAGCTCCGACTTTAGTCGCGCAACCGTCGCTGCCGCCGACGGTTCGTAGTAAATGCTGTGCATTTCTTCCGGATCCAAGGCGCGGTCGAACAGTTCCCATTCGCCGGTCTGGAAATACCGGGCCATCGTATAACGTCCGGTCCGGATGCCAAAGTGCGGTGCCACATTGTGGACCGGATCATAATAGCGATAGAAGATGCTGGTACGCCAATCCGACGGGATATCTCCCCGCAGGATGGGGACAAAAGAACGCCCATGCAGTCCAGCCGGTGCCTGTCCACCGGCGATCTCGGCCAGGGTTGGGCCGTAGTCCATGTTTTGCACCATCGACTCAAATCGGCTCCCGGGCTTTACCACTCCCGGCCATTGAACAATCAAAGGCATGTGGATCGATTCTTCGTAAATCCACCGTTTGTCGAACCACCCGTGTTCCCCATTGTAAAAGCCCTGGTCCGAGGAATAAATGACCACGGTGTTTTCTTCCAAGCCCTGAGCTTTGAGTTCCGCCATTAGACTGCCGACACTGTCGTCGACCGCTTTGATGCAGCGGAGGTAGTCTTTCATATACTCCTGGTACTTCCAGCGGGTGAGTTCGCGACCAGCTAGATTGGCCTTGGTAAAGGCTTCGTTTCGGGGTCCGAAAGTGGCACTCCATTCTGCTTTTTGATCGGTTGTCATTCGGTCCATCTCGGTGGGCCATATTCCCGCCGGATTCACCTTCAGATCAATCGGGAGATTCATATCCCGGGCAATCTCCATTCGCTGATTGTGAGCGGGTGAGGCTCGACCAGCGTAGTCGTCGAACAGCGTCTCGGGCTCGGGAATCTGAACATCTCCCAGCCACCGATAGTAGCGGGCCGGTGGCATCCAGTTTCGGTGCGGAGCCTTGTGGTACACCATCAGGAGGAAGGGACGATTGGTATCGCGCTGTCGCAACCAATCGAGGCTCATCCCGGTAATGATATCGGTCGCGTAGCCGGTGTGAGATTCTTTCCCGTCGGGCCCAATAAAGTCCGGCTGCCAATAGTCGCCCTGTCCCGGCAGGATGCGCCAGTACTCCGTGATCGGACGGGTATCGCTGAGGTGCCACTTCCCGATCATCGCCGTTTGATAGCCCTGGGCACGAAACGTCTCGGGAAAGGTCCAGAGGCCGGGGCGGAGCGGCATGTCCAGGTTGGTCACGCCATGGGCATGACTATGGAGGCCGGTCAGGATGGATGCGCGACTTGGTGAACAAAGGGAATTCCCACAGAATCCATTGACGAAAAGCCCGCCCCTTGCGGCCAATCGATCCAGATTGGGCGTGACGTTTTGTTGCCGACAGAAATCCGCCAACCGACCTCCGTAGGCTCCAATGGTTTGGAGGGAATGGTCGTCGCTCAGCACAAAGACCACATTGGGTCGCCGTGCTGCGGACTCGGTGGAATGGGAGGCTCCAGGGAGTGATTGAGCCGGTACCGGAATGTTCAGGGGAGCCATCTGGAGCGGGTCTTGATATCGGACCATCGATTCGCGGAGCTCACGGTCCAGTTCGGTGAGCCTGGCTGCGTGTGCTGGTTCTCCCGCCAGATTGCGAATCTCGTACGGATCGGCCTTCAGATCGAAGAGTTGAACCTGCTGAAATTTTGGGGTCCGGATCAGCTTCCAATCGGCAGTCTGGATGGCTCGTTGCGCATCAATATAGGCGGAATAGATCGCGTCATATAGCTTGGATTTCTCGTGTTTCAACAGCGGCACCAAGCTTGGAAATTGAACCGAGGTCGGAATGGGAATTCCCGCCATGTCACAGGTGGTGGCAAAAAGGCCTTGAAGGTAGACCAAAGCATCCAGGCGTTGACCGGCCGCGATTCCCGGTCCCGCCAGGATGAACGGTACCCGAAGCGAGTGGTCATACAGGTTTTGTTTACCCATCAGTCCGTGCTGCCCGACCGCGAGACCTTGGTCGGAGGTGAATATCACCACGGTATTGTCGGCCTTGCCACTGGCGTCCAGGGCATCGAGGATGCGCCCAATCTCGGCATCCATGTGGCTGATGATGGCGTAATACTCCTGGAGGTGAGTTAAAACCACCGATGGCGTCCGAGGATAAGGTGCAAGGACTTCATCCCGAATATCCCACGTATCGATGGGAAAGTAATGGCGGGGGAGGAAATTGGGCGGCAGAGCAATCCGGTTGGTCGGATAGCGTTTCAGAAATTCGGCTGGAGCCTGCCGAGGGTCATGTGGCGCATTGAAAGCCACATACATGAAGAACGGTTGCGTGCTTTTGGACTTTTCCCGCAGGTAGCCGATGGCGGCGTCCGCGATCTGTTCGCTGCTGTGTACCGGGCCGTGCCCTGTTTCGAGCCAGTGTCCCTTCCATCGGGGATCGTCGGGCGACCAGGTATTGCCCGGGGCTGGACGAGAATAGGCTGCACCCGTTTCCGGTGTGGATGGAAGAAATCCACCGGTAAGCGGTCCAAGGGTTTGGAAGCTACGTTTCAAGGCATCGTCGGCCAGATGCCATTTGCCGACCATGTAGGTGGAATAGCCGGCCTGGCCAAGCGTTTCCCCCCAAAGAGCGGCACCTTCAGGCAAGGTACCGCTATTGGTTCCCCGGCATTGCCACAGGGTCCGACCGGTATTGAGCATGGTCCGACTGGGAACGCAGACTGCACCGCTCCATCCTCCTTGGTTGAAAGCGTGAGTGAACAAAGTTCCCCTGCGCGCCAACCGGTCGAGATTGGGCGTATGGATGTCGAGTTCGCCGAGGGCACCCAGAGCCCGAAAGGTTTGGTCGTCGGAAAGCAGCAAGAGAAAATTGGGGCGATCATGCCCGGGCGCGGCAAACGGAGTGGCACCGTGGGCCGGAACAAGGATGCCAATAAGCACCAGATACCTGATGATGAGCCGTGCCATGCGTCGAAAATGAAGCCATGCCGTCATGGCGAAGACTAAACGTCGTTCGCGTTGGAATGGCGAGTCTGAACGGTCCATTGCCCAGTCAGATTCATGGTGTCGGAAGGAGAACTAAGGACGGAACTACCCCCCTCGCACGTTTCCCACAGGTCGGCTGCGGCGGGATTTCGGGCTTTCGGTAATAGGTGGCTCTCCGCTAGGTTGCAGCGGCATGGCTGAATTCATCCCACCCCCCCGAGTAAACGTCCTCGGCGTCGGCATTTCCGTGCTCAATTTGGACCAGACGGTGAAGCTGTTGGAACAGGCGGTTGCTTCCCATATCCAGGGCTTTGTCACGCTGACCGGAGTCCATGGAGTGATTGATTCCCAGGATTCAGAGGAACTTCGTCTCATTCATAATCGGGCGCTGCTTTGCACTCCAGACGGCATGCCCATGGTTTGGTTGGGAAGACTGGCTGGTTATCGGCAAATGGATCGGGTGTATGGGCCGGATTTGATGGACCGTATCCTGTCGCGCGGACCCACGACCGGACAAACACATTTTTTTTACGGAGGCAAAGAGGGCGTTGCTGACAAGCTCAAAGTAGTGTTTGAAGCCCGCTATCCGGGTGTCCGGATTGTCGGTTCCTATTGTCCGCCCTTTCGACCGCTGACCGATGAGGAACAGGCGCAACTGGAGGCGCAGGTGGCATTGGCTAAACCCGACTATTTTTGGGTAGGCGTCGGGCATCCGCGCCAAGTGCATTTCATGGCAACCCAATCAGGGCGATTGCAGACCAAAATCATGCTCGGGGTGGGTGCCGCGTTTGATTTCCATACGGGAACCGTGCGTCAGGCACCGCGGTGGATTCAACGGAGTGGATTTGAATGGTTATACCGGACCTTTTGTGAGCCGCGTCGATTGGGTCCGCGGTATTTCCGGAACAATCCCCGTTTCGTGTGGCTCATTCTTGGGCAACTCACCGGCCTTCGCAGGGTTCCAAGCCTCGAATAAGGGGTTTTGACCGTTTATAATTGTAACCCAGACGACGGCAATTGATCATTCGATCGGAATTGCCGCACCGATGGGACGGAAAAAGAAAATCGCATTTCGAACCGTACGCCGACCCGATCGGAGGGGCTACTTGTTCTTGGTGCCTCTGGTGCTGGTTGGGCTTGCCTGGAAGCTGCTCAATTGGAAACCGGACCAACAATCACCACCAAAGACGGTCGATATTTCCGGGGCGTCCTATGTTGCCCACCCTCGTGGGACGGTCGTTTTCAGCCACGAGATTGCGCCAATCGTTTTCACACATTGTTCCCCGTGCCATCGCCCGAATCAAGCGGCACCGTTCCCGCTGTTGAGTTATCGCGACGCGCAACGGCATGCCCGGGAACTGGTTGAAGTCACTCAATCGGGATACATGCCCCCCTGGCTTCCAGCCGCAGGGTTCGGTCATTTCGTCGATGAGCGCCGCCTTACTGGCGAGGAAAAGGGATTGATTCAGCAATGGGTTGTCGAGGGAGCCAAAGAGGGCAATCCGGGAGAAACCCCGCCTCCCCCCAACTGGCCGGACGGATGGTACCTGGGCAAACCAGACTTGGTGGTACAAATGCCGTCCGAATACCACCTGGCTCCGGATGGGGAGGACGTTTACCGAAATTTTGTTGTGCCCGTCGACCTCCCTCGCGATCGATATGTTCGCGCTTTCGAGTTTCTTCCCCAAAACCAGCGCATCGTTCATCACGCGTTTATCAAGATATCCCCCAACCAAACCGCCCGCAGGAGGGAAAAGGACGCCGAAATCCCGGGCTTCGACGGGATGGATGTCCCGGCGGAAACGCCGCCAGGCCAGTTTTTGGCATGGCAACCGGGTAAGATACCGGCTCCTGGGCCCAGTGGACTTCCTTGGAAGCTGCCGGCTGGAGGTGACTTGGTGTTGCAGGTGCACATGAATAAGACGGGCAAGCCGGAAACGCTTCGTTCTTCGGTGGGACTCTACTTCACCGACGCCCCGCCCACCAACGCGTGCTTCAAGGTGGAGTTGTGCTCGCTGGCCATCGATTTGCCAGCAGGGGCGTCTAATATTGTCGTCAGCGATACGTTCACCCTCCCGTGTGAGGTGGATGTTCTGTCGGTGCTGCCCCACGCGCATTTCCTGGCGAAGAAAATGAAGGGATGGGCCACTCGACCGGATGGAACGCAGGAGTGGTTGCTGTGGATTCCGAAATGGGACTTCAAATGGCAGGGAGATTATCGCTATTCAACCCCGGTCCATTTACCGGTCGGGACGGTCCTTCACATGGAGTTTACCTACGACAACTCCGAGCAAAATTCACAGAATCCGCATCATCCGCCGAGAAGGGTCACCTATGGAGCGCAGACGTCCGATGAGATGGCTGAGCTTTGGTTTCAATTCCTTCCGCGAGCTGAAAAGGATATTGCTGCCCTTGAGGAGGCGAACCAAGGGCACTTGTGGAGGATCATTCGGGACCGTGCCACGCACCTATTGGCAGTCGAACCCAATAACCCACTGGCGCACGTCGAAATGGGAAAGTATCTCGTTACCCAAAGAAACCTACCCGCGGCCGTGCGTGAATTCCGGCGGTCCATTGAACTTCGATCGGATACCGACGAAGCTCACTTTCAATTGGGTATGCTGCTGCGATTCGAGGGCAAGACGGTCGAAGCGAGGCGGGAGCTCCAAACAGCAGTCCGACTGAACCCAGAGAATTCGATGGCCTTTGGGCATTTGGGGTTCGTGATGGCGGAAATGGGGGAGTTGGCGGAAGCTGAGCGTTGCTTTCGCAAGACGTTGGAACTTGATCCGGGCGACGCGCTTGCGGCCAAGGCTTTGGCGCAACTCCTACAATCCTCCAAACGTCATTGACCTAGTGTCGGGTTTCCGAAATAGCTTACAGTTTGCCCCAAGCTATTTCGGAAACACGACACTAGGTGGAGAAGAAACTCGTTGGATGACCGTGGGTAAGTTATTGACGGTATCGATTCAACGGTTAGGGTTTGCGGCTCTGCTTCTCCCGGGAAGCGGTCGATGACATGAAACGCCAGTACCAGCCTTCCAAGATTCGTCGGGTCCGGCAACACGGATTCCGCGCCCGCTTGGCCACCAAGAGTGGCCGTGGGATTTTGCGCAACCGCCGTCGCGTGGGCCGTAAGCGGCTTACACCCGTTTGAGCAAACCGTCACGCGAACTGACAACCATCGTCAAACAGTGGTTGAGTCTCGGTCTAGCGTCCCCATCATCCTACCATGCCCACGACTGGTCGTCCCCGGGAGACACTCTCCCGCGCACAACGGTTGCGGTCTAGTGGAGATTTTTTGCGCCTCAAGGACCAAGGCAAGCGGCAGGTACACGGCTGCCTCATTCTGAATTGGCAGTCGGCACCTTCCGGGGTCGCCGGACTCTCGTTCAAAACCCGCTTGGGGGTGGTCACCAGTAAACGTGTGGGAGGGGCAGTGGTTCGAAACCGAGCTCGACGCCTGCTGCGCGAGGTTTTTCGACGGAACCGTTATCTCCTGCAGCCGATCACTTCTGTTGTGCTGGTGGCTCGCCCGTCCATTGCAGGCATGGGGTACGCTCAAGTCGAACGCGATTTTGTCGAAACTCTCCGCCGTGCCCGTTTGTTGCAGGTCGGCATATCGCCAACAAATCCGTTCCAACTGCCTGGCTCCAAGCTGAATCCGTGAACCCCGCTCGCTTTGTTCTGATTGCTTTGGTCCGAGGGTATCAATGGCTGGTGTCGCCCGTGCTACCGGTGCTGACCGGAAGTTCGTCATCGTGTCGATTCCAGCCAACCTGTTCGCAATATGCCGTTGAAGCATTGCGGGCCCACGGAGCGCGGAAAGGAACATGCTTGGCCGTTAGTCGTCTTTGTCGTTGTCACCCATGGGGAGGTTCCGGCATCGATTTGGTACCGGGACGTTAACCCAACGCAGAATCATTTTTCATGGACCGTAAAGGCATCGGCATTCTTGGCGTATCGGTCGTTCTTCTGATCGCGTGGTGGTGGGGAGTGGGGCGGATGTTTCCTTCCCATCCACAGCCGTTGGGTGCCTCCAATCAATTGGTTTCTTCGGTTTCGCAGCCGGAGGTAGGACCGAATCGTCCGCCGCTGGCTCCGCCGGGCCTTGGAGCATCCGTGCCGGTTAAACCGCAACCGGCACCCGGACTTAGCGCTGGAACCACCGAGCAATTAGTGACCCTGGAAAACGACAAACTCAAAGCAACTTTTACCTCCATTGGTGGGGGGCTGAAGTTTGTCGAACTTAAAAAATATCCTGCCCAGGTCGCCCGATCGAAGGAACCGGCAAGGGAATTGGCCACCCTGAATCAATCGGCTTACCTGCCGGCATTTGCTTTTGCCTACAACCCTGAATTAAACGGTGATGGAGCTTTTTCGATCGAGCAAGAATCGGGTCGGGTGATATCGCAGAAGCGTTTCACCAACGGGCTGGTGGTCACCCGGGAATTCACACTGCTGACCAATTACCAATTGTCAGTCACGGTCAAACTTGCGAATTCCGGAACGGCACCTATTCGGTTACCACCGCAAGAGATGGTGGTCGGTTCAGCAGCTCCGATGGAGCCCCATGAAACATCGGATACGCAGGGAGTTTATTGGTTCGACGGCGACAAGGCCCAACATGTGGACCCTCGCTGGTTCGCCAACAAGACGTTGGGTTGTATCCCGGGAACTCCCCGAACAGAATATAACGCTGGATTGACAAATGTGGTTTGGGCGGCGGTACACAATCGATTTTTTGCCCTGATCACCATTCCAGACCAGCCGGCGTATGCCATGGTGGCCCGGAATTTTCTTCTGCCTCCACCTGGACCTTCGTCGCTTGAAAGTGATTCCCGATTGAATCGCAATCCTCAATTGCAGCAAGCGGCCTTACTCTATCCAGAAACCATCCTGGCCCCGGCTCAGGTTCAGGAACATCGGTTTCAAGTCTATGCCGGTCCCAAGGAGTACTTCTCACTGTCGCGTTTGGAACCACAATTGGATTTGGTCATGGACCTAACCGGAGTCACCGGTTTTTTTGCCAAAGGTCTGCTATTGGGGCTCAATGGACTCCACACCTTCATTCCATCCTATGGCTGGTGCATCGTCACCATTACTATTCTGATCAAGGCCCTCTTTTGGCCTTTGACCGCCATCAGTGCTCGTTCGATGAAGAAGATGCAGGCCATGCAGCCGGAACTGGCGGCGATGAAGGAGAAGTACAAGGACGACCCGAGGAAATTTCAGGAAAAGAACCTGGAACTGATGAAAAAGCACGGGGTGAATCCGGCAGCCGGATGCCTTCCGATGTTGATTCAGTTTCCAGTCTTCATCGGATTTGTATTCATGGTTCGGACCGCGATTGAACTGCGCGGACAGAGCTTCTTGTGGGCTACCGATTTGTCTCAGCCAGACACGCTGTTCATGATTCCGTTTTTCGGTGTTCCATTTAACCTCTTTCCGTTGTTGATGATGGGAACATCTCTATGGGTATCGAGTTTGACACCGCCTTCGCCGCAAATGGACCCGGCACAGCAGCGGATGATTCGCTTTATGCCGATCATGTTCGTGGTTTTCTTTTACAACAACAGCTCGGGATTGACGTTGTACTGGACTGTGCAGAACCTGATCAGCGTTCTCCAGACGACCCTCACCCAACGCAGCCGCACGAAGGCCGACGGCTCATCGAAACCGTCGGTGGTAACCGCCCAGGTGGTTCGCCGAAAAAAATAACAATTTACCCGCTCGTACATGGACCCCAAGGCGACCCTCGAGGAACTCCTCAAACATCTCGGAATTCCCGCCACCGTAACTGAACAACCGTCGGATGACCAGGTGATGCTGGATATCGAGACGGACGCGCCCGCGCGCCTGATTGGGCGATCGGGCCAAACCCTGTCGGAGTTACAGTTCTTGCTCAACCGCCTGGTGTTCAAAAACGACTCCAAGGTACCGCGAATCATCCTGGATGTGGGGGGGTATCGCCGACAAATCCGCGATTTGCTCAGCAAGAGAGCGGTGGAAGCGGCGGAAAAGGTCCGGCGATGGGGAGACATCGTCGAATTGGAACCGATGAACGCCTACGATCGTCGGATCATTCACCAGTCGCTCAAAGACGACCCGGACGTAGAAACCCACAGCGTTGAGGTGGACGGCAGCGAGAAAAAGGTGGTGCTGATTCGTCCGAGAAGGCATGCCTAGAGTCATGGATCCACAATCGGTTTAGCGAACAAAGCCCTAGGCTGGCCCATCTGCGGGCCTACCCCGGGCTTTGTTCGCTAAACCCATTACCCCGTTTGTATTGGCTGTTGCATCCATCCAGGAAATAGGCCACCGCTCATCCAGCCGTCCGAAGTCGAGACAAACGGCGAACCATTCCAAAACCGACCAGCGTGGATCCGATCGTTAGCGCATAGGAAGACGGTTCTGGTACCGCCGTGTTTCCTTGGGGTCCTTTGTGATAGTTGTAGGTTACGGAGCCAGTTGCACCTGCCGTCGTGTCCAGACCGGTACTATTATTGCCGCCGTAAGCGGTGATCGAAAAATCGGATTCAGTCTCAATGGGCACTACGAAATTGCCCGGCCCAACCCATTGGGCGAGGAGTGACGGAGAATCGAAGGTCAATGTGGTTGTTTGAGTGGTCGAGCTTGCTGCCGAGCTGCTACTCCCTTTGGGAGTAATTGGTGTGGCCACATGCAACGAAGTGCTTGGCAGCGACCCCGGGACGATGAAACTTGAATCGTCGGTGGTCAGTTGGGAGGTCACATCGGCGACCGCAAATGCCCGGTCGCCATTAGCATAATTATTGAAGTTCAATGTCGTTGATAGAGTCTCTGAAAAACTAAATGTGACGCTATCCAGCGTCGCTCCTCTCACATCAAACTTTGGGAACGCCAACGACCCCGACCAATCCGTCTTGGTGTCGTTCGCTATTGGCGTAGTTGTCAGGACGGTGGTTGAAAACGATTGGCCCAAGAGTGGTGCCGCAGCAAGGCAGCAGGCGACAAGACTAGGTCCGGTTCCGCGATAGATCTGGATTCGATTCATAAGATTAGGTTCTTTAGATTCCTGCCAGTCACGACTCGCTCGCCAACATGGTCCGCGAGTCAACTGCGGAATATTATTGCTCACAAACGCGGTATTATTGCAATCATCAGTAGATAAGGAGAGAGACTCATTCTTTCTCAGGGGTTTTTCAGAGCACTAGGCCATCTTCCTAAGACGATTCGGAATTCCCTGGCTTTTCGTCAGGTAAAGGCTCTGACAAAGTCATCGCCGCTCGCATCGAATGGTGTCACCTTCGTCCCACCAAATCTCCGCATGCGGATGAGAAAATCGGGTCTCCCACGGCAGGTGATAGGCCCCTGCATCCAACCAAACGAGGCAATCGCCGGGATGGATGCCCTGCGACATGGGACGAAGCGCCAACTGGTCAAACGCCATGCAGGTGGGTCCATATACGGCGGTCTTGATCCGTCGCCCGCCCAGTGGAACCAACGGCAACAACGCATGGTCTTCCCACAGCGATACTAAGGCATGCAGGCTACGGCCACCATCGGCAATAAGTTGTCGCAAGTCCCCTCGACGCTTGGCATCAAGAATCCGGATGCAAAGCGCGCCGGAGCCAGCCAATAAAAAGCGACCGTTTTCCAACCACAATTCTTGCACTCCGGGAAGTGTATCCCAGGTACGTCGGAGGATGGCGGCCCATGCCGTCAATCGAAACCGGGCGGCTAGGGAGCTGCCATCCTTGGCACGAGTATGGGGCGGTGGTAGTCCGCCGCCGATATCCAGGTATTTCGGACAAAATCGGGCGGCCTGACACATTTCCACAACCGAGGCCAAGGCGCGAGCGTGGCAATCGGCATTGACGATATTGGTTCGGAGATGGAAGTGAAGGGTCTCGGGTTCCAATCCCTGCTTCCGGAGCAATCGAATGGCGCTAACCGCTTCAGAAGGTTCAAAACCAAATTGCGTCGGCAACTCGGGTGCGCCCGGGTCAAACTCCTCCGGTGTTCGAAGTCGAATGCCCAACCGCCAGTGATCCCGGATGGCGACCGGAAGTAGCTCGCGCAGTTCCGTCGGTGAATCAAAATTGACACGAAGTCTGGATCGACTGATTTCCGGCAGCCATCGGTACTTGGCAGGTCCATTGACGAGGAGTCGATCGGTATCGAACCCACAGCCAGCGGCCAGATGGAACTCGGCCTCGCTAACCACCTCGGCTCCGCGGCCTGTGCGATTCCACCAGCGCAGCTGAGCCGCCAGCGGCTGCGTCTTACATGAATACCAATGCCGAACCGGACGGCCAAAATCCAGGGCGTCCAATTGTCCCAATCGGTCGGCTACCGAATTTGGGCAAAAAAGATAGAATGGTGTCTTGGCTCCGAGGTCAAGCGCCGCCCCGACCGCACGTCTCCAACCTGCGATCACGTCATTCGAATGTCCGAATTCGGATTTCTGGGTCCGTTGCATATCCCTAGTGCACCGAGCCTCCAGGACGGAGATCAGTTGGCCAAGTAGAACCGAATTATCTAGACTGTTAGCGCTTAAACAGGGGCGCTTCGGCTTTACCGTTGCTTTCCAGGTAGGCCATCAAATCGAGGATTTCGTCCTTCTCCAAGATGTTGAGCAACCCTTCCGGCATGGGGGAAACCTTGGATGCCACACGACCGGTTACCTCCGACTTGGTAAGCTCCTTCTTGACGCCGTTGATGGGGTCGGTCAAGACGAGGTAATGATCGGTCGCATCTTCCAGAAGGCGACCAGTTACTTCATCCCCGTTTTTTAAGGTAAATGACGTGGCCTGATATTGCTCGCTGATGACCGCAGAGGGATGAATCATGCTGTCAAGAATGTCGGTGCGTTTGTACCGGCTGCTTAAGCCGGTCAAATCAGGTCCAACCGCCCCGCCTTCGCCGTTGAATTGATGGCAAATGACACATTGAGCCTCATGGTAGGCGGTCTTGCCGCGGGCAAAATCTCGCCCACTTCCCACCTGATCCAAGAGCGGTGCCAGGTCCTCGGACTTCCATTCACTGACCAGATGCCGAATGGGAACCGGGGCTTTTGCTTGGGCGACCGCATGCTTGAAGACATCTCCCGTGATCCAGGGAGCCAATTCTCCCCGCTCATCATCGGACATATTCGCCACCACCTGTTTGCGAAGATTGCTTAGAAAGTTGCCGTAGCTGGCCCCATTGCCCGCTTCGAGGCCCACATCCTTAAACCATTGAACAAAATCGGCGGGGTGATTGGCGGAACTGATCAGGTAATTTCCACCGGCGGGATAGGTGGCACCGCCGTCTCGCTCGGACGGTCGTTGGTGGAACCATGCGAAGTACCGCTTACGCTCCTCTGTGGTCCAATGATACCGGACGGTGCGCAACGCAGACTGGTAATGAAGTTGCTCTTCCTGAGTGACGGCTTGGTCGCGAAGAGCCAGAGTCTTGGTGACCACGTCAGGAGCATCCAAGGCGGCCAGAATTTGGGACAATTCCCGATTGAGGGGCCAACTGGTTGACGGATAGCTTCTGCTAAGGCGCTCTATCGCCATCGCGCGAAGGTCTTCGGGAATGCCGTGGCGGGAAAAACTGACCTCGATGGTCCTCAACTTTAGCAATTGCAACTCTTCTGGGAGCGACTTCAATGGCCACTGACCCAGCGCCTTGAGCATGGCTGCTTGGTCCGAATCGGTTCCAACCCGCGCCAATGCCAGGAACGCGGTTATCGCGGGCAACGGATTGGTTTCAGCCAATGCCCGGTCGCGCCACTCCAAGACTGGCTGGGACTCGATTGCCAGCCTGGCTGCGTAGCGCAAATGTCTATCGGACGACGCAAGGTATTTCCAGGCTTTATTGACCGCGCCCATCGCCACCCTCCCATGGTAGGTTTCCAATTCGTGCCGGATTTTCCGGGCATCCGCTCCCGCGAATGATTTCTTTGGTGTCAACTCTGTGTCAGCGGTGCCGGGGTGGCTCACGCGATAAAGGCCAGCTTGGGTTCCCCGACCCCCGGTGGTGAAGTAAAGTGCTCCGTCGGGACCGATCTCCATGTCTGTGACATTGAGGGGCTTGCCTTTGACAAATGTTTCGAACGTCCCCGAGTAGCTGGCCCCATCCGGTGTTAAGTGAACGGCGACGATTCGGCCATAACTCCAATCCATGGCGAAGAGCGCTTGCTGATACTTTGACGGGAATCTCGCTCCCGTGCCAAATTTCACTCCGGTTGGCGAGCCGATACCGACATTGACCACGGGGGGTAATGAATCCTGGTAATAGGTCGGCCATTTACCGCTGCCTTCGCGGAACCCTTGATCTCCGCCATCGACGATGTGGTAAATCCGGATAGGACGATACCAAGGCGTGCCCCAGTCCCATTCCATATCGCTATCAAAACCAAACAGTTCGCCATCCGGGTTAAAGGCGATGTCGTACGTGTTACGCTGTCCGGCCGCGAGTAAGGTGGGTTCCTTTCCATCCTTATCCAACCGGAGAACAAAGCCGCCGGGCGGTTTGCGACCGGCACCGAAACCGTTTCCGTCCTCCATCCGTCGTAGTACGTGATCATCCGCGTAGTTTTTCATCGGAGAGAGTGGGGAGAGGTTCTCCGGGATGTCCACGAAGTTGCCGCAGACAGTGTAGAGGAGTCCATCCGGCCCCAAAACGATTCCATGAGCGCCGTGCTCCCCATCGCCACCATCATTTCCAGAGCTTTTCCAGCGGTGTAGCAATTCCACATGGTCGTATTGGTCGTCACCGTTGGTATCGGTCACCCGGTAGAGGTGATAGCCTTCAGGTCCGCGCCCATTGACATAAAGCGCATTGTAGGCGCATAGAAGCCCCATGGCACTGGTGATTGGAACCTTGATGGGTTCCACGCTGGCGACCTGACCGGATTCGGTGAGGGTGATTCGAAGAATCGGTTCATTTCCCTGAGGGCTGACAATCAAACGCCCTTTAGGATCGATGGTCATGCTAACCCAGGAGCCTTCCTCCGGTGCAGCACTGCGAAGCAGTTCCACCTTGAACCCCTCCGCCACTTCGATTTGATTGGCAGGGGTTGCCTCGGGTGCCTTCAAGACGTTGCCCCAGGGCTGGATGCCATAGGCTCCCAATGATTTGGCGGCTACCCATCCGGTGGTGCCATCGGCAGAGGTTTCCCAACTGGTATCACTGACGACCAGAAACGCGGGAGCATCGTCACGAAGAAGCTTGAGCTCCACCAAGAGCCCGGCGGGACCACTGTCATTTTTTGCGGTTACCTCGAGGGTGTGTCGACCCGGGACCAATTTGCTGCGAACGATGCCGCGACTGGGATGACTGAAATCATCATTTTTGGCGGCCACCTTGCCGTCCATCTTGACCTCTGCCTGGTTGTCGGCCGAAACGGTCAGTATGACTCGGGTAACACCATCGGGGGCGTCGAAGACCTTTCGGAAGTAACGAGTTTCCTCGTCGTGGGGACTGGTACCCCAAATCCATTCGGGAATCTGCACCGCACCGCAGCAGTTGAGTAAGAGCGCGAGGCCAAGGACAAACGTTATGCAAGACTTCACGAGGGATGGGATAGGCTAGAAACCGGTAATTGGCAACGGTCGCTTGGCATGAACATTTCGCAGCCTAGATTGTCCTTCTTTCGTAGTTATGAAGCGACCCGCTTTTTGGTTCCATTGGTTTGTCTCCGGCCTACTGCTGGGGTCTGGAATTCCGTGCTCAGCCGCTGAGAATGGTCCGGCATTAGCTCCCGCCGAGGAATCGTTGGATGTCCGGCGTGACCCGACGGTCATCGCTGTGGAAAAGGTACTGCCCAGCGTCGTCAATGTCGCCACTCGCAGCCGGGTGCACAATGACCCTCAAGAACAGGCTTTTCGTCAATTCTGGGGCTATCAACCTCGGCCCGACGAACAGTCCAGCCGCGGTTCGGGGGTGGTGATCAGCGACGATGGCTATGTCCTCACCAACGTTCATGTGGTGGGTGACGCGGACGAAATCTGGGTCACATTTTTCGATAATCCCGAGCCGATTCCAGCCGAGCGAATAGCTATTTCGGTCGACAAGGACGTCGCTCTCCTGAAACTCAAACCGAAGCAAGAACGCCATTTCCGGGCAGTTCATTTCGCCAAGGACGACGACTTGTTTCTCGGGGAAACCGTTCTAGCCCTGGGCAACCCGTTTGGGCTTGGAAGTTCGGTCAGTCGGGGAATCCTCAGTTCCAAGACGCGGCGACCGGGCGGCGCGGCCCCGCAGGGGGAGCGACTCGACATTGCCGATTGGTTGCAAACAGATGCCTCTGTCAATCCCGGCAACTCCGGTGGGCCTTTGGTCAATCTTCGCGGTGAGTTGATTGGCCTTAACGTCGCTATCCTCAATCCTCAGTACGGTGCCCAAGGAATTGGATTTGCCATTCCCATTCGTCGGATCAATCAGGCCCTTGCCGAGGTTCTGAGCGGTGAATCCTTGGGTAGTGGACCCGATCGATTGTGGTTTGGAGCCCGGTTGGAGCCTGGATTGCGACCCCTGACCGTCCAAGCGGTTCAGCCGGCAAGCCCTGCTGCGAAGGCGGGGCTCAAGTCGCGCGATGTCATTCTTGAGGTCGATGGCAACCGCTCTGGGAGCATGATCGACTTCAATCGGGCACTGGTATCAGCGAGCAACAAACGGGACCTGGATCTGACCGTTCGCCGGAACGGGGAGACCCGCCATGTGACCCTCCGATTGCAACAGGAGAGAGAGGTGTTCAACAACGAACTCGTGCGGAAGCAGCTCGGCCTGACCCTCAAACCCGTCCAAGGAGGATTCGCGGTCGCCTCGGTCGAACGCGGAGGCCCGGCGGCAAAGGCCAATTTGGAACCAGGTAACTACGTCATCGCCATTGACGGACAGCAGCCGGACGATTTGGTAACCGTCGCTAAATTGGTGGCGAGCAAAGCGCCGGGCGAACCGGTCGAATTGGGCATCCTCATGGTTGAAAAGAATGGCTTTTTTACCCGTCGTTACCAAGGGACCGTGGAGCTAAGAGTGCGGTAGGGCCATTTCGTTGTATTGCACCCATTTTCTGCGGAGTCCTGAAACTGGTTCATGCATCTGTTGCGGGCCGGAGAATTTGAGCTTTGGACGCGCGTCTCCTCCGCTTAAGGTAGCATGACGCGATGGACGCCACTCCAATTATTGAGGTAATCGACCTGGTCAAACAGTACCCGGGGCGCACCGCCTTGGACCGGCTCAATTTTGTGGTGGGGCCAGGCGAAGTGGTGGGATTTCTTGGACCCAATGGTGCTGGCAAGTCCACGACTATGCGTATCCTGTCTGGATTTCTGCCCGCCACCCGGGGAACCGCACGTGTGGCCGGATACGATGTTTTTCATGAGGCTGAGGAGGTTCGGCGACGTATCGGGTATATGCCGGAGAATAACCCGCTTCACCTGGACATGCGGGTGCGGGAGTATCTCAAATTTCGAGCCCGACTGAAGGGGCTGGGCTGGCGACGGCGACGGCAGCGTATTGATGCTGTGTTGAACCAATGTGGGCTGACAGAGGTCCAGAATCGCATCATCGGACAACTTTCCAAAGGATTCCGGCAACGGGTTGGTTTGGCCGATGCCTTTGTGCATGAACCGGACCTGATCATTTTGGACGAGCCGACGATTGGTCTGGACC
The DNA here is from genome assembly GCA_903835555.1 of uncultured Verrucomicrobiota bacterium. Taxonomy (GTDB): domain Bacteria; phylum Verrucomicrobiota; class Verrucomicrobiia; order Limisphaerales; family UBA9464; genus CAILNN01. The sequence continues at coordinate 22,495 of CAILNN010000247.1, forward strand.
CCCACCAAATCCGGGCCGTTCGTGCTTTGATCAAGGAGTTGGGCCGGAAGCACACGGTATTCCTCTCCACTCACATTTTGAGTGAAGTTGAAATGACGTGCTCGCGAGTGATCATCATTCATCAAGGGCGCATTCTCGCCGCCGATACCACTGACAACCTGGAGCGCCAACTCGCGCTGGACGGCCAAGTGATCGCCGAAGTCGCGGCGTCGGCTGAATCGGTGGCTGAAGCTTTCCGCGATTTTCCCGACTTGGAAGCACTGGATGTGACCGTGATCGATGATGATTTCGTGCGAGCTGCCTTTACCCCACGCAATGGCCATGACCTGCGGGCACTCATTTACGACCAAGTTGTACAACGCGGATGGAAACTTCGGGAATTGACCCGTAGTCGGCACTCGCTCGAAGATATTTTTGTTCATCTCACCAAGAATCGGAAGGAGGAACGATGACGGTATTCTTTGCTCTGGTGCGCCGGGAGTTGGGCGGTGTCTTTAAATCATGGGTTGGCTATGTCGTCATGGCTGTGGTGCTTTGGCAATTGGGTTGGTCGCTCCTCAACCTGATCTCGCGTCTTTCAGGAACTTCCGTCACGGTCCCGTTACCACAGCTTTTCTATCAAAGCCTCTATTTTTGGATGATCCTGCTGACGACTGCGCCGCTTATCACCATGAGGTCGTTTGCCTCCGAACGTGCCAGCGGAACCTATGAAGCCTTGATGACCACGCCCGTGGGAGATGTCCAAGTTGTGCTGGCGAAATTTACCGGTTCCCTACTGTTTTATCTGCTGACCTGGCTCCCATTGCTCGGCGTCTTGGCGGTCCTTAGAGAAGTCACTCAGGAGCCCGCTTTCCTGGAGCCCAATTCGACTGGTGGTGCATTTCTGGGCATCCTTCTCATCGGCGCACTGTATCTCGCCATGGGTTGTTTTGCCTCGGCTTTGACCCGTAGCCAGATGGTCGCGGCCATCCTGAGTTTTATGTTGGGGCTGGGATTATGGGGGCTCAGCCTCAGTTCGGCCGGAGACCGTCCTGCGCTCGGACCGTGGGGACCCGTCCTCGACCACATTTCTGTTATCCGTCAAATGACCGACTTTGCCGCTGGCGTCATTGATTCGAGGCACCTTGTCTTCTTGATTGGGGGCACCTTTTTCTTCCTCTTTCTGACCACGCGGGTTGTGGAAAGTCGCCGCTGGAAATGAGCCTGATGCCACCCGTCCGCCCTAGCTTTGAACCCGGTCGTCGGTATAGGTACGCCGCGCAACTCGTCATGAGCGTGGCCGCTCTCGCGGTCATCCTCGTGGTATGCAACTATTTGGCTGCGACGCGCCAAGTTTGGCGCTACGACTTGAACTCGGCCAATCGGGTTTCCCTTTCCCGGCTGACTCGCCAAACGCTCAGGTCGTTGACCAACGACTTGACGGTCACGGTTCTTTTTAAAGAAACCTCCGGACTGTTTCCTCATATCGTCACTCTTCTGCGGGAATACGAAGTCGAATCGCCCCGTGTGAAAGTCCGGTATATCGATTCCGAAAGAGACCCGGAGCGGGCCGGTGTAATGAAGATCCAATACCAATTGGGTACTCGGGTTGGGGATGTCATCGTCTTTGAACTTGGGGGACAACGACGCGTTGTCGCCGAGTCCGAACTCTCCATCTTTAATCAGGAGGACCTTCGGGCCTTGATGAGCGGTCATTCGGTCGAGGTGAGACGTTCGGCGTTTCAAGGGGAATGGCGGTTCACGGCGGCCATCCTGGCATTGTTGGATGGTGCCCAAGGGCGAGCCGCGCTCATTGTCGGTCACGGGGAGCACGCCTGGGACGGCGAAGACAACGACGAAGGCTACGCCAAGTTCGCCCGGCTATTGGACCGTGAGAAAAACTTGGCCATTAGCCCAATCAATCTGACGACGAATGATTTCCCGTCGGACTGTCAATTGGCTGTCATCGCGGGTCCCACGGGCCTGTTTCTGCGATCGGAAATCGCGCGGCTCGAAAGTTTCCTCCAGCGAGGGGGTCGAATACTCCTGTTGCTGAATCCATACGCACCGAGCAACCAGACCGGCTTGGAGCGCTGGTTAACCCATTGGGGAGTGGACGCCCCACCACAGTTTGCCGGGGATGCGCCGGATTTCACCGTGGCCCCTCTGGGTCTATCGACAAAATTCTTTGGCACTCACCCGCTGATGACCCCTTTGCGGAGGGCAGAAGGCGTGCTTTACTTTCCATTTCCGCGCGTGGTCCGTCCGATTCCTGCCCGTCAAATGCCGGCGGATGCACCCAAGGTGGATGTCATCGCCATGACTAGCCCGGCAGGCTTCACCAAATCGGACTTGGTCAACTTTGCCACCGACCTCGCCAAAGGCGATGTCCGACAAGTGGAGGTTCCCCTGGCGGTCGCTGTTGAAAAAGGCGGCGTGGCTGGAGTGGCGGCCGCACGTGGCGGTGCACGTATGATCGTCATCGGAGATTCCCACATGTTTGCCAACAATGCTCTGGAACAGCCGGAAAATACCGCCGGCAATCACGATTTCGCCGCCCTTTGTATCAGTTGGTTGCTGGACCGTCCCCAGGCCCTTGCCATAGGGCCACGTCCAATCCGGGAATGGCGATTGAAGTTGACCGATCCGCAGGAGCTAACCTTGACCTGGGTGTTGCTCGGCGCGTTGCCGGGTGCCGTTCTTCTGGCGGGGCTGTTGATGTGGTTTCGTCGTCGTGCATGAAGACCCGCTGGACATGGATTTTAGTCGGATCGGCGCTATTGCTGGTGCTGTTCACCTACCTGACGGAACCAGCCCGTGGTGTTCGTGTGGCGGGCTCGTCCGGTGCGGCTGAGTATGTACCGGTCCTCGCTTCCCAGGTTTCGGCAGTCGAGTTGATCCGAAGCAATTCCGTCGTTCGCGTTGAGCGGAGTGCGGATGCCTGGAGAATGCGCGAACCGGTGACCTATCCAGCTCAAGCGACCGCTATTGAAGCGTTACTGGCTTCCTTGGAGCATCTAAAGCCCCGCCGTTGGATGCCGCTGGAGGAAATAGGTGGTTCCGATGCCCTGAAGGCCTTCGGTCTCGGTAGCTCAGCTACTGTTCTTACGCTGGAAACCGCACAGGGGCCTTGGACCATCAAGATTGGTAACCCCACACCATTGGGTGACCAGTTCTATTTCCAACGGCTTGGGATCGAAGGAGTGTTCACCGCCGAGGGGCGCGTTTATGACCTTGTTCCGCTTTCGGCCTCAGCTTGGCGCGACCGAAACCTGATCGATCTCCGTAATGAAGTGGTTGACCATTTTGAACTTCGTCGAAAGACGCCGATCGAAGCCGTGCGCAATCCCCAAACCCACCAGTGGCAATTAGTGAAGCCGCTAGCGGCAAGGGCCAATTCCGACCGAATCAATGGGCTTATCACGACATTGCAAATGACACCAGTTACCGGCTTTGTCAGCGACTCGCCGTTTGTGGACTTGGAAGGGTTTGGGCTTCAGGCACCCGAGGCGGACGTCATTTTGGGTTCGGTGGGCCGAACCATCGCCCAGCTTCAATTTGGGCACGCAGCCACCAACGCTCCCGGCCAACTGTTCGTCCGCCGTTTGGCCCACACCAACATTGTCCTGGTACCGACTCCCATCCTCGTGTTGCTCCAGGCACCGCTGGCTGAGTTCAGGGACCGCCTACTGATTCCTCCAGATTGGAATACGACCGGGCTTCAGCTTCAGTCTGGAAACCGTCAGTGGGTGGCCGAGCGAACAGGAACCAATTGGGCTCTCGTTCGCCCACAGCCAGCTGAGGTCGATCCACTTGAAATGGCGACGTTACTCAATGGACTCGCCTCCCTAAGAATTCGGGATTTCCCCAGCGACGTGGTTGCTGACTATGGACGCTACGGACTGAATCCGCCGATGTTCTCGGTTCGGAGCGCCTCCGGGACAAACCAATCGATCGAAATTCAGTTTAGCGCTCCTACGGGCGGCGATACAGTCTATGCCAGACGCAGCGACGAACCGAGCGTTTATGCGCTGGACTGGCCAGAAGTCGAACTATTGCCACGCAGCATCGGCCAACTCCGTTCCGTCACTATTTCGCCCACAAAGCTTCAACGGGTTACCATTCGCCAGATGGGCAGGAAGAGGGAGCTCGAACGAGCCCCTGACGGTACCTGGAAAGTCCTTTCGGGTGCGCCGGGAAATCTGGCGGCACCGGTTCTTGATGAAATCGTCTATCGTCTGGGCCATCTGACCACCCGCCGCTGGCCCGTCCCAAACGAGGCTCAGATGACCAATTTACCTTCGGCGCGGGAACTCGATCACGAGGTTGTTTTCACCTTTGCGGACGGGGCACCCATCCAAAAGCTACGTTGGCGCATTCTAACCGTAAATGATGCCGCTGCCGTCACCCTGCTAAACTTGGATGATGACCCCGACCCGGTTGGACGGGAAATCCCCGGTGGCCTTTACGAGGATTTTCGGCGAGAATTTTCGGCACCGTGACCGCTTTCGATGGAACCGACGAATCATCGGAAAGGCCGCGGACGGCGTCGAGGCTGTCTAAAATGGAGTGGGCGGCTGTTGGCCGTACTGTGCCTCATCGTTGTCATCGCATTTCTTTTCGTCCTATACGTTCACGATATCGGGTTCCCCGTTTGGGTGCGCCAACCTCTTATCAGTCAGCTCCGGGCGAATAATCTGGCAGCCGAGTTTGGTCGACTCCGCTGGCGTTTCCGACGGGGACTGGTGGCCGAAAACCTCCAATTCTTCAGGGTCGGAGAGAGCCACGGGGAAACTCTGACGGTTCAGGAAGCCGAATTGCAACTGGATTGGTCCCAAGCCGGGTGGGGCACCGCACCCGGAATTCGGGGACTGGTCTTTCATGGGGGTTCTTTAACGATTCCTCTCCTCTCAACGAATCGTCCATGTCCACCGCTGATCATCGATCAACTGGATGCCCGCCTGCGCTTCATCTCACCGGAGTGGTGGGAGTTGGATTACCTCCGCGGCAAATGCCTCGATACCGCTTTTGAGGCAGCTGGTTCACTCACCAATGCTTCCCAGTTGCAAAGTTTCCGCGCTGGCCCGGAATCTGGATATGCTTGGAAGGAAGATCTCCGTCGTTTGGTTCTATACCGTCCGAACTTGGTTTTTGATGGGGTTCCCAACCTGAAATTGGCTTTTCACTTTGACCTTCGCCATCCCGAGGCAGCGACGGCGGACTTGCGGCTCGGCGGTGCTGGGTTCCATGCGAAATTTGCCGAAGTGGGGCCTTTTCGGACCGATATCACGGTAAACCAGCCGCCTGGCACCAACGGTCTTATGCAACTCTTTGTAGAATTGGCTGTGACCAATCTATCGACTCGATGGGCCGGTGCGCCATCTTTTCGCCTGGAGCTGGACACCGCCCAGTCGCTGACCAGCGCCCGCCTCGAACCCTTTCGCTGGACTGCCCGGGCCACCGCGCCCAGCAGTGCTCCAGCGTCCGCCCGAGGGCTGGTCGTCCGTGGATCGACGGCCGTAACCAACGCCGATGGTTTCACAACGCAATTGACCTGCGAGGTCGATCGTCTGGTCTCCACTTGGGGTACCGCCCGGCAGGCGACCCTCGACTTGACGGTCACTTATCCATTCACCTCATCCCCGTCAACCAACATCCCTCCAACCCTGGATGCCCGATTGGTGGCGTCCGACTTGAAGTCGAGTGACGGTTTCATGTCCGGAATCGTTGCCACTCTTTCGGCAAATCTAGACAGTTCTGTGGCGCAGGCCAACACGACCAATGAATGGTGGTATTCCTGGATGGCACAGACAGCTTTCCGTGGCGAGGGCGGACAAATCGGTAAGACTGAGCTCCCATCCGTCACCGGTTCCGTCCGATGGCAGGACGGACACTTGTCCATTCTGGAATTGCGCTGCCCCATTTTCAGTCAACTTTTTTCACTACAGGGAGATATTCAGCCTCGGCAACGCGAACTTCATCTCATCGTGGACGGTCGAGTCCAAGTACCGGAACTGCCCCCAACCTGGACTTCATTCGCCAGCCCATGGTTGGAGAAATTCGAGTGGGACCCCGGTCATCCGGCGGTCATTCGCGCTACCATTAAGGGCCGATTCCCCGAAATCAATCCAGTCTGGACCGCAGACGATTGGCATCGAGAATTGGCTCAATGCCTGTCAGTCGAGGGCGGGATTTGGCTTACAAATCTGACGGTTCGCGGGGTTCTGCTCCGGTCTGTCAGCCTGCCTTTTGAATGGAATTACCCGAGCGGGACGTTGCCCGCGACACGAATAGAAGGTCCATGGGGTGCTCTTGAAACCTCCGGTCAGACCGATGGAAATAAGTTTTCGATGAGTATTTATAGCGCCGTGGATCCGGTACCCTTGGCCTCGGCACTAGTCCCGGCGTCGATGCCGGTCTTTGAGCGATTTCGATTTGGTGAAACGCCTCTACTCAAGGCAACCATTACCGGAATGCGAAATGACCTTCATCGACTATTGATTTCGGGGAATTTGGAATCCCGTGACGTCACCTATCGAGAGGAACGGGTCGACGCCCTCACCGCAGATTTCATTTACCAGGACGGATGGCTGAAGGCGGGTCCGGTGTGGGCTCGGCAAGGGACAAATACCGTTCAGGCCGACGGCATTTATTTCAACACCGGCAATGGCTATCTTTATTTCACCAACACCGTCACCACCGTGGACCCCGTGGGAGTGTTTGGTGCTTTGGGACAACGCACCTTCCAATCCTTTAAGCCGTTTGAGTTTCCGCTCCCGCCTCATGTCGTGATGAATGGAACCATACCGACGGTCGATACCCACACCGGTGCGGACGTTCGCTTTGATGCCGAGATTCCCAGTTTCCGTTGGCGCTTCCTTGCCGGAACCAATATCAACGCCACGCTCTGGTGGCACGATGGCTCCATCATTGTTACCAATCTCGTGGGCGGATTTCATGGGGGCCGAATTTCGGGTAATTTTTCGGCGGACATTCGCGACACCAACGATACCGTATTGCGGTTTGATGCGGTGGTCGCCGACAGTCAACTTCGCAGTATATTAAATGATATCACACCACAAACCAATCGCCTGGAGGGCTGGCTGGACGGACGGCTGACGGTGGTGGAAGCGCATAGTCGAACCAATGGTCCGTGGCAAGGTCAGGGCACGGCCCGACTTCGAGATGGCTTCTTATGGGACCTTCCTCTTTTTGGCGGAGTATCCAAAGTCCTCGACAAGGCTGTCCCCGGGCTGGGACAGACCCGATTCAATTCCGGTTCCGCGACTTATATCCTCACGAATCGAGCCGTGGTGACTCGCGACTTGGAGTTGAGGTCACCGACGATGCGGTTGCGATTAAATGGAAGCGTGGATTTCGACACCCAACTGGACGGAAAGCTGGAGGCGACGGTTTTTCGGGACGTGCCGCTCCTGGGTCCAATCGTAAATCTTGTATTAAAACCAGTCACCAAATTGCTGGAATACGATATCAAGGGGCGTCTTGATCATCCCGAAATGGAATTGCGGTATATTCCCAACTTCATGCTCGCGCCGCTGCATCCAGTGGAAACCCTTCGCGAACTGCTCCTCATTGACAGGGGCCGATTGACTAACGCTCCGCCCGTAGAGGCAAAAGGGACTGTCGATCCATCAACGCCGCCAAGCCCCAAGTAGTTGAGTGAATGCCGGTCTCTCGACATTTCATTGTCGGGAGGCCACCTTTCTGAACAATGTCTACGTTGGTTATTGCAGGCCGTGCTTTTCAATCCCGGTTATTCTTGGGCACCGGCAAGTTTGCATCGCCGGAAGCCATGCGCGACGCATTGGCGGCCAGCGGTGCAGAAATAGTCACCGTCGCGCTACGGCGCGCTGACCTCAGCGGACAACGGGATCCCTACGCCAACATTCTGGAATTCATCGATCCCGATCGCTACCTGCTCCTTCCAAACACCAGCGGTGCGATCAACGCCGAGGAAGCCGTGCGTCTCGCGCGACTGGCGGTGGCGGCCGGACTCCCAAAATGGGTCAAGCTGGAGATTCATCCCGACCCTCGGCACCTGCTACCTGATCCCATTGAGACGCTGAAAGCCGCTGAAATCCTGGTTCGCGAAGGCTTTGTCGTATTGCCGTATATCAATGCGGACCCGGTCTTGGCGCGACGACTACAGGAAGTCGGCACGGCGACCGTCATGCCGCTCGGATCGCCAATCGGTTCCCATCGGGGACTGCAAACTCGCGACCAACTTCGGTTGATCATCGAGCAAGCAACTGTTCCGGTCGTCATTGATGCTGGCATTGGCGCACCGAGCCATGCGGCGGAAGCGATGGAGCTGGGTGCCGATGCCGTGCTGATCAACACGGCGATAGCGGTTGCAGCCGACCCCAACCGAATGGCCATCGCCTTCCGCCAGGCCGTGGAGGCAGGACGGACGGCGTATGAGGTTGGCTTGGGCACTCCGATAGACGGAGCGGCGGCCACGAGTCCGCTAACGGGGTTTCTGAACGGGTAGTTTTTCGTTCTTGAAAATACCCGCTATTGGGCAGCGGAATTCCCGTGATTCAGGGCTTCCTGGAGTTTGGTTTCGTCGTCGTGACTGAGGGAGGTTTGCAGAATCGTCCCTCCGAATTTCTGGATCTCCTCGACAACTTTGTCGGTCGTCATCTTGCGGATTAGGACAAACAACGCCGAGGTTCCTGGTTCCAATTTAGCCGCTAGCGATTTCATGAAATCGTCGTTGATGCCGACATCGGTCAAAGCGCCAGAAATAGCACCGGAACCCGCGCCAATGGCTGCGCCCAAAATGGGATTGAGGAACAGACAGCCAATGAGGGCACCCCAGAATCCACCGGAAACCGCACCTGCCGCAGTGAGGTTCACGGGTTGATGAAGCTTGATTGTGCCATCTCCCTCTTTGGTGCCAACGACGGCATCTTCCAGATCGATCAGGTACTCGCTCTGAAGTTTTAACAGGGTGGAGCGAACTTCCTCGGCTTTGGACAAGTCGGGATAGGCAACGGCGATGAATTGGGACATGGCAGGGGGGCGTGTGGTTTAGAGTATGGTTCTGAGTAATTATTCCTCGCCTGTTCGACCCGTTTTGTCAATTTGTCCCCATGGCGTGTTTTCGGTGCGTCCTAGTATGGCTTGCGCCCATCGTCCTGTTTGTCCGAGCGCTCGGTGAATCGCACGGTTCTGCGGGGACGGTCCCGCAGTTCCTGCGCTCGTATGGATATGCCCCCGTTGAACTCACGCTGACTTCGGGGAATTCCCATATCCACGAGGGAAATCATTCCCTGGAAACCCGGTTTATTGCCCAAGGAAGTTTGGGAGGGCGCTCGATGGGCATGTTTATTGACACCGGTTGCAGCATTTCCCTCATAGAATCCCGTCACGTAGGGAGCCCGGTGGAGCGAACGAAAATGGAGCTTCAAGGGAATGACCTGCTCGGGGCCAAAGTAACTGCGCGCGAGCGGGTTAAACTGGAGCCAATCGTATTGGGGGATTGCCGGTTTAATGCGCAACCGGCGGAGGTCGTGGAACATTTTTTGACGAAGACCAAATAACACCCATGGGGCTGAAGATTCACTCGCTACACTCGACCATTGGAGGTGCCAAAGGAACATCCAGGAGTTTGTCCTGGGCGGCACTTCCGACGTTTCAAATCGGCTCCCATCGAGTGGAAAAATTCGAAGTCGGCATTACTTCTCTCAAAGGATTCAATAAGCCCCGACTGGATACCGGGGCTTCGCCTCTCCTGGGTGTCTTAGGGATAGATTATCTTTTGCGGGAAGGGGCCTCGATTGATTTTCAGGGTGGCACGATTTATTTCCAGCGAACGGGGGTTGCGCGTCAATAGACGGGAATAAACCCCATATTTCAGGCTCAGGACTGCTGACCGCGTGAAAGAGTGGTGGCCTGAATCGGGTCAAAACCGAGGATAATAACCGAAGCACGGACAGTCGTGTCCGCTAATCGCAGGTCTCCAGACCTGCTCGATGATTCGGACCGCAATCCGTTTCAAACAAGCCGCCGAGCAGACTAAAAGTCTGCGATACGGCACCGTCCTACCCGGGGCGCTCGGGGTCAGGTGCAGGATAACTTGCGCGGCGGGCCTAGTGTCGTGTATCCCAAATAGCTTACAGTTTGCCGCGAGGGATTTTCGGCTCCCGCGCGGCGACGAGCGACGAGCATACCCGCAGTGGTCTGTGAGGAGCGAGCAACGAAGCGGGAGCCGAAAAGAACTGCGGCCCTGCGGGTTGCGCCTAAAATGCCCTAAGGCCGCGACAAACAACCTCCCATCACGGACCGGTTACGAGTCGGAAAAACGCCGAACCGTTTTTCAAGGGAATGGATACCGACAAATCCCCATTGGTTCTGGCTGTAACAATCCCCGCAGGCATCCAAGTCGCGCCCGGTGCCAGGGTACTGGATACCTCGGGCTTCCACGGAGTCGTCAAGGCTGGCCAGGACAGGGTCAGCGAGCCCGTGGAAGTGGAGCCTGCCACGATGGGAGTCGCCACTCCTTTGGCAACAAAGGTTACGGTCCCTTGGAGGGTGCCAATCTCAGGAGCATTCGCAAGGGCCGGACCGCTAAATCCCAGTTGACCACTCCATTGCACCGAATCGTTCGTGAAGGACAGTGTCCCAGCAATCGCGTCAATCGTGGTGGGTAGGTTGCTGGAGAGTGATTGTATGCCGACACAGGGGAGTTCCTGGGCAATTAATCCGGAACAGACCAATCCGGTTCCACGATAGTCGATCACTCCGCTCAGTTGATTGGTGATGGAATGAAAGGTGACCTGCCCTAGGCTTAATGGTTCCCAAGTCGGTGTCGCCGGGGTCGCACTGCTTTGGGAGCCCAATCCGGTGATGTTGACGGTCAAAGAACCGAAAATGCCGTAGTGAAACGAATAAACCTGGCCGTTGGTGGTTTGAAACTGAAATTCCAAGAGTTTAGCCGAAGTCGGCGGCCACCCGCCCTGGAAGGCAATCAGGGATCGCCCGATCAGTGATTGGGTGTGGGAATCAGTCTGACCTTCAAGCGTGGCGGACGAGCTGAGCGTGGAGCTGGCAGAAACCCAGTCCAGCCACACTTGTGATTCACCGCCAAGGCAGGTCATCCAATTTCCCAAGAGCAGAAGGCTCAGGAAACAAAGGGCAAAACGGGAAAGACAGCGTGCGAGCGAACGCCATTGGCAAAGAAATGGTTGATGCATGTACAACAGGTGTATCTAGGGCCGAATTTTGCCGGGTTTGCACCAGATTTTGGGTGGAGGTACTCAGTATTTCGCGCCATTTGCCCGTACCAACGGATATTGGTCGCATCCGGTTGTCTACAAGGAGGACCGTTGGTTATGGCATTGGCATCGTTTCCGGTTGCGCGAGAGCAGCAGGTCTTGTTGACTGTAGTTAGGTGGCTGAGTCATTGGCGGAATCGGTTGCGTTGTGCAACTAGGATAGTTGCAATTTTGGTTGTTGAGACAAACATTGCCCGTCAAACTTCGCTTCCGACTGTCCTCAATTCTCCGGTTAATGGTGGCCAAAATTCCATTACAAATACCCCTTCAAATCCTTCGACGGCGGTCAGCCTTCCAACTAATTTTCCAAACAACGCGATTTCCATGGAGGCGCTTGGGGCGATTGTCCAATTCCAGTCCAAACTTGTCGATGCTGAGAGGGTACACGAGAAGGTGGTTGAAGGCCATGAAGAATGGATTCGTTTCTTGCTCGAAGGGGTAGTGGTATGTTCCGGGGCTATTTTCGCATATTTTGGATATCAAGACCTCAAAGAACAACGGGAACATCGATCTGCGCTCAAATCCGAGGCAACCGACACGGCGAATCAAATATTCAGGGAGGTATTTGCAAAGAAATTCGATAACATTTAGAACAGATTGGAAACGTTGGCGATTGAGTCGGATTTTGGAAGTACGGTCAGTCTTTTGATCCCACTCGTCAATCTAGAGGGGAATATTTCGAAATATCCGTTGGCGTGCAATTTGGCTAGGGAAAAAGCGATTAGGTTTCTCGACCAAAAATGCGACACCCAACAGCTCAGACATATTGCGATCTTACTTGGGCGGCTGACGGAGGAGCAACAAGGTTACAAAGATGCGATCGTCTGTCTTACAACGTTTATTGAATCTTGGACAATTCATGGACGTCCTAGAGATAAGAACTTGGGCGTCCTATACTTTAACCGTGCTTGCTATCGGAGTAGAATCGCGGAATCTTTGCCCGGCGAAAAAGACCGGAAGCGTGAGGCATGGGATGACGTCGTCATGGCAGCCCTCTACGATCCTAAGCTTAAAGATGACGCCTTTACCGACCCAGACCTCACCTTTACCGTCAAAGACAAAGTAGCGCAAGACCTCACCAAAGCGTTGCTCGAACGCCGCGGAGAGGTAAAAAACTAAGCCAACACCCCCGATTATCGAATGAGCAACCGACTACCCCTTCACCGAAGTCAGACTCATCTCCTTGATAGATTCTTTGATTTTCATATCTGTACAATAGTTCAACACGCTTCGATAGACAAACAAAAAATGCTCAAAGCGTTTTTCCTTTGGCCCGTTTGGAAAGGAGGCTTTCTTCGATTCAATCTTCGCGGTCGAGCGGTCACTAATGGGAAAATTGTCGACAACAACGGACATGCCAAGCTGCCACCTCCACAGCCTCCGCGTAATGCAAAAGGGCGGGTGGCATCGACAACTGGATTCCCAAGCCGTTGGTCATCGTGTTGGTGCGGATTTCAGCGGTTGCCGGCTGGAGGGGCCAGGGATCATGGGCGATTCGTCCGGAGAAGAGACGCCCCCTATTATCGGCCGAGAACAAGAAATACCGTTCTGTCAGCCAATGTTCCAGGCTACCCGGGCGCGAGCGGAAACATTCGCCAATGGGGCGGTAGCGAGCCGAAAAATCGGCGCTGGGATAATGACGTTCGGTTCGTCGACTGGAATAATCGATGTTGGCCTGATTCTCGACGCAGGCCATTTCGGCGTGCCGGTACGGCAGGTGATAAAGGGCCCGAGCTGCAACGACTGCCAACGGACTGGCTGCATCCAGGCTGAAAAACCAGACGCCCGGACGTTCCCGATGGCGGACGTAGGTTCGAACGTTGAGCTCTGGAAATGCGGATGTTCCAGGAATGGGAGGTAGCCCCCGCAAGCGGACTCCACTCATCCGAAAGGGAACAATTCCCAGCCAAGCCTGGCCGTCAAAGAGGTCGAGCTCCAAGGCAGGCGGCATTTGGGCCGACAGCAAAGCCGAATCCACCGGCCAGTGGGCAAATAACAGCGTTTCCCAACGCATCCGTATCCAGCCTCCCGAACCTTGGGGCTGCGAACGGCTTTGAGAGTCGCTCATTTCCTCAGAATAGACCTGCCCCCGACTTTTTCATCCCGAAAACTCCGATCGATGCTAATCTCATCGGTGCGGACATCGCATCCGGGGATGCGGCGAAGTGCTAACGGATACTCGACAGGGCTGGAACACAATGTGTTATGGGAAAAGACTTTGACGGGCAGGGAATCGTTATTTTCGGCGGTGCCGGTGGAATCGGTTCAGCGGTCTGCCGCCGGGTCATGGCTGAAGGTGGTCGTGTGCTAATCGCCGGACGCCAGGCAGAAAAGTTACAACAACTCGCCGCTGAATCGGGAGCAGAATGGCAAGTGGCCGATGTCACCGATGCAGTTTCGGTCGATGCCTGCTTCCAAAGGGGCACTGAGCTCTTGGGAAAGGTCGATGGCGTGGTGAATGCCGTCGGCTCGATCCTGCTGAAACCCGCTCACTTGACCTCAGACGCCGAATGGGCGGCAACCATAGCCATCAATCTGACCTCGTCGTTTTATGTGGTGAGAGCCGCCTGCCGCAGCTTGATGAAAACCGGGGGCGGTTCGATCGTGCTTTGCTCATCGGTGGCGGCAGGTCGCGGACTAATCAACCATGAAGCGATTGCAGCCGCGAAAGCCGGTGTGGAGGGTCTCGCGCTGGCGTCCGCTGCCAGCTATGCCCGACAGAAAATTCGGGTGAATTGTGTTGCCCCGGGTCTGACCCGAACGCCGCTGACCCACTCTTTAACCAGCAATGAGGTGGTGGCCAAAGCCTCTGCGGGGATGCATCCGCTCGGTCGTATTGGCGAAGCGGAAGAGGTGGCGTCGGCCATCACGTGGCTGCTGTCGCCCCGACAGGGATGGATCACCGGTCAGGTCATAGGCGTGGATGGCGGAATGGGTCGAATCCAGGCGCGGGGGTAATATATCGTGCTCTGGTGGCGTCTGGTAATCAGAAGATGGAATACAGGAGGTCCGCACCGGGCTTGCGTCCCTAGATGGGCGGCATACCTTACCGGAGTTATTTTGTCCGCTTTGACGTGTTATGACGATTTCCGCATCCGATAAAGTCGCCGAGAAGGTGTATTATTTTGACAACAACGCCACCACCCGGATCGCTCCCGAGGTGGTCGATGCGATGTTGCCCTTCCTTCGGGAATGGTGGGGCAACCCCAGCAGCGCCTATCGATTTGGTGCGACCGTTCATGGCCATGTCGAGGGTGCCCGTGAAAAAGTGGCGGCATTGATCAATGCCGATCCGAAGGAAGTCATTTTCACCAGCTGTGGCACGGAGTCCAACAACTCGGCCATCCATTCGGCCCTGTACATGAATCCGGGGAAGAAGCACGTCATCACCACCAAGGTGGAGCATTCGGCTAACATCAATTTCGGCGAGTACCTGCAGAAGCGTGGCTATGATGTCACCTACCTACCGGTCGAGAGCGACGGACTTCTAGATGTCCATTTGCTGGAGAAATCGATTCGTCCAGACACGGCGATCGTTTCAGTGATGTACGCCAACAATGAAACGGGCGTCCTGTTCCCGATTGAAGAAATAGCCGCACTTTGCCGAAGCCGGGGTGTCCTGTTTCACACCGACGCTGTACAAATGCCGGGAAAGGTCAAGTTGGACGTCAAGGCGCTGGGTGTCGATTTCCTCAGCCTCAGTGCTCATAAGCTTCACGCTCCCAAGGGGATAGGGATGTTGTACGTGAAACGCCGGACCAAGTATCAGCCCTACATCATCGGTGGGCATCAGGAAAAGGGGCGGCGCGGTGGCACGGAAAGCGTGCCCAATATCATTGCCTTTGGCCGGGCGGCGGAACTGGCGATGAGCACATTGGACGATGAGAATACCCGGGTGCGAGCGATGCGTGATCGCCTGGAGAATTTCATTCTCACTCGGATACCCAACACCGTGCGCAACGGGAACCGGGATCAACGATTGCCGAATACCGCCAATATCGCCTTCGATTTTGTCGAAGCAGAAGCCATTCTCTTGCTTCTGGATCAATTGGGTATCTGCGCCAGTTCGGGAAGTGCCTGCACCACGGGTTCTTTGGACCCCTCCCACGTCCTGATGGCCATGGGATTGCCTCCCATGCGCGCTCGCGGTTCCGTCCGATTCAGCTTGGGCATCTACAATACCGAGGATGAAGTAGATTACCTATGCCTCCACTTGCCGAAGATCATCCAGAAGCTTCGGGATATTTCGCCGTTGAATCCGGACCATCCCGACAATGACCAATACGATATCGAGGCGGCACGGGAAAAGCATGAGTCGGATTTGGCCGAGGCTCTGGCCGAGGAATCGACCGCCGCCACCGCCTAAAGGTAGCGCGAACATTGCCACCCAAACTTCAATTCAGGCCTATCTCTGAGCGGACCCTCCCCGAGTTGGAAGCTCAGGTACGGGCCTGCACCCTCTGCGCAGCCCATCTTCCCCTTGGACCTCGTCCGGTTTTCCAAGTCTCTTCCACGGCACGCATTCTGATTGCAGGGCAGGCACCGGGTCGGCGGGTTCACGAAACGGGCATTCCATTTAACGATCCGAGCGGGGACCGTTTGCGAACATGGATGGGAATTGACCGCGCCACATTTTACAACGCGGCCTGCATCGCCATTATTCCCATGGGATTCTGTTATCCCGGCACGGGAAAATCCGGCGACCTGCCGCCTCGTCCTGAATGTGCCGAAACTTGGAGAAAAGCACTTCTGGCCCAAATGGAGCAAGTTCAGTTGACCTTGGTCATTGGCCAATACGCGATGGATTGGCATTTGCCCAATCGAACGCAAGCCACGCTGACGGAGACGGTCCAAGCTTGGCGCACGTACCAGCCCATGATGTGGCCGATGCCTCATCCGAGTCCGCGTAACAACCTCTGGCTGAAAAAGAATCCGTGGTTTGAACGAGACGTTTTGCCGGAACTCCAGAGTCAGATCGCCAAGCTTTTGGTAACGACCTGACCGTCCGCCAAGTCTTGAAATGCTGGTCCTCTGGCGCTTTGGTAGCGAGGATCGAACGGACGGCGAGTGCGCAAGCTTGCACGCAAGCTTGTCAGAGTTCGGGCAAAAGCGGTCTGCGAAACGTCCACGGGACCGGAAGCGATCGCATCCCGCCCATCTATTGCCTATTTCCCCGGATTCTCCGAAGGCTTGGAGGCAATCGACTTTGCGCGGGTTACCAAGTCGACCAATTCAGCGCGTGTGCCATCCACGTCAGATCCGATGCCGGATCGGGCCATTTCGAGGACCATATCAAAGGTCAATCCATCGTGTTCTTCGGTGTCTCGAAGGAGCAGGCCGAAGCCGGCCACTGCGGCGGAAAATTTGAAGTCGGCTGAAGCTTCTGAAAATGGCTTTGGTCTATCCGCGACTTCCACCGTGGTCATAACCATTGCCTCCGACCGGTTAGTGGATGTCGCCAGGACATGAAGTCTCACAACGTCCCCTGAAGCTCCTACTACGCCGCCAAAGCCGCCCACATCGCCGAAAGCAAACGGTGGCGGTGAAAGCTCGAATAATGCGACATATTGATTTCCCTGGCGAATGGGGTTGAACTCAGCGGCTTCACTCCGTAGTGCCGGAGCAGCCGGATTCAGGCTCGCGGACGGCTCATTGGTCGAATCTGAAGAAACGAGGCGTCCAAGCGCTCGCCAACGGCCAAACTGGTTGGTGTTCCAACTCACTTCGGCAATGACTTTTTCAGCAACAGGCTCCCGCCGCCCTTGAGCCAATATTTCGGCGGCGCGAACGGCGTCGGCTTTGGTATCCGCCGTTGCCATTATCCCGTTGCCATAGCTGGCCCATTGAGCCAGTCGGGGAGTATCCTCAGGGTTCAACCCCAGCGCAATTATATCGAGTTGAACGCCCGCCTTTGCGCCATCCTGAATGATTTTGGGTACGCGATTGGTTTCAGGCAGGCTTGCAAGAGACTCCTGCGTGACCAACATGACGGTGGGCCGTCCACCCGCAGTGCCTTCCAGACTTTCCGTGCTGACATAGGCTCGAGAGATGGCCGTTTCCACTCCCAGACCGTTGGTCGAGATGAATCGATTCGCATTGCCGTCCAAGGCTAGACCCGTGTCCGGCTTGGGGGAATTCGAACTTTGGGCGACCTCTTCCAAGAGCCGGGCGGCGGGGCGCTTCGCCGCGGCCATACCCCTGGTCATTGGCCTGGAGGCCTGGAGTACCTCCCTTTCCAGAGATTTACCACGGTTGGCAGTCAACCACTGAGAGGTAGTACCACCCAACCATTCCAGTGAAAACCCGCTTGTCCTGTTGGTGGTTCCATCAATTGCCAACATCAACCGTTTGTTTTTCGGACCTTCCTTCGATGGGTCACCCACCTGAATGGCCATGCGGAGCAAGGCGTGATGGGCATTCCATGGGCAGGTCGTCAACTCCAATCGAGCCGGATAAGCATTGGTTCCGCCAGGCGAATCACTCTCCAGGACGTCGTAGCGGAAGTAATTAATCATCTCCTCCAGACGAACGAATTCCGGCAATGGCCGTAATCCCTCCAGGATTCGCGATCGTATGAGCCGATAGCTGCTGTCGTCGAAGCTCTCTAAAACAGCCGCAGGAGCGAAGCTTGAATCCTGGTAGTTTAACCCGGACAACAACTGTTCAGGGGCTTGGTAGGCAAGACTGGTGGTCTCGGATGGGGGCGGTTTGGCTATCATGGCCAACGCTGGCATCGGTGCGCCCGCGCTCGCAGCCAAGACGGATGGGGTATTGGAGATGGCCCCCAACAATTCGACTGCATTTGAAATATCCGCCTTGGCAGCGACTTCGGAAAACCTGGCTCCGCCCATAGTTTGGTTCGGCGGTCCGCCCACCCCTGCGGTTTGACCCTCGCGGCCCGGTTCCAACTGAAAACGACGGGCAACAGTTTTGACTTGGCCGTCGACGTTGCCGCGCGGCTCGGGTCCGGGATTGGAGAGTGACATTTCCCCCAACGGGCGGGTTGGGCCATTCCAATAAAAGAGACAGACGAGGGCAACTGCGGCCGCCGAGGACAAGCCGATCGCCCAACCAGTCCAGGGAAACCAACTGGGTTCAGGAGCTGACCACGAGCGAATTCGGTACCCAAGACGCTGCTTTTTCGGGGTTTTCCGGCTCTCGAGGATGCGGCGTCGACGCTCCGCACTCAGCTCCCAGGCCGGCTCGGACCCCAAGACCAATCCGATAGTCTTCGTTAACGTCCGGAGGTGTTCCACCTCCGCTTGCAGGTCGGGCCGGGAGGAAACAATGGCTTCGACCTCCCGGCGTTCGGTTTCGGGCAGCTCGCCCAACACCAATGCCGTCAATTCCGGTGATTCAGGGGTCAAATTCATGATACCTTCGAAAGGGAATTCTCCATCTTTGCCGTCTGGGTCCTCCCCGGTCGGTCCAGTGTTTCCAACCGCTGACGCAACGACTTGAGTGCGGTATGCAGGAGGAAGCCGACATTGGTCGCGGTCAACTGGGTGACATCAGCGATTTCCTGATAACTAAGTTGGGATTGAAATTTCAGCCGGATGACCTCCCGTTGATTGGGAGGGAGGTTTTCGAGCAACTGCAACACCCGAGCATATAGGTCACGTTGTTCAGTCGCTTCCGAAGGAGAGGGAGTGTTGGCAGGCGTCTGGTTCATTTCCTCCTCGGTCAACTCAACCATTCGGTTTGATTTTCGGAGAATGTCCAAAGTGCGATTACGACAAACGGTGTACAACCATCGGGCGAGGTAGGGTGCGACCGTTTCCCGTTTTTGCTCACACAGCTTGAGGAAGGTGTCTTGCACGATATCCTGAGCGGTCTCGGCATTTTGGGTTAACGAAAAGGCATAGCGCAGCAGCGGTCCTTCGTGGCACGCAAGAGCATCCCGAATCCAATCGTCGGGGTCACTGGGTGCACGTTCGGTCATGCTCCGGGAAGGCTGTGGCTCCATTCCGCTCATGATGAATAACGGAGAAAGCTGCGGTTCATTAGGTCGCCGGACAAAAATATCTCCGGGTCATCTACGGATCCTCAGGATGTCCAACAGAGGACCGCGAACCTAAACGGGAAACAGTCCCGAACACGATTCCAAGGCTTGACCCGTGGCGCTTCGGGTCCATTATTACCACTGTTGTGGGGAGCCGTTGTTGCACGGCTGAGAGTTCCAGCAAACTGGATGACCCGTTGAACCTGCTCCGGGTAATGCCGGCGAAGGGAAACCCTCGGAATCCTGGAGCACCGTATTGTCATATCCTATCACAAATGGTGTGCCCAAAGGGGCTTTTTCGTCGTTGCCGAAATCGTTATTGCCCAAAATCTAATCTGACCGTTCCGCCAGGATTCGGTCGAACCGTACCATTCAAGTTCGGGCCACTAGGCACGAGGCATCGCTGACACCGTCTGCGTGGGTTTCGTCAGAGGCTCATACCCATTTCCAGAACCATGATTGCCTCCCCTAGCTCGTTTGAAAATCGGAGCCGCGACCCTTTGCCCCAATCCCACCGAATCTATGTCGGCGGTAAACTCCATCCCGACATTCGAGTTCCTTTTCGGGAAATTCAGTTGGCGCCGACCCGCCGCTCGGATGGCCGCCTGGAGCCCAACGAACCTGTCCGGGTCTACGATGCCAGCGGTCCTTGGGGGGAACCGGGTTTCGCGGGTGACGTTCGGCAGGGGTTGCCGGTGCCACGACGCGAGTGGGTAATCGCCAGAGGTGATGTCGCCGAGTACGATGGTCGTCCCGTTCGCCCGGTTGACAACGGGTACCTGAGCGAACAGCACGCCCACCTGGCCAGCCACGCCGAGCGCAATCGCCTGGTTGAGTTTCCGGGCTTACGCCGTCGGCCACTTCGGGCGTCGGCAGGACATCCGGTGACGCAACTGTGGTATGCCCAGCAAGGTATTATTACCCCGGAGATGGAGTATATCGCCATCCGGGAAAATCTTGGTCGAACGGGAGAACCGAATGGTTCGGGATCGCGCTCTTCGCTAAGTTGGTCGCACGCTGCCACACCAGCCAATCAGCCAAGTTGGTTTGGACGGTTTCCCCAACGGATACCCCGTGAGATTACGCCAGAATTTGTCAGGCAGGAAGTGGCCGCCGGTCGGGCAATCATTCCGGCCAACATCAATCACCCGGAGCTTGAGCCGATGATTATCGGGCGAAATTTCCTGGTGAAGATTAACGCCAACATCGGCAACTCAGCTGTCGCCTCCAGCATTGAGGAGGAGGTTGAAAAAATGCGTTGGTCGACCAAGTGGGGGGCCGACACGGTCATGGACCTGTCCACCGGGAAAAACATTCATGCCACCCGCGAGTGGATATTGCGCAATTCACCCGTCCCAATCGGCACGGTTCCCATTTACCAAGCCCTGGAAAAAGTGGGTGGCAAAGCCGAGGAGCTGACTTGGGAGGTTTATCGCGATACCCTCATCGAGCAGTGCGAACAAGGAGTCGACTACTTCACCGTTCATGCAGGGGTCCTGCTCCGATACATTCCGCTTACGGCAAGGCGCATGACCGGCATCGTAAGCCGCGGCGGCAGTATTTTGGCAAAATGGTGTCTGGCCCACCATCGGGAGAACTTTCTTTACACCCATTGGGACGAAATCTGTGAAATCATGGCCGCCTATGATGTCAGTTTCAGCATCGGAGATGGCCTCCGCCCAGGTTCGTTGGCGGATGCGAATGATGAAGCTCAATTCGGCGAATTGCGCACACAAGGGGAGTTGGTCCAAAGGGCTTGGAAACACGGTGTCCAGACCATGTGCGAGGGACCGGGCCACGTGCCCATGCACTTGATTGAAGAAAACATGCGCAATCAGCTCGAATGGTGCCACGAAGCGCCGTTCTACACGCTGGGGCCGTTGACCACCGATATCGCTCCCGGGTACGACCATCTAACCAGTGCGATCGGTGCCGCCATGATCGGATGGTATGGAACGGCGATGCTCTGTTATGTCACACCCAAAGAGCACTTGGGATTGCCCGATCGGGAGGATGTAAAACAAGGGGTAATCGCCTACAAGATTGCGGCTCATGCGGCTGATTTGGCCAAGGGCCATCCCGGTGCCCAATACCGGGACAACGCCTTGAGCAAAGCGCGGTTTGAATTCCGATGGGAAGACCAATTTGCTCTCTGTCTCGACCCCGAAACCGCCCGAAGCTACCATGACGCCACGCTCCCTCAGGATTCCGCCAAGGCAGCGCATTTCTGCTCGATGTGCGGACCGCATTTCTGCTCGATGAAGATCACCGAGGATGTACGCCGATATGCGGACGAGAAGGGGCTTTCTGAAACGGAAGCGTTGAATATTGGGATGGCAGAGAAATCGGCCGAGTTCCGCGCTGCCGGTTCCGAGGTCTATGCCTCGACCCGGGTCTGATTCGATTGGTGGTCGTGAAAACCGACCGTATCCGCTCCAAGCGCTTCCATGATTCGTTGCCAAGCCGCAATTGCCGACGGGTTCGGGCGATTTGAGGTGGATACCATTGAGGTTGGAGACCCAACGGATGACGAGGTGCTCGTCCAGCTCCAAGCTTCCGGCATTTGCCACACCGACCATGCCTCGCTCCAATGGGGGCGTCCGTTGATCATGGGACATGAAGGCGCGGGGATTGTGCGAGCTACGGGCCCTTTGGTCAGCGAATTTTCAGCCGGAGACCCAGTGGTTCTTAACTGGGCCATTCCCTGCGGTACCTGCTTCCAATGCGTACGGGGTGCTCAAGTCTTGTGTGAGACCAGCCGCCCGGCACATGTTTTGCAACGGTCTGCCGGTCACGCTCGACCGGATGGAACGCTTTGGCAATCCCAGCCTATCGATCGATCGTTCAACTTGGGCACCTTGTCTGAATGGACTCTGGTTCGTTCGGCTGCCTTGACCCGAATTCCTCCCGGAGTTCCTTTTTCATCGGCCGCAATCGTGGGCTGCGGTGTCATGACTGGATTTGGGTCCTTGACCAATGTTGCCCGACCCCAGCCCGGGGACCGTATTGTGGTGCTGGGCTGCGGCGGAGTTGGATTAAATATCATCCAAGCGGCTCGCTTGGCCGAGTGTGGTCGAATCATCGCGCTGGACCAGCGGTCGGCGGGGCTCGAACGTGCCCGCGATTTTGGTGCTACGCATGTTATTCAAGTTTCGCCCGATGATAATACCCTCGCGGAGGTTGTGCGTCGGGTAATGGATTGGACGGAAGGGCGCGGCGCTGACTTTGCTTTCGAGGCCACGAGTGTTCCCCGACTAGCGTTTGCTCCCCTACGATTCGTGCGCGACGGAGGGATGGCTCTGCAAGTCAGTGGAATCAATGAATCGGTAACTGGCGAAATGCCGGACTTCATGTGGAACAAGACCTACCTCACTCCACTTTATGGCGATTGTGTTCCGTCGCGGGATTTTCCGCGGATTTTTCGCCATTATTTGCGTGGAGAGTTAAGACTCGACGAGTTGGTAACCCGCACCTATCAGTTGGGGGAGTTGGCGAACGCCTTGAATGATATGATGGAGGGACGCAATGCCAAGGGTGTCATCCTTTTTGACTAGGACGGGTCGCCAAAATGCATGAACGGTTCGTTTCGTACGGTCGAAATTTCTGACCCCCGCTTTGAACGCGATGGTTTCCGGCAGGTAACGGTCAAGAGTCCGGCTCTGAGACATCGGGCTGACATAACCATCTGGAAGCCCAACGCCCCTAAAGGCGACAGACCTCGGGCATTGGTTATTCTGCTCCACGGAGTATATGGTTCCCATTGGGGGTGGGCATTGAAAGGAGGAGTCCACCTGAAAGCCGCCTCGCTCATGGACCGCAGGGATATTCCACCCATGGTCTTGGCCATGCCCAGTGACGGACTTTGGGGCGATGGCTCGGGATACGTCCCCCATGCGGAAGCTGATTACGAGCGTTGGATCATCGATGAGGTCCCTGCTGCAGCCCGTTTGGCCGTCGATGGACTTGACCGATCCACTCCTCTATTTCTTGCCGGTCTCAGCATGGGGGGATTCGGTGCTCTGCGGATGGGTGCCAAATATCGGCGTGCGTGCGCCGGAATGTCGGGCCATTCATCGGTGACCCGCATCCGTGATCTGGATGATTTCATCATTGAATCACGAGGGGGATGGAGCCGGGATGCGGACGATGAATCGGTTATGGCAGCCATGACCAGCGGACGGGGAGCTCTGCCGCCCTTTCGTTTCGACTGCGGGACGGAAGACCCTCTGCTGACACCCAACCGTAAACTTCATCGCGAATTGGAAACGGCGGGGATACGACATCGATACGAGGAGTTTTCGGGTGGACATAATTGGCCCTACTGGGAGAAACATGTGGTGGACTCGTTAACGTTTTTCGCAGAAGTACTGACCGGGAAAGAAATAACGTTTGAAAATGGGCTGTGACCGTCCAATTGGGACGAATCACAAAATAGCCAACAAAAAGTGTCGGTTTTTAGAAACTCACTTGACTGCTTGTTCTCTTTTCGGACAATAAGTTCAGTTGGAATTGAACGTTTTAGTCAAACAACGTTTTTAGGCCTCCTCCGTTGAATTTCACTTGGATAATGCGATATCCGAAGTGACCGGCACGAAGTGTCAAAATCTGAAATCATCCGATAACAATCTCCTCTCACCTGAAAAAGGTGAATTAACGCGCAAAGGTTTGCCGTTACGACACCAACTTTGTCGCCCTTTCCAGTTTTGCATCCAGTGAATGCACCATGAAGCCTGTTGCTTTTCTCGTTTTCAATCGCCCCGATTGTACCGCCAAGACCTTTGCCGCAATTCGGGAGGCACGACCAAAAAAGTTGTTTGTCGTCGCAGATGGACCGCGCCCGTCGCGACCTGAGGATCAAGAGAGGTGCCAATTGGTCCGGAAAATCATCGATGAAGGTGTCGACTGGCCATGCGAGGTGCATCGCAACTATGCCGAAAAAAACATGGGTTGCGGGCGACGGGTGGCAAGCGGGCTGGACTGGGCCTTTGGTCAAAACGAAAAGTTGATCATCATCGAAGATGATATCCTCCCAGATCTTTCGTTCTTTGCCTTTTGTGACGAACTCCTGGATCGCTACGAAAACGACCAACGCGTCGGCCAGATTTCGGCCAGTCCATTTATCTGCAACCAAATCGATCGTCCTCATAGCTACATTTTCAGTCGGTATGGGTCCATCTGGGGCTGGGCTTCGTGGGCGCGCGCCTGGAAATATTACAGCTTTACCATGGATTCGTGGCCTGAAATCAAGAACGACCCTGATTTCAGGACATTTATTCCGCTCGGACTCGAACGTCGTTTCAAGCGTATCACATACCAACAGTTGCGGGACTTTGAGATCGACACATGGGATTTGCAGTGGGGATATGCCAAGATGTCGAATTCGATGGTTTCCGTCGTGCCAACCCGCAATCTAATCGCCAACATCGGCTTTTCATCCGACGCAACGCATACTTTTGATTCCTCGCAAAATATCCTTAAGCCCGCACGTATGGAGTTCCCATTAAGGCATCCGCCTCGGGTTCTCTCCGACGGCCAGTTCGTGGAGGATTTTTCAATCTCCTGCGTGCCCGCAGGCTGGAAAAGATCCTTTGCCCGCCTTCTTTGCCGTTTTGATCGACTGCTCGCGCGAGACCGCTTCGGCCGATAGACGGGTTCCGTTCCGAATCAAACGGCAACGACAAACCATACAGGACACTTCCCATTGGAGGTGACGTTGGATGAGCACGGAAATAATATTGGGAAAGACAAAACTCGGCTTTATTGAGAGCGCCGGGAACCTCTTCCAAAATGTTGGTATTCCCCGGACGACCGGGCAGATTTACGGTTTGCTCTACCTCTCGCCCAAAGCGCTCTCACTCGACGACATGGCGGCTCAACTGAGTATCAGCAAGGCGAGTGCGAGCGGGGGAAGCCGCCAACTGCTCGGGTGGCAGGCCATACGTCAGGTCTGGATACCGGGCGAACGGCGCGACTTCTTTGAGGTAAGAGGGGAGCTGGGCGATGTTCTGAGGTCTGTTTACGAAAACGTTTTCCGCGCCAAGATCGAAAAATCAAGCCGTAAGATTAAGGACCTGATGATTACCCTCGAGGCAGAACGAAAGAGTGGAGTGTTGAATGAAGAAGCCTTTAAACACTGCCAGGGACGACTTCGTGAGTTGGAAACGATTCAAAGTCGCCTGAATCTGGTTCTTCCGCTCTTGGAGAAGCTTATGTGACGGTTCACGGACTCTGGCGTTAGCGGTGGCCGCGATTTGGCCCTCCAGGGACGTCTACCACTATCAATACATCAGCCCATGCTGTTCAATTCCTGGCAGTTTATTTTTTGCTTTCTGCCCGTTACATTTTTCGGGTTTCTGCTTCTGGGGCGGCGAAATCCGGGCCGCGCGGCGGCATGGTTGGCCGCAGCTTCTCTCTTTTTCTACGGCTGGTGGAGTCCTTCAGCACTCCCGCTGCTGGTGCTGTCAGCATGCGTCAATTACCTTTTTGGACGGCGATTGTCATCGTTTCCGCCTTCCGACCCGGGGCCTGGCCGGTGGACTCTGCTTTTGGGTCTGGCTCTTAACCTATCCGTCCTGGCCTACTTTAAATACGCCAACTTCATCATCGAAAATGCGAGCCTGATCCTCCCCGGCCAAAATCCGTCAGGCAAGTCTCCGCTGAATATCATTCTTCCCATAGGCATCTCATTCTTCACCTTCACGCAGATTGCCTTTCTGGTTGATTGCTGGCAAGGCAAGGCCAAGGAGGCAAAGTTTGTCCACTACCTGCTGTTCGTCACCTATTTCCCGCATCTGATCGCCGGACCGGTTTTGCATCATGGTCAAATGATGCCTCAGTTTTCCAATCCCCGGGTCTATCGCCTGGATCTCGCCAAAGTTTTTGATGGTCTGACAATCTTTACGCTTGGATTAGCCAAGAAATTGATTCTTGCGGATGGATTGGCCGATTTCGTGCGTTTGGGGTTTTCAGCGGCGCGACGGGGCGAAACCATACATTTTTTTGACGGGTGGTTCACCGTTCTATCGTACACTCTCCAAATTTATTTTGATTTTTCAGGCTACTCAGATATGGCAATCGGATTGTCCCTGTTGTTTGGGATTGAACTTCCGGTGAATTTTAATTCCCCGTACAAGGCCACCAGCATCATCGATTTTTGGCGGCGATGGCATATCTCCCTCTCCACATTTCTTCGGGACTATCTCTATATACCCTTGGGAGGGAATCGGTTGGGTGAATTCCGACGCTACCTTAACCTGCTGCTGACCATGGTGTTGGGGGGCCTCTGGCACGGGGCCAGCTGGAACTTTATCCTTTGGGGAGCAGTTCACGGACTGCTTCTATCCATCAACCACCTATGGAGGGACTTCGTGGGATTGGGGCGCGGCGAAGGGACCCTCGGCAAATGGATTGGCCAAATCCTCACGCTAATCGCCGTCGCCGCCGCTTGGGTGTTGTTTCGGGCCGACAACCTCTCCGCTTCACTGAATATCTATCGGGGAATGTTAGGAATGAGGGGATTTGTGCTTCCCGACCAAATTGCAGCCATGATCCCGCACGGAAGGCAGTTATTTGATACCGTGGGCAATCTTCAGGGGCTGGGTGCGGGTACTGTCATGGGCGTCATCGAACAGACAGCTCTCCTGACGGGCGGCCTACTCATTTGCCTTTTTGCACCCCAGATTAGGCAGCTCAGCACCAGAACCCGCTTGATCTTGATAGGAACCAGTTCCGGATTCCTGGTCCAGGCTATTTTCTTTACGGTTCCGAAGGAATTTATGTACTTCCAGTTCTAGTATGCGGAACGTTGTTCAATTGGCAGCCTCGATCCTGATTGGACTCATCGGCTACGTCGTGCTCTTTACGTCCATCGTTCACCGCCCGATGACGATCGATTCCCTCGGGGTCTATTTGGACCGGAAATCCGAGCTACTGAAATCAGTCCCCGGACGCCGAATCCTGGTGCTGGCCGGGTCCAACGGACGGTTTTCACATAGCTGCGAAGAGTTGGAACGAGCGACTGGTATTCCGGCAATCAACCTTTCGATTAACGCGGAGATATCGCTTGCCTACCAATTTAGCCGCTATCTGCCCCTGATGCACCCGGGCGATGTTCTCTACCTTCCCCTTGAATATAGATCCCGCAGTTTCCCGAAGGTGGATTGGGTAGGGGTGGAATCCAACTACTTGATATACAACCATGGGTGGGAGATTTTCCACCTCTATTCGCCCGTGGGCGTACTACACAGTCTGTTCAATTTCGACATCCGATATCTTATATCCTCGATTGGAGAGATGACGCTGAACCGTTTGGGGGTCCAGCGAAGATTCAACCTTGGGACGTTGAATAAAAATGGTGACGAATTTGGGCACACCGCAAGCAAAGCGGCTCCGTACAAATTCATGGTAGCCAGTATAGGCCATGATGGGGCCGACCCTCGAGTTTACGAAGATGTCTCCTACTGGCAGGACCTTGGCAAAGGTCTTGATGCGGCGCGTAAAGTCGGGGTTATCTGCGTCGGAGGGCTTCCAACCACTTTCGATGATTTTCGCAATCCAAGGATTGCCGTCGATTTCCTCAACGCGTTCTATCGGGAGCACAAAGCCTGCTTTGTGGTTCTTCCAAACCAGAGTCTATACCCCCGTGACTACTTCTACGACACCAACTATCATTTACAGGAGGAACACCAGCGGGAGCATACTCGACTTCTGGCTCCGATGCTGGGCGATATCTTCAGACAAGGGGGATGTCCCGGTGTGAGCGAACGGTGAAAACGCATCCGAACTTAGACGCCCGCCAACTTCAATTTGACGTTATGCCACTTCCAACCCCAACCCCGCGCCGTTTTTTGCAGCTTCTTGCGCTGACAGCCATCTTCCTCACTGCTAGCTTGGGAGCCTGGGCTTGGTTCCATTTCAATCCTCGCTCCTATCCGGTGTCCTTCCGCTTCGAAATTCGCACCAATTTGGCCGGTTATACCTTTAATCCCGAGCCAATTTCGTCCGAGGCCATCGAGATTCTTTCCACCACAAACGTATTCAACGGTGCTTTTCTTCGGGATCACCGCGACCGATTCACTGTGTTTGCCGGTGAGTGGCTTGGGCGGAATGCGAGAGAGATGTCGGTGGTTCAGCATACGCCGGATATATGCTGGGTAAGCGCGGGTGCCAAACCGGTCGATTTGGGACAGCCTGAAACAACGGAGATAGACTTTGATGGAGAGAAGATAACCTTCGAATGCCGGGTTTTTAAGATGGGAGCCGATTCCCCCCCGGAATTGACCATTTGGTGCGCTTTGGCTTCAGGCCAGGTCATCACAGAAGGTGGCCGTTTCAGCGGGAGCAGTGAAAACGAATGGGAGAGGAAGTCAACGATGATGCACTTTAACCGAATTCGATCGTTAAATGTGTTTCTGCAAGCCGTAAAAAGGCGCATTCCCAGCGATGGCTCAAAACAGTTCGCCCGCCTCTCGACATCTGTCGATGGAGATTGGCGTATTTCACTGGCGAGACTCAAGGATTTCACCAGGAACTGGATCAAGGTGGAATTGAAAAAATCGCCCACCGGTTCTTGAGCTGATTTCGGGAGTTGCCGAAGGGCTCTCTGGCGCAAACAACGGATTCCCAACTTACCATGACTACCCTATTATCGTCCCAACTGACTGATTTGATAGCGACTGCCGAACGGTTTCGCAACCTTCTTCCCGAGGTCGAGGCAGCCGGTCTATTGATCCGCGATGCTCTCAAGGCAGGTGGAAAGCTCCTGACTGCAGGAAACGGCGGAAGTGCCGCAGACGCCCTCCATTTATCCGAGGAACTCGTTGGGAGATTTGACAAGGAAAGGCCCTCCCTCCCAGCCATATGCCTCAGTGCTGATCCGACACTCCTCACCTGCATTGGCAACGATTATGGTTATGATCATCTGTTTTCCCGCCAGGTGCAGGGGTTAGGCAGGGAGGGCGATGTTCTGGTTGTTTTCACTACCAGCGGCAATTCCCAAAACCTTGTGCTTGCGTTGGAGAGCGCCAAACAGAAAAAAGTTCGGACCATTGCCGTCCTCGGGAAAAGTGGCGGGCGCGCAAAAGGTTTGGCTGACCTTGAAATCATCGTACCAAGCAACGTAACGGCCCGTATCCAGGAACTTCACACGTTCGTCCTCCATAGCTGGCTAACGATTATCGAGGCAGAATATCCATCTTCCAAATGATACAGGGGATTCTCCACCCACAGATTCAAGATGGTTGGCCGTGGAAGGCGGACGTCTGGTCCACCGTCTTTAATTGGCTGCTTCGATTGGACCCTAAAGTCGAAAATGGGCGATACGAGCTCCAATCTTTCAATATGTTCGCCACCATCATGGAATATGACACCATTCCGAGGAATTTGGCCAAGTTTGAAAGTCATCAGGAGTTTGTGGATCTTCATTACACTCTCGCCGGTCAGGAGGAAATCGATTGGCATCCCGTAGCGGGATTAACACCCGCAGGCCCCTTTGAGGAGGATCTTCAATTCTGGCTTAATCCCACTCATGGGTGGGGCACTCTCGCCCAGATTCCGGGCCGTTTCGCAGTATTCCTCACGGATGATGCTCACCGGCCAAAGGTTTCTTCAGGTTCGAAATCGGTCAAGAAGGTGGTCGTCAAAATTCACAGGACCCACTTGTTAGTCTAGGGATGAAGGGTTGAGGTTCTTTTGCCAAGGCTGGTCCCAGGGATCGAAAAGACTCGGGTACCATCGCATCCCTGCCAATCCGACGAAAAATGCGATCATGAAATCAGCCAGTAGCATTAGTTTTCCCATGGGAATCGACTTGACGGCCCGGATTCGGGCACTGCTGCTGGGTAAGCCAGCACTTGGCAACTTTCTCTGGCTGGCATCGGATCGGGGAATACGGATGGTGCTTCAAATGGTTGTCGGGGCGTGGAGTGCCAGGTACTTGGGGACCGATAATTTCGGATTGCTTAATTTCGCGATGCCGATCATCGCGATTTTCAGTGTCATTTGTCCATTGGGGATGGAGGGCCTAGCAGTTAGACAAATCATCCTCGAGCCATCGGCAGCGGGTTGTTGGCTGGGAACCGTTATCGGGTTCAGGGCCATAGCCGCCACGCTCTTTGCTATTCTGGCTGCAATCTCCAGCGTTGTGATCAGGCCGGGGGATGGTGCCTCGTTGATGATTACGATCATCTTTGCCGCAGGCATGGCCTTTCAATCGCTCGAATCAGGTGAACTCTATTTTCAGGCCAGGACCGAAATGCGCCGACTCATTGTCCCGCGTTTATCCATTTGCTTCCTGATCAACCTCGTCAAGGTGGGATTTATCTTGTCCGGGATGTCCGTCTTCTGGTTTGCCTTTCTGACGGCTGCTGAACAGGCTTTTAGCGGGTTTGTCACGGTTTATGTGTTGCGGCGTGCATTGGGAACTGACCACAAATTGCGCTTCGATTTCTCCCGTGGATTACGCCTCCTTCGAGAATGTTGGCCGCTGATTATTTCTGCACTCACAGTCATCATCTATATGAAATCGGCCCAGCTCGTGCTGAACAGCCGCATGTCCAATCGCCAACTCGGTATTTATGCGGCGGCAATCCGCATACCGGAAAGTCTCGGTTTCCTTCCTGCCATACTCGCTTCCTCTCTCCTTCCCGGATTGCTTCGCAGTTACGCACTCGGCAGCGCGGCCTATGAATCGGCACTCTTGCGATACATCCGGGTCAATGCATTGGTTGCCTATGCCTGCTGTCTTCCCATTTCTTTGTTCGCCTACGCACTCATTCGTGTTCTTTTCGGTTCTGATTATCACGACGCCAGTCCGATTATGATGGTATACATCTGGTATTTACTGTTCGCCTTCCTGGGGGTCGCCCGCGCCCAACATCTTTTGAATCTGCGTCTGACACGAATCTCGTTGCTGTTCAGTGTTGTCGGTCTCATTTGCAATCTGGGTCTGAATCTATGGTTGATCAATTTGCACGGTGCCCTGGGATCAGCCTACGCCACGGTCCTATCCCAGGCGATCAGCGCTGTCTTCGTAACCATCCTGCTGCCGATCACACGGCCTGTTGGGCGACTTCAACTACTAGCCATGCTGACTCCGTGGCGTGCATTCAGCAGGCCCAAATCCGCAGCCTGAAGGCGAATTCCCCCACCCATGAAATGGAATGCTCCAGCAAAGTGGGCGTTTTATCGCTGGCTTTCGCGTCGGCGACGGCCTACGGCGTCCCCGTATCGCCCCGTTGGCATCTACAAGGCGGATCGGCTGGGAGATTTTGTTCTGGCGCTGGGGGCCATTCGTCAAATCGTAGACAGAGAGGGGACCGAAAACTGCGTACTCATTATTGCTCCGTATGCCCGGGAAATCGCCAGACATGAATTCCCGGAGATTGAGCAGGCTGTTGTTGAGCCTTGGCACGCAAACCTTGGGGCTCTTCTGCGCTATTGCCAGACTCATTCCAATGAGCGCATTTTTGCGGAGGGCGTAGGCAAATTGATCTGCCTTCGGCATAACCGGCTTTTCTCTGAAAATGTTGTATGTGGCCGAATTCCCGCAGGAGAAAGCTGGGCGGTGGCAAATTCGCATCTCTCACGAGAGCCGGGGCAATGGATTAGTTCGAAGCCTTGGGACCATGAATTTCATCGGTTTGAATCCCGGAATGGTGAGACCAAGGATTTCAGCCGCCACCGGGCGGTCCTCGCTGGCTATTTCGGTTGCCCTGCCGACACCCTGGACGTCACACCCCGGATGACGGCTCGGGCCATGCCCCTTCAATCTCATGTCGTTGTCTCCCCGTTTGGGAGCGCCGTTGTTCGAGACTTTCCAGTCAACCTTCTGGCCGCCGCCGGTCGACATGTCTGGAATCGATTTCAATGGCGGCTAAGGCTTCTTTCCCCCCCCGGTGATGAAACTCGTTATCGCGATTTGATCGCCCAGTTGGGGCAACTGGGTGTACCCGCTGTCGAGTTATCGACTTGTCGCTCCATTTCAAACTTGATTGATTCCATTTTTGAATCGCGTCTTGTTCTATCGGTGGAAACGGCCACTGCGCACATCGCCGCCGCCCTCGATAAACCAATGGTGGCACTTTTAGGCGGTGGTCATTACGGCTGGTTTGCACCTTGGCGAAGAACCCAACGCCAGGAATGGGTCAGCCACAAAGTGGTTTGCTACCATTGCAACTGGGAATGCATTCATCCTGAGCCAATCTGTCTCACCAGAATCCCGGAGGCTGAGTTAACGGCGAGTATTTCTGCAGTCCTTGCCGCTGCGATTTGAGCTCGAATTTTCATGAGAATTAGTGTTGTCACCCCGGTGCTCAACGGAGCAAAGACGATCGCTCGCACCCTCGAATCCCTGGCGATTCAGCGCGCGGATTTCGAACATATCGTCATGGATGCCGGAAGTAAGGATTCAACCCGGGAAATCGTTGAAAGTTACCAGGGCCGTTATTCGGTCAAGTGGTATCAACAAAAGGATCGATGTCTCCCCGAGGGGGTTTGGAATGGCATGCAACACGCCCAGGGAGACATTCTTTGCTATCTAAACGCGGACGACCAATACCTCCCCTGGACTCTTGCCACTGTCCAATCCATTTTCGCTACCTACCCGGAAGTGGAATGGATTACCGGAATTCCAAACCTCTATTCTGAGAAGTTGGGTATTGCCGAACTCTCGCCTGTCATCCCCATTTTCCCACGTCGTTGGATTCAGCGGGGCTGGTTTTCTCCCGGTTGCATGGGGGCGATTCAGCAGGAATCCGTATTCTGGCGTAGATCCCTTTGGTCTCGCAGCCGACCGGAGGAAATCCTCTTGAAATACCAGGATGCCGGTGATTTCAATCTCTGGCGTCGATTCGCCGAATCAGCCAGCCTGAGGACGGTTAACGCAGTCTTGGCCGCCTTCACTGTCTCTGCGGGACAATTGTCATGGGTTCGGCGCGAGCATTATTTGAAGGAATGCGGACTGGCACCACATCAAACCAACCGCCCTGCATGGGCTCGGGTGGCCTTCCGGATGGCCTGCGTGCTGGGTCAGGGCCGGGTTCTGAGGGTGCCTGGCATCAGTAACGGGTAGGTGCCTTACGCTTCGAAACTGACGGAGATGGAATAGTGAGAGCGGCCGAGTTGGCGTGGCGTAGGCAAATTGAGTTCAAACCAAAACCATAGGACAACGTGTCGATATTTATCAGAGTTGGGTTATTGTTCCTTCCATTCGCTTGGTTGATCACCGGCGGAATCTACGACCGATACATGCTGTTCTTGGGTTCCGCAGGAGTCCTTTTTACGGTGGTGCATATCAAGAAACTACGTTCCCTGACATCGTGCTGGCCTTCCATTCTGGGAACTATCATCTGGATCGCGGCGTCCGTCATGTTCAGTTGGCAGGAGGAGGATAACATCTACCCGAACAAATCGGCCTTCTTTGGCTGCGCCTATGGGTTGGGGGCGGGCATTTGTCTGGCCCATTATTACCGGATGAACCGCCCGGATTGGACGTTGTCAGCCTACCTCGCAGTCGGTCTGGGACTTGTAATTCTGGCGGTTTATGTCCTACGGGTTGGAAATGTCGAGATTGAGGCCAGTGTCGAGAACGGCAACGCTGTTCGAAGCCTGAAGGATACGGATGCGGTTCAATACCTGCGTTTCTTCACCATCGGCAATCCGATGATCTGGCTGGTCCCTTATATCACCTTTGGTATGGGCTTCCCATTATTGCTCCTTTTTCCAGTCCGTTGGTTTCATTATCCTTTTATCCTTGTCGCTGCGGCGGGCGGGCTCCTCGTGACGCTCAAGTTGCAAACGCGAATGGGATTTGTCGCCGTCGCCCTCGCCTCCGCCATAGTCGGGTCGGCCATTTTCATCCACGGTAGCGGGCACATGAGGGGAGCAAGAAAATGGACAATCCTTTCCTTTCTCGGAATCCTCTTTTGCGTGGGCATCGGAGTTGCCCTTACGATTCCTGAAGTGCAATCGTTCATTGACCGGCTGCAGAGTTCCACCAGGGATTCCCGGCTGGACCTCTGGGCTGAAGCATGGTCAGCAATCTGTCAGCGACCTTTCGGGGGCGGATTTCAACTGATGGGCCTCATCGTATGGGCTCACAACCTGTTTCTGGATTTTGCCCTCATCAATGGAATCGCCGGTTTGGCCTCGGTTCTCCTGATATACGTCCCGGCGTTATGGACGCTGGCATCCATCATCCGGATTCGCCACCTCATGAACAATCCGTTGGTTGTCATCCTGTGCAATGGCTTTCTATCCACCTTTGTGATTGCCCTGATCAATCCTCCCTTTGTCTCGTTTACCGTCTTCTGTTACATCTTTACCGGCTTTGGCATTGAATTGCTCTCCAAGAGCTCCAATCTCGTCCCAGGCATCCAATCCGACCCCGGCGCTCGGATACCGTCCGGCCGTCTGTCGCCTGTCGGCGCATGGGAAAGAACCACTTTGGGCTCGGAATCCCATTGATGCCTCCTGATCTGAACCCCATGTCGCGAAAACCGAACGAATTTATGAGTTCAGGCGAGGTCGCCAGGATCCCGGGCACGTCCTCTGGGAAGAATGGGCCGATTCGCGTGCTGCATGTGGCGGTCTCCCTGGAAAAGTCCCGCGGAGGAACGGCGCAGGCACCATTATCCCTCTGCCGGGCACTCCGCGAGCATGGAGTCGACGCTCAAATCGCCTCAGCACTGTCGGCGGAGACTGCCGAAACGTCCCTCGCCCGAAGCTATCCCGATATTCCGGTGCATGAATTTCCGACCAGTTTTCCCCGACGGTTTACTGGATCGGCGGGCCTGCGGAAGTGGTTGGCAAGCGAGGTTGGGAAGTTTGATCTCGTGGAGATTCATGAGATTTTTGCGTTTCCCCCGCTCCTGGGGCGGCTCGCCTGTAATCGCGCCAAGGTTCCTTATTTATTAAATATTCACAATGCCCTCAATCCGAGGGATTTGCAGAAAAGACGATGGCTGAAGTGGATTTTTCGACGCCCATTTCTGATCCCGCTGATCCGTGACGCGAGGGGATTGAAGGCGACCAGTCAATATGAGGTCGACACCATGGTCGAGTACGTGCGCCCGCCCGAAATTCATACGTTGCCTCTTCCGGTCGAATGTCCGATGGGAGGTGGCAATCCGAATGCTTTTCGCCAGCGTTTCAATATTCCTTCCGATGCGATCGTCGTTGGCTGTGTTGGGCGCCTGGATGGGCAGAAGGCACTTGAGGTGTTGATCGAGTCGTTTGGACGAATTCTAAAGGATTACCCAAAGGCATGGCTGCTCCTGGTCGGGCGCGGCACACCGGAGTACACCGAACGGCTTCAACAGCTCGCGGACCAACATCAAGCGCGAGCCCGATGCACATTCACCGGATTCCTCTCGGGAGTTGACAAGAGCAGCGCCTTCCTCGCGATAGATTTGTATGCCCAGGTGTCGTGGTATGAGAATTTCTGTATTAGTGTTGCCGAAGCCATGGCGATGGGACGTCCCTGCCTGGTTTCCGATCAGGTTGGTCTCGCCTCCGACGTCCTGGCGGCGGGAGGAGGATTTATCTGCAAGACTTCGGTGACGAATGTTGTCACTGGACTCAGGACCGCCCTGGATACCCGATCGACCTGGGCCGAACTGGGGGACCGGGCTCGGAACTATTTCCTGAGGAACCTGACCATAGCGGCGACCACTCCGAAATTGATCGAAATCTATAGGAAGATCATCCAAGAGGGTTAACCATTACTCTCCTGGATCGAGTGGTGGAAACGCAGGGATCTCGCTTTTCCAAATCTATTCAAGATGCCTAACCAAAGGGTTTAAACTGTATCCCGTGAGCTCCTCGGCAAGACAATACTTTGATCGGTTTCTCCTCCGCTTTCGGCGGGTTACCACGGCGGGGAATTATATTCCCGAAGTCGATGGGGTTCGATGCGTCGCGATTTTAATGGTGATCGCGCAGCACCTGCACGAACGCGTCATCCGTCGGTACACCGGAGACCATGCCCTGGTCGAATCAACATTCCTCCATCGCTTGTTGAGCAAGGGCGGGATGGGAGTCATGATCTTTTTCGCCCTCAGCGGATTTATTTTGTATCAGTTGCTCTCCCGGCCCCTGCTGCAGGGAAAACCCCTTAATTTACGAGCGTATTTTTGGCGACGGGTTACACGGCTCGAACCGCCCTATATCGTAATCACAACCGCGATCATGTTGTTTGTGACCACTCTGGGATACAATTCCGGTGGCAGCTTCCTTGGAAAGGGCGGAAATTCCGTTATCGGCAGCTATCTTGCGACGGTCACCTACACCCACACGTTGATTTATGGACGGCCTCCCAGTTTCAATCCACCAGGGTGGTCTCTCGAAACCGAAGTTCAGTTCTATATTCTAGCTCCACTTCTGGTCGTGGTACTGCTTCGACTCTCCAGTGCCTGGTTTCGCCTATTCGTGGCATCACTTGTGACGTTTTCTTGGCCTTTCGCCATGGCGGGACTTTTGAGTCCAGAAATTCTGGATCGCTTTCCCACCAGTGTTCTCCATGCCTTTCCCTATTTCATGGCGGGTGTCCTGACCTGTGAATGGATGAGGGCCGTTCCATCCGCTCCTCGGTGGGCTTCATGGGCATTCGATGTCCTGGCGGTGGCATCCTACCTCAAACTCATGAATATCGTGTCCTTCCACCTCCCGTTGCTTCGCGGTATGGAGGAACCGTTGTTGCTCGTTCTCATCCTGCTGGGTGCTTTTCGCGGCAATATCATCAAATCTGCCCTCAGCATTCCATGGGTGGCAACCATTGGGGGTATGTGTTACACGATCTATCTTGTTCATCTTCCGGTGCTGGAGCTCCTGTGCGGAGTGACTGTCCGCCGGTTTGTCGGTTGGGATTACTGGTCTCTCCTGGCCGTTGAAGCCATTATCGGGCTGCCCGCAGTCCTGTTGGTGTCAGGAATTGCCTTTCTTCTTCTCGAGCAGCCCTGCATGCGCAAGGATTGGCCCATCGAACTTTGGGACTCGATAAAACGACATCGGTCCATTCGTCGGACCGTGACCTGATGATTTTCCAAGTCCGGTTTCGATTCGAACTTCGAAGGTTCGGTTGCCGACCAGTTCCTAACTTCAGCCCAGATCTCCATCCTCATGTCCACCAAAACCGCTCTTCTTGGCCACACGGGTTTCGTTGGGTCAAATATCCTGGCGCAACGTCGCTTTGATGCGGTCTATCATTCCAAGAACATTGGCGAGCTCGCCGGGCAAAACTTCGACGAAATCGTTTGCGCGGCTGTTTCCGCCGTCAAGTGGCAAGCCAATCGTGACCCGGCTGGAGACTGGCGCAGTATCCAACCACTCCTGGATGCGTTGTCTCAAGTGAAGGCAGATCGCTTTGTCCTTATATCGACAGTGGATGTCTACCCCAATCCAAGAGAGGTTTTCGAAGATTTGGATCTTTCAACCTTTCAAAACCACGCCTACGGAACCCACCGGCTCCGGGTGGAAGATTTTGTGAGGAAGACATTTAAAACCCATTACATTATTCGATTGCCCGGGCTATTCGGCCCGGGTTTAAAAAAGAACGTTATTTTCGATCTTTTGAATAATCGCGAATTGGAGGTCATCAACCCGAAGAGCGCCTTCCAATACTATGATCTGGC
>CAILNN010000248.1 GCA_903835555.1 uncultured Verrucomicrobiota bacterium
GCA
This sequence comes from uncultured Verrucomicrobiota bacterium, assembly GCA_903835555.1. GTDB lineage: Bacteria > Verrucomicrobiota > Verrucomicrobiia > Limisphaerales > UBA9464 > CAILNN01. Next base: position 4 of record CAILNN010000248.1, read on the forward strand.
ATACCCCACTTGGCACGCGGCTCCATGAACACCTCAAAAAACGGTGTTGTATAAAAACCATCCACCATTTCCGAATAGGTCCGCATTGCCTTGCTAATCCGCTTTTCGTACTGAGTAAACAGTCGGGAACAATCAGCACCACTTTGCAGGAGTGAGCCAACGGCCTCGGCAGCGAGTTTCCCAGAAAACATAGCAAGGAAAACCCCAGCCGAGAAAATGGGATCAATAAAACCCGCTGCATCACCGACGCGAACCACTCGAGGAGACCAAAAGCTCCTGTTTCTGTAGCTGAAATCACTCGTTACGTGAGCGTCCGAAAGCCACTTTGCATTCCGGAGCCGATCGGCAGCGGCGGGGTTGGCAGCGACAAATTGTTCGAAGACTTCTTTTGGCGACCGTTTAATCGCTGCCAGTTCGTCCCGGTCGAGAACCAAGCCAACGCTCACCTTATTGGCTTGGGTGGCACTTTCACGTTCAAGTGGAATGAACCAAAACCATTTGTTTGATAGGCGCACAATGACGGTATCGCCACCTTTATCACCGGGGTCGAGGCGCACTCCGGTGAAATGGCCAAAAACCGCCACCTTCTTGAGCTTGAGATTTGGTACCCGGATGCCTGCCTGGTTACCGGTTACGTTACCTCTTCCGGACGCGTCAATCAAATAGCGTGCCTCGACCTTGAGCGTTGTCCCGTCGGTCTCAATCGCTGTGACCGTAACGCGGTCCGTGCCCGCTACGACGTGCTGGACCGAAACGCCTTCGCGAACGTTCGCACCCAGCCTTTCAGCGTGGCGCAGCAGGGTATTGTCGAATTTCGACCGTTCCACCTGAATGGCTTCCGACTGACGGGTGAACTGCCCCGCACGAAAGACAAACTCTGTCCCTTTTGATCCGTCACCCAAATGGAATTGCGCTCCCTTTTTGACGACAAATCCTGCCGCCTGAAGTACGGGGGTCAGGCCGAGTTCATCAAAAATGGCTGTATTATACGGCAGAAGTGATTCACCGATGTGAAAGCGGGGAAAGCGCTCTTTTTCGAGAACCAGAACCCGTCGGCCCGCGCGCGCCAGGTAGGACGCAGCAGAGGAGCCTCCCGGACCGCCACCAATCACCACAACATCGAAATCTGGTGGGCACTCTGCCATAAATGGGACCCTAGCGCGAACACTTGGGTTTAGGACACGTAATTCCGAATATTAGTTGATGGGAGTCAATTTGGGGTTCGCTCTCCTGGGATGAATTGCAGGGAGGTTTGAATCAAGGGGTACGAAAACGATAGAACGCGCTGGCATTCGTAACCGATGCCGGATCGACGAAATAAGAATATCCAGTCGTGAGCGTGTTGGTGCTGACGGGTACCAAATCGAAGGGAGCCAAACCCCTGGATGCCTCGATGACCACCGCGATCCCGGAGGTACCGACGATGTTGAATCCGAATATCCCATTCCTGACCCCAAAGGAAGGGTCTCCCGGCGGAGCCGTCGGATTCCAAAGGAAGGCCGGCTGAAACTCAAAGATTGTCTCCCAGCCGGTGGTTCCTGGAAGGAAGTAAACGGTCGGGTTGCAATTGTAAAACAGGCCAAAACCAGCGGAGGGGCTGTTGCCTTCAAATGTCACGAATGCAAGACCGAAACAGTTGCAGAACGCGTAATTCCCTAGACTGGTCACAGTGCCGGGAATGGTCACCCTAGTCAGGCCCGAGCAGTCCGAAAACGCATAATTTCCGATGCTGACGACTCCACTGCCGAGGATTACATTTTCCAACCCCAAGCAGCCCTCGAAAGCAGAATCACCGATATGGGCCACACTGTCGGGGATGGACATGCTTGTCAGTCCGTAGCAGCCGGAAAACGCAGAATCTCCGATGCTCATCACACCGTCTGAGATAGTTACGCGAGTTAGGTCCTGTCGGTTATGAAAGGAACCTGTCCCAATAAGCTCCACGGGCAGACCGTCGATGATTCCTGGTATGACGAGCTCGCCCGGACTCGGGATATTTCCAGTGTATCCGCTAATGATGGCCGTGTTGCCATTGGCCGTATAAGTGAGCTGGGCCTGGAGGGCAACGGGCGAGAAGATCCAAACAGCCCAAGAGAAAACTGACCATAAAATAGGCCTTGATTGAGTGCGAATCACATTCCATGCGGTTGCTGGAACGAGTTTCACTATGGCTTTATTATGTCTAATTTTGTTCATGTTGCGGGTTCACGGAGAGGAGAGTCCCGCTTTGCCCGTTCATGACAGTCTATCCTCCCTCGTAGCATCACTATGCTGATGACGGAAAAGTGGTCAAGGACTTTTTATCGGACAGACCTTCGCCTGTCGTCGGAGATTGGATGCGCCTATTGATTTTAGTACATACCCCAAAATGCGACCTCACGTCCCGAAACCTGGATTCATAGACTGAATTGAAATTGCGTCACGACGCCCCAGTCTTCGGTTCGGTGGTTCAAACCGATTGGCACCGCAACTCCCAGCGTGATGCGGTCGGTAAAATTATATTTGAGCCCTGGAGCCAGGGCGACCCGACCAACCCCATTCCAATCGCCCTCAATTTCTGTCAGCCACTGGAGTTTGTTCCGAACTAGAGGAATGGATACCGCCCAACCATACGTCCACTCCCCTCGGCGCTCGACGCCGAGGGGTTGTCGCCAGCAAAATCCGCCTTGAACGCACAAGATGCCAAAATCCTTGAGCAGCGCCAAATTCGGGACCAGTGCGTAGATTCCGTCGCCCAAATCCAGTCGACGATTTCCGGTTGGGAAATCAGCCTCGACACCGGCCACCAGCGCCGGTA
>CAILNN010000249.1 GCA_903835555.1 uncultured Verrucomicrobiota bacterium
CCTCGGCTCCGGCACCGCTGGCATAAACCCGATGCCCATCTGGCGAAAAGGCCACACCGTAAAAAGTCTCCGGTAATTGCGCCCGGGCGATGGCCTGGCCGGTCGGCAGGCTGACCGAGATCAGTTTCTCGGCACTGTCACCCGCATGAAGCACGACGACAAACTTCCCACTTGGATGGACGGCCATGTTTACTGGAAAATCTCCCAAGGGAACCTGCCGACCCGACGGACGCAGGGACCATTGATTCGGCAAGAGAATGGAGCCATCCACTTTGATACCCGGCAATTGCGGCGGCAGGCGAACCGGTTGCTTGGCTTGGAGGCCAGGGATGGCCCAGTAAAGGCCAAGAAAGCAAATCACGCGGATTGACATAGCGAGAGTCTTGTCCATCAGTCGCCCCCAAGCCAAGCAACGTTCCCACGAACTCACGCCCGTGAGGGCGTGAGTTCAAAATGCATTTGCCGATCTGCTGGCCAAAACAGGCGGGGGCTTCGTTGCTCCTCGGTCATGTATTTCGTCGCAATACACTCCCTCGTCGCGCCTAGCCCCCACCTGTTTTGGCTGGCGCATACCGACAAAGCCATTTTGAACTCACGCCCTACGGTTTTCGCCGAAACAAACGCACGGCACACCAGATGCAGCCCAAACTGATCGAAAAGCCGAGGGGAAATCCGATTGCCCAACCGATTGTGCCGAGCCACGAAGCCAACAGGCTTCCCATCAGATACCCGACGGCGCAATGGATGCCAAACAGCACCAGTACAAGAATGTTCATGTCGTCCTTACCTCAGCGACCAGACGCTCAGGCCGTGACGATCGCGTGCGCAAGGAGGAAACGATACCGAAGATGGAAAATGAAACCATCAACTTGTTGTTGGAAGTAGCTGGGCCAATCGCCCGATTGTATTTTGAAAACACTCCCTCGCAACGGTGCCTACTTAGCAACTAGACTGTTGGTTCTAAAACATGGAGCCCATTGAAATCGATGACGAAACGATCCCAATGAACGGTACATCGGTGGAGATGCCGAATCGGGAAACGGTTGGGGCCTCTACTGGATTTGGACAATATCGTCCAAGTGTCGGCCAGAGGGTCACCTTGCGAATTCACGACCTTGCTTTTGGAGGAGAAGGAGTCGGGCGAATCGGTGATTTTGTGGTATTTGTCCCGTTTGTCTGCCCGGGGGAATTGATCGAAGCAAAGATTATCGAGGCCAAGCGATCGTTCGCGCGGGGAGTCATCGCCCGAGTTCTGGAGAGCGCTCCCGAGCGGGTGGAACCCAGGTGTCGCTATTTTGAGGAATGCGGTGGATGCCAATACCAACACCTGGATTATGCCGCTCAGCTTCGGTGGAAACACAAACAGATCACGGATCTTTTCGAGCGAATTGGCGGTTTTTCGGCGACTGCCATCGAGCCGGTCATTCCGTGTCCTGCGCCGTACGGATATCGGAATCGCATCCTGGTCCGTAGCCAGTGGAATAAGCCGGCGAAAAAACTGAATCTGGGTTACGTTCGCACCGATGGGGGACTGGTTTGTGACGTGGAATCGTGTGCCATTGCCGAACCGGGGCTCAATGTCGCCCTGACCGAATGGCGTCGAAATCCCCCTCCCAAGGGCGGCATGAAGACACTGCTGCGCATTCCACCTGAGGATTGGGAAGTCCCGGAGCATAGTTTCTTCCAGAACAATTTCTTTGCGCTGCCTTTTCTAGTGGAAGCGGTGCGGAAGAGCCTGACCAAAGCTGGAACCCGCCACTTGATTGATGCCTATTGTGGCGTTGGTTTTTTCAGTCTGTCATTGGCCGACGCTCTTCAATCCTTCACGGGGGTCGAACTCGACAGTCAGGCGATCGCCGCCGCGCGACGAAATCAGAAGCGACGGGGCCACCTGCATGGGGAGTTTATCGCGGGCGACACGGACGCCTGGTTGCCGCGTTTGCTGAGGCAATGCGACCCGAAGGTGGCAGCTGTGCTGCTTGATCCGCCGCGGGTTGGATGCCAACCAGCCAGCATCCAAGTTCTCAGGAGCGCAAGGCCATCCCAGATATTGTATGTCAGTTGCCACCCGGCGACCTTGGCCCGGGACTTGAAAGGCTTATGCACTGACCAACTTTATCGGCTGGAATCGGTACAACCGGTCGACATGTTTCCACAGACGCAGCATGTGGAATGCGTGGCTGACTTGAGGTTGGCCAGCATGGGATAAGTCTTGGCGTCGTCGGCGAATCGACAGAACCATACCTTTGGCTCTTCGGGGTGGACGTCAGATGCCCGTCGCAAAAGGGGTGATCCGAACCGCCTTTGGCTCGACGGGGTCTCGCTACCGATGTTACTTTAAATCAATAGGTTGCAAATCAGTTTTACGAGCGGGAAGAGGTCACCTGTAAAGTTGAGCCTAGCCGACAACGAGGCTCAACTTTAGCCCAAACAAAATTAATGACCGCCAACAAGCGGATTACACACAGATGCCGTGGGATTTTTCGGGATCGAGTCCGAGGTCGTGAATTGCTTGAGCCACAATGGATGCCGGTATTTCGCCTTTTTGGCTGAGCGTATAGAGAACCCCGACGGTTGTGCTCACCGCATCGACCTCGAAGAAGCGGCGGAGCACACCGCGAGCCTCGCTACGCCCGAATCCGTCGCAACCGAGGGTGAAGAGTCCACCTGGAATCCACGGGGCGATTTGATCGGCCACCAGTTTCAAATTATCGCTAACTGCAATCCAGGGGCCATCCTGTCCTGCGACGATGGTTTCGAGGTAGCTTACCTTGGGAGTCTCGGTTGGATGGAGCATGTTCCATCGGCGAGCGGCTTGGGCTTCACTGCGAAGCCGTTTGAAGCTGGTGGCACTCCAAACATCCACGGAGACTCCATAGGATTCGAGTAGTTCCTGGGCTTTCAGGGCCTGCATCAAAATGGCACCAGACCCGATGAGTTGCGCTCGATGTTTGAGACCGGACTTGCCTGGACGGAATTTATACATGCCGTTGAGGATGCCCGGTATGATGTCCGGGTCATTGGGCATCGGAGAATGACTATAGTCTTCGTTATGGACGCTAACGTAATAGAAAATCTCTTCGAGGTCCTGATACATCCGCTTCAAGCCGTCACAAATGATGACCACCAATTCGTAACCGAAGGCCGGCTCATAGCTGCATAGATTGGGAACGGATGATGCAATCAGGTGACTGTGTGCATCCTGATGTTGCAAGCCTTCACCGTTCAGAGTGGTTCTCCCGGAGGTGGCCCCCAGCATGAATCCCTTGCAACGACTGTCGCCGGCAAGCCAGACTTGGTCGCCGATCCGTTGGAATCCGAACATCGAGTAATAGATGTAGAATGGAATCGCCGGTACGCCGTAGTTCGAGTAAGCGGTACCCGCTGCTACGAAGCTTCCCATGGAGCCAGCCTCGTTAATACCCGCCTCGATTAGTTGACCGGTCTTCGACTCGCGGTAAGGAGTGGCGCTGGATGAATCGACTGGGTCATACAGTTGACCAGCGGCGCTATAAATCCCGACCTGGGAGAAAAGCCCTTCCATACCGAAAGTACGCGCTTCATCAGGAACGATCGGGACGATGAATTTCCCGATGTTCTTATCCCGCATTAATGCGCTAATGAGGATGGTGTAGGCCTTGGTTGTGGATGCCTTGGCTAGGCTGGTGGCGTTGATCAGGGATGGGAAAGCTGAAGGCTGGGGAACTTCGAGTCGGGGAGCGCGCGGGTTCCTCTTGGGAAGAAAGCCTCCCAATTCGCGACGCCGAGCATGCAGATATTCGTATTCCGCGCTTCCTTCGGGCGGACGATAAAACGGCATATCGGCGATGATCTCATCGCCGATGGGGATGTGGAATCGCGCCCGAAACTCCCGCAATTCCTTTTCGTTGAGCTTCTTTTGTCCATGGGTCGGATTGCGTCCTTCCCCTGCCTCACCCAGTCCGTAACCTTTGACCGTCTTGGCGAGAATAACGGTTGGGCTGCCGCGATGGTTGGTAGCCGCACGGTAAGCGGCATACACCTTCTTGGGGTCATGACCACCGCGCATCAAGCGTTTCAATTGCTCGTCGGTCAGATGATTGACCAATTTGAGCAACTCTGGGTACTTGCCAAAAAAATGTTTCCGAATGTAGCTACCGGGCTCAACCACATACTTTTGGTATTCGCCATCGACGACCTCCTCCATTCGTCGGACCAAAAGACCGCTATGATCTTGGGCCAAGAGCTCGTCCCAATTCCCGCCCCAAACCACCTTGATGACATTCCATCCTGCACCACGGAAGATTCCTTCCAGGTCTTGAATTACCTTTCCGTTGCCCCGCACCGGTCCGTCAAGGCGCTGGAGGTTGCAATTGACCACCCATACCAAATTATCGAGGTGTTCGCGTCCGGCAAAGCTGACTTGCCCCAAGGTTTCGGGTTCATCGGATTCGCCATCGCCGATAAAACACCAAACTTTGGGGTCATCACCCGGTGGGGTTAATCCACGGGCCTGAAGATAACGGCTGAAATAGGCTTGATAGATGGAGTGAATAGGCCCCAATCCCATCGACACGGTCGGGAACTGCCAAAAGTCCGGCATCAGGTAGGGATGTGGATAACTGGACAGTCCTGGATGCGGCTGAAGTTCCTGACGGAAATTCATCAAGTGTTGCTCGTTCAAGCGCCCTTCGACATAGGCTCTGGCATAATTTCCTGGCGACGCATGGCCCTGGAAATAAATGAGGTCCGCCAAGCGTCCGGAATCTCCTCCATGAAAAAAGTGGTTGAAGCCGACCTCGTAAAGGGTCGCAAGAGAGGCGAAGGTGGAAATATGACCACCGACGCCAAGGTCGCCGCTGTTGGCCCGGACAACCATGGCCATTGCGTTCCACCGGATGAACGACTTGATACGGCGTTCGACCTCCAAATCGCCTGGATAGGCTGGCTCCTCATCCACCGGGATCGTATTCAGGTAGGGCGTGGATGTGACGGTAGGGATGATGTGACCAGCACGTCGAAGGTCTTCAATAAAATCTGCAATGATGAGTCGCTGCTGCGAAGCGCTCTTGCCCGCTAGGGCCAAAGCAGCCAAATCAGCGAGGGAGTCACTGAGGCGCGTAAGTTCGGCCCCCGGGCGTCCGGGAACGCGGGTCGGGGACGGCGCGGTTGGGGAAAAAGTCGGCGAGTTGGTCGGAAGGGAAGCAGTCACAACGAGTACCAAAATTAGCCGAAATGCCTATTGTGCCAAGCTTGGTTTAATCACGGGGGGAAAATTAGGGCGTGTTTTCGCAAATCTGCCGCCTTGGACGCCGTCTATTCATGCGACATGTTCACGCTGTGGTTCATTTCGTGGCACCCGTCGGTACAGCGGCAGAATTCCTGGGATGGGACGATGCTTTTCTTGAACAAGTCTCCATTGGTGGGCCCGAGGTCCTTTGGTTTTGGGAAGCCGTTCAACCGTTCATTGTGGTCGGGCGTGGCCAGCGAGTCGATTTGGAGGTGAATCGGATAATCTGCGAACTGGATGGGATTCCGATTCTACGGCGAACGAGTGGGGGCGGAGCGGTTGTCCAGGGGACGGGATGCCTCAACTATGGCTTGGTGCTTCGGATTCCCGATTCCGGCCCACTTTTAACCGTAACGACCACCAACCTGTGGATTATGGAGCGCCAGGCAGCGGCATTGCGCCGAGCGGGACTGGAAGGGGTCGTCGTTCGCGGACATACCGACCTGGCTATTTTGCAGAACGGTATGGAGCGAAAGTTTTCCGGAAACGCCCAGCGCCGACTCCGAGATTGCGTATTGTTTCATGGAACCGTCCTTTATTGTGCGGCTTGGGAAAACATGGACCGATGGCTCAAACACCCATCATCCGAACCGCTTTACCGCAGCGGACGAAGCCACAGCGAATTCCTGACCAACATCCCATTTTCAGCACCTCAAATCCGCGATGCATTGATAACCCAATGGCAGGCCGAAACCGCTCTTACCGGGGCACCGTGGGACGCACGGTCCGCCTGGATCGATAAGCGTTACTCCTTATCAGAGTGGAACTTAGCGCGATAGAATGGCATCCGAGCGAGACCCATCAATTGACACCCCCTGTTGCGACGGGCATGTTGTCCAACATCCGGCGGGTGAGAATGAAGGCTCATACGGTGGATAAAATTCGTTATGGCCGACGGTTATTGTGTGAAATGCAAGGCGAAGAAGCCGATTGCAGAAGGTGTGGAAGAAACCATGAAAAACGGTCGCAAGGCCGTCAAAGGGAAGTGTCCCACCTGCGGAGCCGTCATGTTCAAGATTTTGGGCGGCAAGGTGGACCAAGCGGCGGCAGCTGGTCTAGGGCCGGTTTCTGTTTCTTAGCGCGTGCTTTCAGAATGAATTTGCTTATCTTCTGGCTAAAACGGGCGCGGAGCTTCGTTGCTCTTTGGTAACACGCAGCAGTTTCTTGGACTGCGGTTTTCCTCATCCGCTTTTGCTTTGGAACCAGATGAGTGCCGGTGGACTTCCGCCTCGGTCGATTTCACGGCTGTTTTCAAAGCACCAGAGGACTGGCGCAGTCCAAGACTTTGCAGACTTGTCCTTGCTCCAAAACCCGGGAAGCGCCTCGGGCTGGGGTAGCCACAATAATAACCGTGCTGGACGGACAAAAACACTTCCCCCGTTATCCTAAACGCCCTTCACAGATCGGGGCTGAATAAGTCTCCATTCCTCAATTGCCGATGATGCCCGCCCGGTTGCCCGCGTCACTTGCTTGAGCCAGTCTGCATCTGTCAGTTCCGCCGGCTTGGCCTGACAAAGATTGGTGAATCCGGGAAAATTCCATAGGTTGGGAAAGTCGCGGCACTGTTGCGGTTTCACCGGCTGAATCCGGCAATTCTTTCCCTCCAGGAAAACGCAGGAACCATCCGTTTGCTCGATTAATGTCAAACCTGTACGTCCATGATTCAAACGGGTAAAATCAGCGGCAAATTGAGTCGACGTTAGTCCCAGAAAATCTGCAATAGCATCGACCTCAGAATCAGTAACCCGGACTTCGCCGGGCCACCGACAACAGGCGGTACACCGGGAGCATTCGTAAAAGGTGGGCATCTGTTAGCGCGAGTGAGAAGTTAACGAGTTGAGTTCCATCCCGGATAGGTCACGGGAGCTTGGGGCCTTCACAAACTGGGCATCCCGCAAATAGACCGGGGCTAGTAGTCGGGAAGCTGTTGGAGACGCCGAAAGCGAGACGGAGGCCAATAGGTCGGATGCCGATGGCCGTAGGTCCAGGCCGCCTTTCAAGACCTGAGGGAGCCCAGGGCCCATGACGATTTCGCCTTCTTCAATTCGTTTCCGCACGCGTTCAAATGACTCCAAATGGATATTCGTCAACCATTGGTGATCGTCCGACTGGTACTCAACGGTCGCCACCGCCAGTTCCTGGCGTTGGGCATCGACTGCCAATGTCACCCGTGGATGGCCAAGACGCGATGCGGTAACCGCCAATCCTTCAAAGCTCGACCAACCGACACATTCAATAGCTGAGGCCATTTCCCAACCTTGAGCAGCGGAAATCGCCAGTCGTACGCCGGTATAGCTGCCGGGACCTAGGCCAATCACCCACCGACCGACGGCCTCACGTTCAATTCCGGCAAGTTTCAGTACGCGGTCGATCAAAACAATCACCGGGGTATGGCGACCCGTCTCCTGCTCCACTTGGTACACCTGCACCGCAGTAGCCAATGCGACGCTGCGGCATTCGTAGGCAAATTCAACCGACAGGCAGTTCATAGGTCACTTCTCGTACGTTATCGCCAAGATGGCGCAACCAGACTCGTCGGCAGTTTGGGAGACCAGAATTCAGGTTGGAGAAATCAGGCCACCAGCGCTCTGGCCATTCCACCACAGACACGCCGTCAGGGTGGTCCAAGTACACCTCCAAGCCAGCGGAAACGACATCAGCAGCCGACCGCAAGCGATACAGGTCAATGTGAAAAATGGGAAATCGTCCACCGCGATATTCGTGGATCAAGCCAAAGGAGGGTGACTGAACGCGACCGAAATAGCCCAATCCCTGGGCAAATCCCCGGACCCAGGCGGTCTTACCGGCACCGAGATCGCCACTCAAACCCACCACCATATTTTGCGAGACCGTCCGGGCAAATTCTTTACCAGCCGCCTCGGTGGCACCGGTCGAATGGGTCAACTGAATAGACGAATTCACGTTAGATGGCGGGCGAGAAATGGTCATACCCGGTATCCGGAAGTCGCTGAATTCCGTGGGAATCACGAAGGCGGACTCCAGGCTCAGCGACCACCCGACCGATACAGCGAATACTGACATCGGGAAATGCCAACTTCCAGCCATCCAGAATTCGCACGGCATTGCCCGGTGCGCAGGTCCACAGCAATTCAAAGTCTTCCCCGTCGGTCAATGCGGCGAGCAATGGTGGCTTGGACGATGCTCCAGTTGCAAACCGGGTGCGGGCGGCTTTGCTAATCGGAATTGCTGAACCGAGTAATTCGGCTCCAAACCCGCCGCTTGCCGCGAGAATATGGGGCAGATCACCGGTAAGACCATCGGTGATATCGATCGCGGCATCAACCCATCCGGTCTCGCGCAGCCACCTCCCAGCCACCAGGCGAGGCTCGAAATCCAAGTGATGTCCATCCAGCGAACCACCCAACTCGCCCGAAACAAAAATCGCGTCGCCAACCTTGGCACTCGATCGCCTCATTGCCTGCCCTTTCGGAACGGTCCCGACAACGGTAACGCTGATCAACCAAGCCCCCGGATTGGCGGTTGTCTCGCCACCGACTATCGCCACGCCATATCGTGAGGCCAACGCATTCATCCCCCGATACATCGCGAGGACGCGTTCGGAATCAAATCCGGCGGGCAACCCGAGGGTAACCACCGCGGCGGTGGGAGTTCCTCCCATGGCGGCAATATCACTTAAGGAACGGGCCAACGCCTTATGCCCAACCCGCTCTGGCTCCGTGGTTGAAAGAAAATGAACGCCTTCGACGACCGCATCGGTTTTGAGCAAGACATGGTCCGGTCCGCCCATCTCGAGGATGGCACAATCATCGCCAATCCCTGCAACCACCTGCGGTTGGCTGGTGAGGAGCGGCTGGATGGCAGCGATCAGTTGAAATTCCGTCACTGGAGAGAGGATACCGCACGGGCGCGTGTGGGGCGACTCCTTCCGGAGCTCGATTCTTTGGGATTGCGGCCGTGCCAATAGGAATCCATTTGGCACGAAGGGATCCCACTCGTCGCGGACGGGGTCGGGTGTGGGATAACTTGCGGCGTGGGTGTGGAGTTAATGGCTGGGTTCCAGGCCGCAAGCCAGGAGGACGAATGGGATCAGGTTAAACAGGGCGTGGGCCGTGATGGGAGCCAATAGGTTGCCGGTTTTCTCATAGAGGCCGGCTAGAAGTGCGCCAAAGCAAACCAGTGGAAGCAATGCCGCCAAATTTCCGTGCATCGCCCCAAAAACAACGGCAGTACCCGACAGGGCCAATCGGGGGTAACCCCGATCTCGAACAAAGGGATATAAAATGCCCCGAAAGAGCATTTCCTCGGCAACCGGGGCAATCATGGTCGCGAATATAAAAATATACGCTGATTCCACCCAATTGGCCGTATGCAGCAAGATTTCAACTGACGATTGGACACTCGGTTCATACCCCCACGGACGCCCCAAATAGCGTAACAAGACGACGGAAATCCATTGCAATCCATACGCCAAAGGCAGGGCCACACCGGCGAGCATCACCCCCGCACCGACGGCCTTTGCAACGTATTCGCTCCGCCAACCAAATGCCTCTTTGAATCCGATTTTGTGCTGCCGCACAAAATGCGCGACTAACAGCAACACCGCACCGTGAAAGGTAACCGTTGCTACTACAAACGCAGCAAAGGCACCCGTCGATGGGGTGACGACTTCCACCATATGCGACGGAGAGATTCCGGTAGCCTGAATTGGCTTTGGCTTGGGGACTGATCGCATCGATCCCAGTGCGGATGCGGCGATACCGCCCATCCCAAAAATCAGGAATAGCCCCATCAGCAGGGCTAAAACAGCTTCAATTTCCCACGGTTTACGTGAAAGCACGCGCGGATTCTATGGGATAAATGGGGCCACGAGAAGCCATGGAAGCAACTTCGTGTGGGTCAAGACGACTAGGCCGTGCGATTACTCGGTGCTCGTGGACCGAAAGGCACTCGGCGTGATGAGAGTTCATGTGACCTGGCCCTTTGACTATAGACCGGAACTCCCATTCGAAATCTACACTAAGACGCGGATGGGTTGTTGGGCAGAGATGGTATGCCGTTCAAGGCGAAGTAATTCCGAGGTGGGTAATTGGTGAACCTACAAGTCTGCCAAAAATCCTGTAACAACCGACGTTTGCCTCGGAATCGAATGTGCCCGGATGGAAGCTCTGGATGCCGTCGATATAATGGCCGGTTCCAAAGCTCCAGAGGACCGGAGCACTCCACGACCTGGCGGACGTCCGTTCGGCCCGTGACTCGGGAAACGTCTTGGACGGTAGCGGCTACAACGAAAAGCGGTGAGACGCCGCTTCTACTTCATTCAAACAATGCCATATTAATGCAAGTGACCTGGCCCTTTGAATTGAAGGCGGAACTATTAATCCATTTGAATTCGCTCCTTTTCCTTGAATAACGGAGACTTAGGACTCTGGACCGCGTGGAAGGATATTGTCCCACGCCAAGTTTAAGAAACGAACCACC
>CAILNN010000250.1 GCA_903835555.1 uncultured Verrucomicrobiota bacterium
GCCTTCGAGGTCGATTTCACCGAGTTCGATGACGGCGATTTTGTGGTCCATCTGGAACACGGCATCGGGATTTTTCGCGGACTCAAAGTCTTACCCCCGTCCAAATCGCGATCGGGAGCAACGCCCACCGACGGCGGCCAGGAATGCCTGGTCATTGAGTACGCTCCCTCTGATAAAGACGTCGATGCCCCCCGTCTCTACGTTCCCGTCAGCGAAGCTCATCTGGTGAGCAAATATGTCGGGGCAGGAAAGGCCCGTCCCACGCTGAATACTCTCGGAGGCACCCGCTGGAACAAATCCCGGGAACAGGCCGAGCGCGCCGTCCGCGATCTGGCTGGCGATTTGCTCCGAGTCCAAGCCCTCCGCTCGGCCCGCACCGGCCATCCCTTTTCTCCAGACAACAATTGGCAGCGTGAATTTGAAGCCTCCTTTGAATTTGAAGAGACCCCCGACCAGGTAAAAGCCATCGCCGCCGTCAAGCTCGACATGGAGCAGCCCAAACCGATGGACCGCCTCCTCTGCGGCGACGTCGGATTCGGCAAGACCGAGGTCGCCATCCGCGCCGCCTTCAAGGCCGTCATGGGCGGACGCCAGGTCGCCCTCCTGGTGCCCACCACCGTCCTGGCTCAGCAGCATTACAACAATTTTCGCGAGCGCATGGCAGAATACCCCGTGCGCATCGAAATGCTCTCCCGCTACCGCACCGCCCGGCAGCAAAAAGCCGCCCTGGAGGCCGCGGCCAACGGCACGGTCGACATCCTCATCGGCACCCACCGCATCGTTCAATCGGATGTCCAGTTCAAGGACCTCGGCCTGGTGATCGTCGATGAAGAACAACGATTTGGGGTCAAACACAAGGAACAATTTAAAATCCTGCGCGCCACCGTCGATGTCCTTACCCTCAGCGCCACCCCCATACCCCGCACCCTCTACATGGCCCTGACCGGTGCCCGCGACCTCAGCACCCTGGAAACGCCACCCCAGGACCGCCTCCCCGTCGAGACCATCGTCGCCAACCATGACGAACGCCTCATCCGCGACGCCATCCTCCGGGAGATCAACCGGGGCGGTCAGACCTATTTCCTCCACAATCGCGTGGCCACCATCGAGGCCACGGCCATGCGCCTGCGCGCCTTGATTCCCGATGCCCGCATCGTCTACGGCCACGGCCAGATGGACAGCGACGAACTGGAAAAAGTCATGACCCAGTTCGTCAATGGCGAGGCCGATGTGCTGGTCAGCACCACCATCATCGAGAGCGGCCTCGATATCCCCAATGCCAACACCATGCTCATCGATCGGGCCGATCGCTTTGGCCTAAGCGAACTGTACCAACTCCGCGGACGCGTTGGACGTTACAAGCATCAAGCCTATTGCTACCTGTTGCTCCCCCGGCATGCCCGGCTGTTGACCGAGGCGCGTAAACGGATGAGCGCCATCAAACAATACTCCGCCCTCGGCAGCGGCTTTAAGATCGCCATGCGCGACCTCGAAATTCGCGGTGCCGGCAACCTGTTGGGCGCGCAGCAAAGCGGACACATCACCGCGGTCGGGTTTGATCTCTACTGCCAGTTGCTAAAGCAAAGCGTCCAGGCCCTCAAAGGAGAAAAAGTCACCCGCCGTATCGATTGCCGCCTGGTCCTTGACTTCATCGCCTCCCATCCCGGCGAAGAAGTTCGACCCGAACCCACCGGAAGCCGGGGCCCGGCGAAGCCGCGACCGGTCCTGCAAATCTCCGTCCCGCGCGACGACGACGTCATCGTGACCGAATCCTCCGAGCGAGCTGGTCGCGGACGAAAATCCGAAGTGGAAGCTGAAACACGCCGTGAACCAGCCTATCTACCCATGGACTTTGTCCCCGAGCCCAGCCAGCGGTTGGAGATTTATCGGAAGCTCGCCCAGGTCGGTGGAAAGAAAGACTTGGAAGCCGTCCGCGCGGAGGTTCGGGACCGATTTGGCGTCCTGCCCCCCGCTGTGGAGCTTCTGCTTGAAATCCACCAACTCCGCTTGCTGGCGGCCGAGCGCCAGATCACATCAATCGAAGTGATTGAAGGAAAAGTAAAGATGACCCGAAACGGCGAACTCATCACCGTGGGTGGCCAATTCCCCCGGCTGGCCAAACGCGACGCCCAAAGTCGCTTGGGTGAAATCCGCCGGTTGCTTGGCTCCTTGACCACCTCGAGGAGTAGCGCCACGGGGGCGACCTGAAATAGTGGGGCAGAGGTTATTGCCCGTCTGGCACGGCGTATGTTGTCGTTACGACCGTCCAGGGCGCTTCCCGCCCAAACGGTGTCGGCTCCTCCCCTCTCATGGCAGTCCGCACGCGGACCTGATTTGCGAGCGATGGTGATACCGAAGCCGACCGAAAAGCAGCGCGTTCGCCAAACCGTGAAAAACGGCAAATCAACCGCCTGATCAGGAGCCGTAAAAAAACGTTGCCCTCACTTTGGGCCGACCGCAAAAGCCGACGGATGACTGGAATAGGAGTCCTAGAAATCGGGACTCCTGACCTGGTGCCTTTCGTGAGGGCGAAGATGAAAACGAATAATCAGACGTTTCATCTGCCCGACCTCCAGAGGGGGGCCGACGGAACTCTCAGGGGCTACAGGGACAACCCGCCGCCAGGGAATGAGGCCGGGACGGGTCCCGCCGCCGAGACGAACGGCGACGGGGACCGGGTGGCTACTGGAGCTCGGCTCTATAAAACTTCGGACCGTTGGTTAACGAACCAAAATCAATGAAGATGAACGGCTGAATATTATTCAGTGTTACATTAGTCAATGTTGTCCAGTTGGTTACGCCGCCAAGAACTGGAATCGACTGTATATTGTAGGTCCCGTTTGTCGGTCCGTATAGAATTAGACCTGGAAACAATTGGACATTAAGTAGCGACAGCGCTGCGTTGGTGCTTTGAACGGTAGCGACGGGATTGCTCACATTGACGTCGTACAAACCAATGTTCGCAACAGATGCCGCAGGAATTTGGTAGCTGGAATTGGTGGCCCCCGGAATGTCTATGCCACCGAATTGCC
>CAILNN010000251.1 GCA_903835555.1 uncultured Verrucomicrobiota bacterium
CAGGCGGGGGCTTCGTTGCTCCTCGGTCACGTATTTCGTCGCAATATGCTCCCTCGTCGCGCCTCGCCCCCGCCTGTTTTGGCTGGCGCATATAGACAAAGCCATTTTGAAAACGCGGCCTAGACAAAGGACAGTAGGAGCTGAGAGACCGCAGTCGATATGCCCATGGGATAGTCCGGGATCAACTCCCTGGCACCCCGTGATGCGCCGTTCGAGTTTGCAGGCGGACGACCACTTAAGTATCGTACCTTCCGTGCGTCGTATTCTGCTCCGCTCCATTACTTTTCTATTTCTTGCCACCGGCTTTATCCAATCCGCACGGGCGCTGCCACCGGTTATTCATGTTTTCCAAGAGATTTCGGCTTCATCGGTTTCGCTGCGATGGCAGGTGAATCGTTCAAATTGGCTCTCAACCGTTGAAACTCGGGACGACTTGAGCTTGGGTTCCTGGGAATCTGCCCCGGGAACCGCTTGGCCATCCACAGCGACCAATTGGTCCGACCTTCGCCCCCAAAATGCCAAAACCCGCTTCTATCGGGTGATTGCCATGCCTCCGGTCGGGCATCCTGGACAGTTGCTGTCGGCGACTTGGGTCGAAACCTTCTCCATCGCCCAACTGGATGCTCTCTTTCAATTTGCCGGAGCGGCAATTTCCGCCAAATACGCCGTAGGACTGTACGATGTGACCTATGAAACGGTCGACCCGTACGGAGCGCCCATTCTGGCTTCCGGAGCCATCCTGGTTCCCGTTGCTCACACCAACGCTGCTGCTTTGGTCGCTTACGACCATGGCACGTCCATCGAGAAAAGTGATGTGCCATCCGAACCGAATCTGGAAGGGGTACTCGCCTCCGCCTTTGCCGCAGATGGCTACATTGCCGTGGCCCCCGATTATCTTGGCCTGGGGGCGTCGCCTGGTTTCCATCCCTACCTCCATGCCGCAACCGAAGCATCCGCCACCATCGACCTTCTGCGGGCGACCCGTCAGTTTTGTTCGTCCAACGCGCTCGCGCTTAACGGTCAACTGTTTATCTCCGGTTACTCGCAAGGCGGGCATTCAGCTCTCGCCACCCTACGAGCCTTGGAGGCCCAGGGAACCAACGAGTTTTCTGTCACCGCTTGCGGATGCGGGTCGGGTCCATATGATTTGGCCGGGGTGAGTACCCAGGATTTTCTATCCGGTCGTGTGCCGCCCAATCCCTACTATTTCCTCTACCTCCTTGCGGCCTATCAGGATGTTTACGGCTTAGCACCGAGCCTGGGTGACTTATTGGCACCTCCTTACAACAGCACGTTGCCACCGCTCATGGATGGTTTGCATTCCGACACCGTGGTCAATGGCGCCATGCCCCCTGTTCCCGTTAGTATCCTGGCTCCGGGAGAATTGGCGGATTTCAGGAGTAACGCGAACAATCCCCTACGGCTCGCCCTGGCAGAGAACTCGCTCTTGGATTGGACTCCAAAGTCCCCGCTGCGCCTCTACAGCTGCTCCGGTGATGAGGACGTGGTTCCAGCAAACTCCAAGGCGGCTTACGACTCGTTCCAAGCCCGGGGTGTCACTCAGGTGCAATGGCAGGACCCAAAACCCGGTGCTACCCACGACACTTGTGCTATTCCGGCCCTTTTCTCCATCAAAGCTTGGTTTGATACGTTAAGGAAATAGGTGTCGTGCAATGTGAACAGTTTTCGTTTAGTTGCCATTAGGTTTTTAGCTCCAGTGATTCATGTCGGGCACCCATGAAGGCGTTTTCCCTTTGGATAAGATAAGACGGCATATTTGTGATATCATTCCCGTCAATGCTAACAACGCGCCATGTCTCGCTCCTAACAGATGGAGTATCGCCGACGACTACTGGCGATTCGTCTCGGTTGTACCAGCGCACCTTGCCTGGCATTAGCCGAACGGTCGCACCAATTGGATGAAGTGAAACCTGCAGATTGTAAGATGGACGACCCAATTCTCGCCAGTATAGACGGAGAACATTTTTTACGGCTGCGAACAGCTCGCATTTCATCCGTTGACATCCTTCGGGCATTTCGATGTCATTGAGACTACCCATTCCACCAAAAATCCCTTCAATTTCCCGTGCAAGCAGGTATCGCTGACCAACTTGAAAGCCGCCCGAGAATTCGGATTCAGCCTTGGCATGAAAGGTTGCAAGAACATCTGCCCAATGTGAATTGTGTGGCCTCAGGTCATCACTCAAACGCTTCAAAGTTGCCAAGAGAATGTTTTCTTCGGATCGCTTTGTTCGACTGAATAATCT
Source organism: uncultured Verrucomicrobiota bacterium (assembly GCA_903835555.1). Taxonomy (GTDB): domain Bacteria; phylum Verrucomicrobiota; class Verrucomicrobiia; order Limisphaerales; family UBA9464; genus CAILNN01. The sequence continues at coordinate 2,268 of CAILNN010000251.1, forward strand.
CTTGAAGATGTCTGCTATTCCGTTCTGGAACATTCCGCTACCAAATCATATGGGTAAATTGCCATCAAGACCGTTTCATCGCCCGCCGCTCATGGCCCGCCCCGAATAGGGCAGGGTATGCCCTTCACCACGACGAATGACGGATTCTTTCTCTCCCCGGATTTCGCGAACTAGCGTTGAAAATGGATTCCCGTTAAAGCAAACCTCGGAGAAGAAGGTGAAGACCTCCGCATCGTGCGTGACAAACATGGGACCCAACTGACCGGACGTGGTGGTGTAGCTGAAACCACCCAACAGTTCGCTCCGTCCGCCATGAAAGGTTTTCAGCAATGTCCCGCCGCGCTCCGTTTTGTAGCCCAGAATCCAGAGCTGCCCGCCATCATTCGCCAGATGGGTCCCTTCGTTTTCAATGTTCAACTGCTTCGCCCAGACCCGCTGCCCCCGCAGTACCAACTGATCGGTGACCACATCTTCGAGGTATAGTTCTCCCCCCACCGCTTGTTCCCGGCTGTGGATCGGGCAATCCGAAACGCTTCGTAAAATCACCTTTCGTCGACTGGCAATTTCCAACCCGCCGCCAATGTATCCGAAATGGTCAAAGCTGACCGGAGCAACCTCCCCGCCTTCGATGCGGAAAGACGGGTGATCCGATTGCCCATAATTGATCATTCCACCGACGCCTGCCAACCGATGCACCTTGCTTCGAAGGATGACGGTCGACTTGATTCGATAGCTTCCCGGCAGGAATACCGTGGTCGCACCGGAGTCAATGGCGCGTTGGATCGATTCCGCCGAATCGTTGCCCCCCGTCGGGTCGGCTCCAAACCGATCCACCGTGGCCCAGGAGTCCGGTGCATCCCACGGGATGATCGGCATTTCTTGGATGGGCAAACGACTGGACTCTTTTGCGGACGGAAACGCCTCGAAGGTAGATCGGCTTGAATACTCGTGAATGTTGGGACCTAGGGAACCCGGTTTGTCGGTCCCTTGAACCCGGAAGGCAGCTCCCGAATCGGGCGTGGCCACGTCCGCCACGGCGCGCCCGTATCCCGTCGTAGCCACATCGCGCAGCCACACGGAGCCACCATTGTAATTGATGATGGCCGGAGTTCCCGAGGCTCCATCTTTCCCACGTAAGTTGGCGTCCAGGAGAGCGACCGTTCCATAAGTCTTCAGAACCGGGACCCGATTATCGCTGACCAGCCTCCGAATTGTGATGGGCTGTCCGGCATTTTCGAAGCCGACCATTCGCTGTCCACGCAGGATCAAGTCTTCAAATGTCTGGCTATTCACCGCACCTGCTGTCGTTACCCCGCGATCAAAGCCGACGACTTCGCAACGCTCGACCAATAGAGGCCCGTTCATATCCCGATGCCCAAGATCGATTCCGGTAACGCCTCCGCCATCTGTATCGATAAAGCGGCAATTCCGGATCGCCCCCGAATTATTGGAATAAAATTGCAGTGCTATGGCACCTCGATTACCCGAACCGATATCGAAGGTCAGGTTTTCGACGTAATTATGGAACCAATCGGCAGAACCAAATCCTCCACACCACATCATCGCCGCCGGTTTGGCAGGATCGGGAATGGCCCCGTCTTTGAGTCGAATTCGACAACGACCTGCGTTGGAACCATGAAGAAAGGTGAACCCCCAGTTATCGTGTCCGCCCCATTTCTTGGGCCACATCAGGGTTCGACTGATGAGATAGGTGCCGGGCGGAAAATAAAGCATATGATGCTTTCCAACATGCTCATTCAGAGCGCGTTGGAGTGCATCCGTGTCGTCTGTCATTCCGTCCCCTTTTGCGTCATAGGGGGGCAGGGTCACGTTCACGACGAAAGGCGATGCTGGGTAAATCTCGCCCGAGGACTCAATCGCCGCGCAGCGACCGATAATCGCCGCGAAAACCGAGAGGAGAGAACATAGAATCCTAGGTACCATGGCTATTCATCAAACTGGCTAATTGTAAGGCCGCTAGCCTCGGGAAACAGGCGTCGAATGGTCCCAATTCGTCTTGAAGCGTCGCACCATCGATTCTCATGGTTGCCAAAGAACGAAGCGAAGAAAGGGGAAATTTGGGAAAAATGGGAAAGCCATTTTGAAAACACGCCATGGAAATCCTTGCGCGATTTTCCGAAACTAATTGGGTCTTGCAACGTCTGATGCCTTGTCTGGAAATGTCTGGACGCTACTTCATGAATGTCTCTTTTCACCGTTCGGTGGTCTTGGTGGCCTTGACCGCCGTGCTTGCTGGATGCGTTGATCCCTACGGCCAACCCAACTACACCGGCAGCGGAGCCTTGATCGGCGGTGGCTCTGGAGCCTTGCTGGGAGCCGCCATAGACCGTCGAAATCCCGCTGCTGGTGCGTTGATTGGTGGTGCGGCCGGTCTGCTGACCGGAAGCCTCATTGGACACAGCATGGATGAAGATGCCCGCCGACGCTATTACTACCAACCACCCCCGGTTTACGTACCACCGCCGCCGGCCGCAGCCTACGTGGCCCCGCCTCCTCAAGTCCCCCCTCCGAGCATTTCCGATATCAAGTCGATGGCCCGGTCAGGCGTGAGCGAAGACGTCATCATGAGCCAGATTACCCGCAGTCATGCGGTCTACTCGCTCGACGCCAACGCGATTATTGATCTGAAAAACGCCGGGGTTTCGGATGCCGTTGTCCACCTCATGATGATGAGCGCCAGCGACGCCGTTGTTTCCCAGCCACCGCCGAGCCCTCCGGTAGAGACGATCGCGGTAGCGCCCGGGCCTGACTATTACTGGTGTCGCGGTGAGTGGAGCTGGTCTGGCAGTGCCTGGGTCTGGATCCCTGGCCGTTGGGTCGCACCACCTCGGCGCGGAGCCATTTGGGTGGAAACCTATTGGGTTCGCGGACCTCGCGGCTGGTATCGGGTGTCCGGTCACTGGCGGTAGAGATCGGCCGTTTTGAAGGCCTCGAGAAAACGGCTGTAAGTCCCCGCCAAAGCTCAAACGGAATTCCAACACAGCAGCAATGCTCCAAGGTGAGGCAAATTGCTGCCCAATCATACTCACCTCGACATCCGCGCTTTCGGGGGAAATCCTTGACCGTGAGTTCCTCATAGAGAATTAGGCGATTGGCAAATGGTCCTGCGATCGCCCCATTCTATTCCAGACGCAGTATACGGATTGCTGGTCAAATATTGTCAGTGTGCTTAAAAAGCGACAATATTTTGCATTTTATTCAGTTCAAGGGCGAACGATGCGCGGCCTTCACAATTTCCGCGAGGGCTTGTCGTGATCGTATTCTTGATGATGACGGATAGATAATTCGGGCAAAAAGGGGTCCTTTTGTGTCATCGAACAGGACCAAGTGAATTCGCGACAAAAGTGGATTTCGGTTTTTTGGCCCAATGAAAGCAGTTGGAACGCCGGGTGCTTCAATGGGTTACACCCGGCAATATTCGACAAAGACGGGCCGGTGGATGGATAAGTGACCCGACAACCCAACAGTAATACAACGCTAATAAAACGTTCTATGCCAATTCTTTCTCGATCTTTGCCATCCCGACTGCTTCGGTCGGCAGTCTGGGCAGTTCTACCGGCGGCGACAGTGGCTACTTCATTAATTTCAATGCCTGCCTGGGCCGATGAAACCGACCGACTGAAGAAACTCGAGGATGAAAACGCTGCGCTTAAGAGTCGCCTCGATAGCTTGGAGCAGATGGCCAAAAAGGAAGGGATTTTGACTGAATCGGCAACAAATACCGTCCGGGCCCTCAGCCCAATCCAACTGAGCGGCTTCGTTACCAGCTCCTACTTCTACGATACGAGCAATCCGAAGAGCGGAACTTCGCCTGGATATTTATGGAATCGAAAGTCCGATTCCTTTGCCCTCAACAAGGTCAAGTTGACGATTGCCAGTCCGGCAGTGGAGCGCAGCGGAGATTCGTGGGGGGTTGGATATCGTGCCTCCATGATTTTCGGTCAGGACGCCGCGATCGTGAACACGAAGTCTTCCACGGTCGGCTTCAGCAGTCTGCGCGAAGCTTATGTGGAATTAAATGCTCCAATCGGCACAGGTTTGAATTTCAAAGCCGGCGAATTGATCTCGCTTTTGAACTATGAGTCAGGAGATGGCGGTGCGGTGAATGACAATTTTTCCCAAGGTTATCAGTGGTTCTATACCGGCAACCCTCCTGCCGCCGGGGCTCAATTGGGTTATACCTTCACCGATTGGCTCGACGCCAAGGTGCGCCTCCAAAACGGCCTTTATGCCGGTCCAATTGACAACAATCAGAGCAAGACCGTCATGGCCTCTATTGGAGTCAAGCCGACGGACAAGATCTGGATGAATTTCGTCGGTTTCACCGGTCGGGAAAATGACAGCTTGCGCATTGTTCAAGGGGTTTCCCTTTTGGGAGGATGGAGTGTCACCGATAAGTTCCATGTCGGAACTGAATTGGACTATTTTGATTTCAACATTGGCCACAAAGACCATGCCGTTTGGTCGACCGGTGGATGGTTCTCCTATGCCCTTACCGACAAGGTCGGCGCAGCCATCCGGGCAGAATACCTGAGTGATACGGATGGCGTGGATGCCTCGGCCGACCCGCTTGGGTTTGCCCCGAACGCCGGTCAGGACATCTCCAGCGTGGCATTTACGTTCAATATCAAGCCGCTGCCGCAGGTTAAGATTCAGCCGGAAATTCGGTATGATCATTCCTCGCTGTCGGACGCGTTTGGTTCCAAGAAGGACCGCGTCGTCGTGGGAGCAGGTGTCTCCTATCTCTTTTAATTCTTGTTAATATATTTTAAACTGAGCTCTAATCCAGAAATTCTCTTGCTTAAGATACTCATGAAATCGTCATTGAAATCTATTGCTGCCGGACTGGCTGCCGGAATTTTGGCCTGGTCGACCCACGCGGCTGAGACGGTCAAAGTCGGCGTTTTGCACTCTCTCTCCGGAACCATGGCCATCAGCGAAACGTCGCTGAAGGACGTCCTCCTGTTTACCTTCGATGAGATCAACAAAAAGGGCGGCGTGCTTGGAAAGATGATCGAGCCGGTCGTTGTCGATCCTGCCTCCAATTGGCCGTTGTTTGCCGAAAAAGCCAGCCAGTTGCTGGAACAGGACAAGGTTGCTGCCGTTTTCGGCTGCTGGACCTCGGTGAGCCGCAAGTCAGTCTTGCCCGTGTTTGAAAAGGACAATGGACTTCTCTTTTACCCGGTTCAATACGAGGGGGAGGAGTTGTCCAAGAACATCTTCTACACAGCCGAAGCGGTCAACCAGCAGGCCATTCCGGCCGTCAACTACATGCTGGCCGAAGGCAAGAAGAAGTTTTACCTGCTCGGTTCCGACTACGTCTATCCCCGTACCACCAACAAGATTCTCAAGAAGTATCTGTTGATGAAAGGTATTCCTGAATCGGACATCGTTGAAATCTACACTCCCTTTGGCCATACCGACTACCAAACCATCGTCGCTGCCATCAAGCAGTTTTCCGCCGGTGGAAAGGCCTGTGTCATTAGCACCCTGAACGGCGATACCAATGTTCCGTTCTTCAAAGAATTCGCCAACGCTGGTCTGACTTCTGAAAACTGTCCGGTGGTCTCGTTCTCGATCTCTGAAGACGAATTCCGAGGTCTACCGGCCAAGGACTTGGTCGGGCACCTCGGCTGCTGGACCTACTTTATGTCCCTCAAGACCCCTGCCAACAAGGCGTTCGTTGATTCCTTCAATGCCTGGCTCACGCATCCCGTCGTTACTGGCGTTGATTACAAAGTCACTGTCGATCCCAAAAACCGCGTTACGTGCAGTCCAATGAACCTCTCTCGCATCGGTGTCTATCTGTGGAAGCAGGCGGTCGAAAAAGCGGGTACCTTCGACGTCGACAAGGTCCGCGACGCGCTGATTGGACAAAAGTTTGATGGACCGACTGGTACGGTGACCATGCAGGCCAATCATCACTTGATAAACAATGTGTTCATCGGTGAAACGTTGGCCACGGGTCAATTCAAGATCATCAAGAAACTAGGGCCCGTGGCTGGCGAGCCTTTCAGCGACAAGTTCCTCGCAGGCAAATAATTGTCACCAGGTCCATCACCGGACCGATTCGAATTCCGGAATATATCGCCGAGGGGCGGGTTTCATCATCCCGCCCCTCCTGTTTCTGTTGACGACCCGACCAACATGACTTTCTCCCTCTTCCCAGGACGATTCTCCAGCGGTTTTTATCGATGCTTTTGGGCAATCATTCTTGCATCGCGGTTGTTCGCCGATCTTCCAGCGAATGAGGCGCGTGCCCGGAAGCTCCTGGCTGAAGCTGTTGTTGAAGCCGATGAAACGCGGCAATTTGGCTTGATTCGCAGACTGTCCGAAATTCCCGAGCCAATCGTGGCCCAGGTGCTGTTGGCGTGGCGTCAGGGAGGACTCTATGTTTTCGATTCCCCAACGGGCCAGGTACCCTTTCTGCTGGAAGGGCAGAGTGACGCGCAGGGGAAAGTACGCGGTCTTCAACTCACGGACGGCGAACCTCTCAAGGACGAAAAAGGAGTCGACCTCCGATTTCAAACCGCAGATTTAACCGCCGTTGACACCACCAGCCATCTGCGTAAAGCCATAAAAACGTCCCTGGATTTGCTCGCTCTCGCCAACCCGGACGCCAAAATGAGGCGTGATGCAGTATTGAAGCTCGGACAGGATCAAGATATCGAGTTGCTCAAACCGATCGAGGATCGAGCCCAAAAAGAGACCGATCTGGAAGTCCAAAGAGCCTACGTGGAGGCGATTGCCTTTATTGGATTGGAAAGCGAGGACGAAGCCTTACGGGTGGCTGCAGCAGAAAAACTGGGTCGGTTGAAATCCTTGAACTCGTTGACCTTTTTGGAAAAACTGGTGAAAGAGGCTGGCACCGAACCGAATAAATACGGTGCCGCGACCTTGAAAGCCGGTAAGCAGGCTTTGGCACTCGTTGCGGAGCATCAGGGATGGGTCAATACCGTTGGGACCGGTTTTAGAGGATTGAGCACTGCGGCTGTCTTACTCGTCGCCGCGCTCGGACTCGCCATCACCTTTGGGCTGATGGGGGTCATCAATATGGCGCACGGTGAAATGATGATGGTGGGAGCCTATACCACCTTCCTGATTCAAAATCAGTTTCGGGCTTGGTTTGGCCCGTCGGGAGTCGGATTCGATTCTCACTTTCCCGTGGCCCTGGTGGCCTCCTTCATCGCCGCTGCGGTCGTTGGATTAATCTTGGAGCGCGGCGTCATTCAATTCCTTTATAGACGTCCCTTGGAATCGCTCCTGGCAACTTCGGGCGTCAGTCTGGTGCTTCAACAAGTCTTCCGTAGCATTTTCGGCGCAGCCAACGTGCAAGTCGGATCGCCCAGTTGGCTCATGGGCAACCTAGCCATCGCCGATGTCCAATTGGCCTACAATCGCGTCTTCGTCATTGGCTTTGCGTTGTTTGTTCTGCTATTGACTTATGCTCTCCTTACCCGGACGTCCCTCGGATTGCAAATCCGTGCGGTCATGCAGAATCGTTCGATGGCCGCCGCTCTCGGGGTTCGAGCCGACCGCGTGAATATGATGACCTTTGCTTTTGGCTCTGGACTGGCTGGCATGGCGGGTGCCTGCCTTTCCCAGTTGGCCAATGTCGGGCCAAGTTTGGGCCAGAGTTATATCGTCGATTGCTTCATGGTGGTTGTCCTGGGAGGGGTGGGTAATCTGGTCGGAACTGTGGCCGCAGCCTTGGGAATCGGAGTCACCGATCAATTGCTCCAGCCGTGGGTCGGTGCCGTTCTAGGCAAAATATCGGTCTTGGGAGCAATCATCCTCTTCTTGCAATGGCGTCCCGCCGGGATTTTTGTCACCCGTAGCCGTAGCCTCGAAGGATAATCATGGCACCCACTGGAAAATCCCGGGAACTGTTGTTTCTTGCCTTGGCTGCATTTGTCGGGCTGGGCGTCATACCCGCGTTAAATGCCTGGGTGCCTGCCGATAGTTTTCTCCATATCAGCGATTTCCGTATCAACCTGTGGGGCAAATATCTCTGCTATGCGGTATTGGCTCTGGGGGTCAACTTGCTTTGGGGGTACACGGGGCTATTGAGTCTTGGACAGTGCCTATTCTTTTCCCTGGGAGGGTATGCATTGGGAATGCATTTGATGCTGAAAATCGGGCGATTGGGACAATACAAAGCCGATATCCCTGATTTCATGGTCTTCCTGGAGTTTGACAAACGTTTTCCAACTACCGGGGGGCTTCCACCGCACTGGATTCCGTTTCATTCCATTGCGGTCGCCCTTCTGGCCGTGATTATCGTGCCGGCCGTGGTTGCCTATCTTTTTGGTTGGCTGGCATTTCGTTCCCGAATTAAGGGTGTCTATTTCTCGATTCTTAGTCAGGCACTCACCTATGCGGCCATGCTGATGTTTTTTCGCAACGATTTCACCTTTGGCGGCAACAATGGGCTCACCGATTTCAAGTTCCTTTTGGGATTTGACCTGAATCAACCATCAACCAAGCGCGCCCTCTTCATGGCTTCCGTGGTCTTGCTCCTGTCGGTTTACTGGATGTGCCGTTGGCTGACTCAAACCAAATTCGGGCTTGTCCAACGAGCCATCCGCGATGGTGAAAATCGCGTGCTCTTCTCCGGCTACGCCACGGCCAATTTCAAACTCTTTGTCTTTGTCTTGGCCGCAATCATAGCCGGTCTGGGAGGTGCCCTGTTTGTGCCGCAAGTCGGTATCATTAATCCCAGTGAAATGGCTCCGGACAAATCGCTTGAAGCTGTCGTGTGGTGTGCCGTTGGTGGACGAGGAAGTTTGATCGGACCAATCCTCGGTGCCATTTTTGTCAACGGACTCAAGAGTTACGCGACCCGCGCATTTGCAGAGCAATGGCTCTACATCCTGGGCGGTTTATTTATTTTTGTCGTCTTATTCATGCCAAAGGGATTGGTTGGAGTCCCTCAACAACTTCGTGAACTCCTCCGTATGCGGATTTCCAAGAAGATCGAACCGAAGCCAGAAGTTCCTGGAGAGTCGGAAGGAGTGGTCCCGGCACCTACTGAGAAATAATGGCGCACCTCATTCTAAAGCTCGAAGGAGTCAACAAATCCTTCGATGGCTATAAAGCAATCACCGACCTGAATTTCTACCTGGATGAAGGGGAACTCCGTGTGATCATCGGTCCCAACGGGGCCGGAAAAAGCACCATGATGGATATTATCACGGGCCGCACGCGCCCGGATTCTGGTGCGGTGGAATTTGGTCGGGACATCGATTTGACCCGCCTAAACGAATACCAGATCAACCGTCTGGGTATCGGGCGAAAATTCCAAACCCCCTCGGTATATACGGAACATACCGTTTTCGAGAATCTCTGGCTTTCACTGGAAGGCCCCCGAAGTGTTTGGTCGACCTTGTTTTCCCGATTGAATTCTTCTCAGCGAGATCGCATTGAAGAGATTCTGAAAACGGTGGGATTAAACGGGAAAAGTTCCTGGAATGCCGGAGCCCTGTCTCATGGACAAAAGCAGTGGCTCGAAATAGGCATGCTGCTGGCCCAAAATCCCAAGGTACTCCTGGTCGATGAACCGGCAGCTGGCATGACCGATGAGGAAACGGCCAAGACAGGCGAATTGCTGGTCAGCCTGGCCGGTCGCCACAGCGTGGTGGTGATCGAACACGACATGGTATTCGTCCGCCAAATTGCCCGAAAAGTGACCGTGTTACATCAGGGCCACGTCTTGTGTGAGGGAACCGTGGACGATGTGCAAAACAATGAGCGAGTGATCGAGGTCTACCTCGGTCGAAAGAAGCGGGGGGAACACGCGTGATCACTCTTTCAGATATTTCGGTTTCGTATGACGGTTCTCGCATCCTGCGGGGAGTGAATCTGAGCGTCCCCGAGAAGGGCCTCATCTGCCTCATGGGCCGAAACGGCGTCGGCAAGACCACAACTCTGAAGGCCATCATGGGCTTGGTGCGCACGGATGGTGGGAGTGTCCGTTTGGGAAGTACCGACCTCACCGGCATGCGTCCCGAGGAGCGATCCCGCTGCGGTGTCGGCTTTGTTCCCCAAGGCCGTGATATTTTCCCCAATCTGACGGTCTGGGAAAACCTCAAGCTGAGTCTCGTCCTGCATGGGCCGCATGGAACCGATGAGGTGGACCGAGTCTTCGAACTCTTTCCGGTCCTCAAGGAAATGCTGGCGCGCAAAGGCGGCGTTCTGAGCGGTGGTCAACAACAGCAATTGGCGATTGGTCGCGCCTTGTTGACCCATCCCCGTGTCCTCCTGTTGGATGAGCCCACCGAAGGAATTCAACCGAATATCATCGATCAAATTGGTGATGCCCTCATCAAGATCAAGCAAGAAGGTAAAATCAGCATCTTGTTGGTGGAACAATACCTCGATTTTTGCCTGAACGTCGGGGATGGCTTCTATATCATGGAACGCGGGACGATCGTAGCCAGCGGCCCGATTTCCCGTCTCAATGATGAAAATGTTCGTAAGTTGCTCACGGTGTGAGTATTTGGTTTCCAGGAAGTGTCGGTCGACCTGCGCCGGAATTGTCGTCCGGCCCGATCCCCAATTCCTTAATCGTGAATCAAGTCTGTGGCCAAAGCGCTGTGCTTTCGGCCCGTTCGGTCGCTCCCGTGCGCATATTAGTGCCTCGGCCGCGAGGAACATCCGTTTGGTGTTTTGGCAGCAGTCTCGGAGGCGGCTTGGTCGCTGGAGATCAGACGCGACTGGAAATCGACGTAGGCCCAGCTAGTCGATGCTTTTGGGGAACTCAGTCTTCAACCAAGGTATATCGAAATCCCCATCGGCTTCCGTGCCGCCAAGACTTGACGGCATCCGTGGCGGCTCGGGCGGTTTTCGTCTGCCTGCCCGATTTGGTCCAACTTTTCGCCGATTCAACCTTTGAACAACAACAGTCATTTTCTCTCGCCGCAGACGCCAGCCTGGTTCTGTTGGATGGACTATCTTCTGGCAGATCGGCCTGTGGCGAACGATGGGCCTTCAATCGGTACTGCAGCCGCGTGGAAATTCGCGTCGAGGGCGACCTTTGTTACTGGGATACTCTACGGCTTGACTCCTCCGATAAATCCATCGCGGGACCGCAGCGGTTGGGGCGGTTTAATACCCTCAGCACGCTGATTCTGATCGGCCCGGAAGTTTCCACAGCGGTTGCCTCGTTGTTGGAATCCGTTGCCCAACGACCGGTTTTTCGCCGTTCCAACCTGAATGTCAGCACTCATCCCATTCGAGGTGGTGCCCTGCTACGGGTGGCTGCAGAGTCGGTCGAATCGGCGCACCGCGAGATTCGTTCGCACCTCGGCTTCCTTTCCGCTCTTCTGGGTGATAATCCTTTTGCACGAAAGTGGTGATTCCATGCATCTGACGCCCCGCGACATCGATAAATTGTTGCTCCACAACGCCGGATTCTTGGCGCAAAAGCGCTTGGCGCGTGGAGTTCGCCTCAATCATCCCGAGTCCGTGGCGTTGATTGCCACGCAACTCTTGGAGTTTATCCGCGACGGAAAATCCGTGGCCGAACTGATGGACTTGGGACGTCGCTTTCTAGGACGCCGCCAAGTCATGCCGGGCGTACCTTCGATGATCTCCGATGTCCAGGTGGAGGGAACTTTTCCCGATGGCACCAAATTGGTCACGGTGCACCACCCGATCGCGGCGGAAGATGGAGACCTAAGTCTCGCCCTTTATGGCAGTTTTCTGCCGATTCCCCCAGTCTCTCCAGAGACCAATTCCGACGAAAAGGAAGGAGAACCAGGCGAAATCGTCCCCATGGAAGGAACGATTGAGCTGAACGCTGGTCGCGATGCGGTCACCCTCACCGTGACCAATCTGGGAGACCGACCGGTGCAGGTGGGTAGTCATTATCACTTTATCGAAACCAACGCCTCGCTGCAATTTGATCGATCAATGGCCTACGGACGTCGACTGGATATCCCGGCGGGCACGGCTGTCCGATTTGAGCCGGGGGAGTCGAAGTCGGTTCGGTTGGTCGAGATCGCCGGACGCCGAATCATACGAGGCGGCAATAATCTGGCTGACGGTCCGGTCAATGAAGAAAACCGCGAGGCGGCGATGATTCGAGTGCAAGTCGGCGGATTCGCTCATTCCAAGGAATAACCATGGCGCATAATATGTCCCGGCGGCATTACGCCGAAATGTTTGGTCCGACCACCGGTGATCTCGTCCGATTGGCCGATACGGAACTTTTCCTGGAGGTGGAAGGGGATCACTGTGTTCCGGGAGACGAATGCAAATTCGGAGGCGGCAAGACGATTCGCGAAGGCATGGGGCAGGCCGCTGGCGTCTCTGCAGCAGAAGCACTTGATTGCGTGATCACCAACGCGGTCATTGTTGATTATACCGGAATTTACAAAGCAGATGTTGGGATTAAACACGGCGTGATTGTCGGCCTCGGTAAAGCCGGAAATCCCGATGTCATGGCGGGGGTTTCACCGACAATGATCGTGGGTGTAACGACCGAAGTCATTGCCGGGGAAGGTCTGCTGCTGACAGCGGGTGGCATCGATACCCACATCCACTTTATTTGTCCACAACAAGCCTACGAGGCTATCGCGGCCGGATTAACCACCATGGTCGGTGGCGGAACAGGGCCCGCTACGGGCACCTGTGCGACCACGTGCACACCGAGTCCATTCTATCTCCGGGCCATGTTGCAGGCGACGGATTCCTTGCCATTAAATTTTGGCTTTACCGGTAAGGGAAACACCGCATTGCCCGAAGGCCTTCGCGACCAGATTCAGGCCGGTGCAATCGGGCTCAAGCTTCATGAGGATTGGGGTACTAGCCCGGCTGCGATCGATTGCTGCCTCCGAGTCGCCGATGCGCATGACGTTCAGGTAACCATCCATACGGATACCCTGAATGAATCAGGCTTCGTTGAGGCAACCTTGGCGGCGATTGGTGGACGAACCATCCACACCTATCACTCCGAAGGAGCGGGCGGTGGGCACGCCCCGGATATCATCCGAGTCTGCGGCGAAGCTCATGTACTCCCGAGTTCCACCAATCCCACCCGACCCTTTACGGTCAATACGCTGGATGAACACCTGGACATGTTGATGGTCTGCCACCATCTGGATCCTTCCTTGCCAGAAGATGTCGCCTTCGCCGAAAGCCGAATTCGTGGCGAAACCATCGCCGCAGAGGATATTCTCCATGATCTCGGGGCGATTAGCATGATGAGCTCCGATTCGCAGGCGATGGGCCGCATCGGCGAGGTCATCACCCGAACATGGCAAACGGCGGACAAAATGAAGCGCCAGCGGGGGCGTTTACCCGGGGAAGTCGGGGTCAACGATAACCTCCGAATCAAACGCTACATCTCCAAATACACCATCAATCCGGCCTTATCTCATGGCATGGCTCATGTGATCGGTTCGATTGAAGTTGGTAAAATCGCCGATATTGTGCTCTGGAAGCCGGCGTTGTTCGGAGTGAAACCCGAGATGGTCATCAAGGGGGGCATCATTGCCTGGGCTCAGATGGGAGACCCAAATGCCAGCATCCCAACGCCGCAACCGGTCCTGATGCGTCCCATGTTTGGTAGCTTTGGTCGGGCCTGCGGTGCCTGCTCCATCGCTTTCATCAGCCAACTCTGCCAAGCGGAAGGGATCGCGCACAGCTATGGACTGAGCAAACGCCTCGAAGCGGTTCGCGGGTGTCGCGAACTGGGGAAACGGGACCTGAAGTGGAATGATGCCACTCCCCGCATCGAAGTCGATCCAGAGACCTACCTGGTGACCGCAGATGGGGAAGCCTTGCGATGTGAACCAGCGGAACGACTGGCGTTGGCTCAGCGTTATCACCTGTTTTGAGATGTCCGTGGCTGCTCCAACCGTGGAGGCTCTACCGGGTTTGGTTTGGCAGTTGGCCGATTCTGCCTTTCCCGGAGGTGGCTTTGCCCATTCTTTGGGGCTCGAAGCAGCCTGGCAACACGGCGAGATTCGCAATGAGGTGGAATTGGCCGGGTATTTGGAGATTAGTCTGAGGCAGGCAGCCTGTTCATCCGTGCCATTCGTAACCGCCGTCTATGATGATCCAACATCACTGCCTGATGTCGATCGGCGTGCGGATATCTGGTTAATCAATCCCGTCGCCAACCGCGCCAGTCGGTTGCAGGGCAGGGCGCTGCATTCGTCGGCATGGCGTATATTTCGGGTATCCCTTGAGAATACACCGTTTCGTCACCTCTCGCCAGTCCTGGGCGCGCTGCTCAAGTCAATGTCCTTCTCTCGCTTGGATTCCGTGCGATTATCGCTATTCCTGCACCTCCGCGGGTTGTTGAGTGCCGCGGTTCGCCTGGGCATCGTGGGGCCATTGGAAGCTCAGTCGATTCAGTTCGACCGCCAGAGACTTCTGGAGGATTTGGTCGTAACCTCCGGGCAATTGTCCCTCAACGATGTTTCCCAGATGGCTCCTCTCCACGATATCTGGCAGGCCAATCACGATCGACTGACATCCCGACTTTTCCAAAGCTGAACCCGTCTTTTTTATCATGCATTCGCATTCGCACGCCCTCCCCCATTCTCATGCTCACGGTCCCGTAGGGCATACTCATGAACACCTGGATCACCCCGGCCATTTCCAAGACCGGGAACGCCCATTTCATCGTGATTTTCAGCAGCGAGCCTTTACCGTGGGTGTGGGAGGACCGGTCGGCAGTGGAAAAACGGCCCTAATGTTGGAACTTTGCCGCCACCTTCGAGACCGGGTGAAGCTCGCTGCCGTTACGAATGATATCTTTACCCGGGAAGACGGGGAATTTCTAATTCGGCACCACGCACTCGATGCCAATCGTATCCGTGCGGTCGAGACCGGCGGTTGTCCTCATGCGGCCATCCGCGAGGATATTTCTTCAAACTTGGTTGCCCTGGAGGAACTCCAGGAGCAGTTTCGTCCCGACATACTGCTCCTGGAATCCGGTGGAGATAACCTGGCCGCCTGTTTTAGCCGGGAGCTCGCCGATTTTACCATCCAGGTCATCGATGTCGCCGGGGGCGATAAAATCCCCCGCAAGGGCGGTCCCGGTTTGACCCAATCCGACCTATTGGTGATTAATAAGACCGATTTGGCTCCCGCAGTGGGTGCGGACCTGGCCGTAATGGAACGGGATACGAGGAAAATGCGGGGCAATGGCCCCTATGTTTTCGCCCAGGTCAAATACGCTGTGGGTGTCCCCGAGATCGTCGGGCATATTTTGCACGCTTGGCAGCATGCCATGGGGCATGTGCACACCCACTGAAAGCGGTTTTCAGCATTTGTCCACACGGGTTGCGGGATTCGATTCGGCTTCATCCGCCGGAGGTCGGAAAACAGTCGGCCCGACCTTTTTGCCAACGCCAATCGTGAACGGAAACGGTCCCTAACGTCGCCCTTTTTGTTCCAGCCACTGGACAAGTTCAGCCGGATGATCGGTTTGGAAGCCATCAATGTCTTTGGCGCAAACCTTTTCCCAATAGTCAGGGTTTTCGTCGCCCCTCTGGATGTCGGACCAGAACTTCAGCTGCTCTTTGGCGAACTCCGGACGAATGGTTGATTCGGGTGCTTGGTCCAGGACCTGCGGTTTGAACCGTGTGACAAATGCGCGCATAACCGCCCGGTTGGTCAACGCCCGATCTGGAGGACTGGTGATGGTCGGCATCTCCGGCGCTACATCATGCCATTCGGCGACCCCGGATGCGTTGTCGTAAATGACCACGCTACCCGCCATCCCATTCGCACGGATAATTTCGGCAGCGACGCTTCGATCCCCTGCCTTGAAGTCGACATACACATCGATATGTCCCTTGGCCGCCTTGAGAGCCTCTTCAAAAAGTGGGATTCGAGATGGCGGCGCGTTGGTAACGGATTTGTCCTTGACCTGAAGTTTGGAGAGCTGGTCCCACATTAAGTCAGCAACCTTTCCATGCCCATCGGTGGTTCGGTCCACCGAACCGTCGTGCATGATCACATACCGCCCATCTTGGGAGCGCCGAACATCCATTTCGGTAAAGTCGGCCCCCGCTTCAATAGCCCCCTGGATTGCCTCAAGAGTGTTTTCGTGATGATGCAGGTGTTCTCCCCGGTGGGCGATCACAATGGTGCGGTGTTGTGTCGGCGGCAGCTTGGGTCTTTCGTCTGCGGCAAATATAATTGGTGTGCCAACGAGCAAACCCACGGCGAAAATGGCCGCAGTATTCTTCCCGGTGGCAAGAGGAAGACTTCCAAAACGAGGGAAAATGGATTCTAGCGTGCGCACGATGAATAATGACGTCATCAGCCGCGAATTTGTGGGTTAATTGCTGATTTGTCGACCGATCTTCAACGATGCCGAGAAACGTCACGGAGCCCAGCAAATCTACCGCAGAGTCGTTTCTCCAGTGCCAACAGTTGCCGCTCCCGATTTGTCGTCCAACTTGGCTGGGTTATGTCGATTCACGATTTACCGCTGGTCAATGCCGGATTGAACGGGCTCAGCGCTCTCTTGCTGGCAATGGGAGGCTGGCTGATTCATCGAGGGAAGCGCGAAGCCCACCGGAATTGCATGGTGTCGGCTTTTGTCAGTTCCTCCCTGTTTCTGGCATCGTATCTGTACTACCACGCTCATGTTGGAACCACTCGCTTTGAAAAGCCGGTCGAATTCCGTCCCTACTACCTCGCCTTGCTCTTGAGTCATACGCTGCTGGCCGTGCTGATTGTGCCGCTGATCTTCGTCACTTTCCGGCTCGCTTTTCGAGGGCAATTTGAGCGCCACAAGGCGTTCGCCCGCTGGACCTTTCCTTTATGGATGTACGTCTCGGTGACGGGTGTGGTCATTTATTTGTTGCTCTACCAGATATTCCCCCAAGCACCGTCTCCGGGCCAAAACCTGGACGCACCCTCCTGGAGAATTTAAATTTAGGGCTTTGTTCAGTGGTAGTTTGCGCCGTTCCCAGAGATGAGCTGCCAACGTGAAGGGCTTACTTCATGGTTTGGGTGCGATGGGACTATTCGCTTCATATCACGCTGACGCGGAAAATTTTCTTTCAGGTTGCACCAAATGCCGAGATTCAGTAATCGAGCTTTGTTCGAATTCATAAGAATGCTGTCGAAAAACGGGGTGCCGAGTCAAAATTCAGTCCGACTAATCGTGAACTCGCGAATTCTCATCTTTATTTTGGCAGTGGCCATTCCGGTATCCCTCACGGAGAGTAGGCTCCTTTCGTCGGACCCCCCCGAATCCGTCCGCATCGCTGAGAAAGTCAGAACGATGCATTTGATGCCCGGTTTCCTGCCCCTTTATTGGGACTCCAAGACCGGCAAGATGTGGATGGAGATCGCAACCTTCGACTCAGATTTCTTGTATGTCGACTCGTTGCCTGCTGGCCTTGGATCGAATGACATCGGGCTGGACCGTGGCCAACTCGGGCGCGAACGGGTGGTACGTTTCACGCGCAATGGTCCCAAAATACTCCTGGTCCAACAGAACCTCGCCTTCCGGGCAGAGCAGGGGACCGAGGCCGAGAAACGGGCGGTGCAGGATTCATTTGCGCAATCTGTTGTCGCTGGGTTCGATCTTGCTGCCGAGGAAAATGGACGTGTGCTGGTGGATGCTACCGCGTTTTTCTTGCGCGACGCCCATGACGTCGTCGGGACGCTCAAGCGTGCCAAGCAGGGTGCTTATGTTTTGGACCCCGCACGCAGTGCTTTCCATCTTGCCAATACCAAGAACTTCCCTCGCAACACCGAGGTCGAAGTTACATTGACCTTTACCGGTAGCGAGCCCGGCAACTGGGTGGAGGATGTGGCTCCCGACCCCACCTCGCTCACCATTCGGACTCGCCATTCACTCATTGAGCTGCCAGGCCCGGGCTATACCCCGCGAGCTTTTGATCCTCGATCTGGCTTTTATCCGGTGAGCTTTGCCGACTACTCCGCGCCAATAGGGACTCCCTTGGTGCGGCAGTTCATTCCTCGGCATCGTTTGCAGAAAAAGGACCCCACGCCACACCGTACCGAGGCCGTCACGCCAATCGTCTATTACCTCGACCCGGCCACCCCTGAGCCAGTGCGTGGTGCGTTGCTGGAGGGTGCGCGCTGGTGGGAACAGGCCTTTGAAGTTGCCGGTTTTATCGATGGTTTCCGAGTGGAGATGCTCCCCGAGGGGGCCGATCCCATGGATGTCCGGTACAATGTCATCCAATGGGTGCACCGCGCGACACGCGGGTGGTCGTATGGCAGTACAATCACCGATCCCCGCACAGGTGAGATTATCAAAGGACATGTCACCCTCGGATCGCTCCGCGTTCGACAGGACTATCTAATCGCCGAAGGCCTCCTGGCACCCTACGAGACGGGAAAGCCAGCCTCGCCCGAGATGGAAAAAATGGCTTTGGCGCGCCTACGGCAGTTAGCCGCCCATGAAGTCGGTCACACGCTTGGGCTTGTGCACAATTTTATCTCGAGCACAGCCGACCGCTCATCGGTCATGGATTATCCGCCCCCTTTCGCGACCCTCCGGAACGATGGTACTATCGATCTCTCGAACGCCTACGCTCATGGCATTGGCGAATGGGACAAAGTCGCCATCTTCTACGGATATGCACAGTTCACCCCGGGCGTCGATGAGACCGTCGCACTGACGGGCTTACTAAAGGACGCCCGCGCACGGGGCCTGACACTAATGACCGACAAGGACGCCCGCCCGCTGGGGAGCCCCCATCCTCAAGCGCATCTCTGGGATATCGGTGTCAATCCCGTCGACGAGTTGCAACGAATACTGGCAGTACGCAAGAGCGCCATCGCGCACTTCGGTGAAAATGCCATCAGAACCGGTCGCCCGTTGGCCTCTCTAGAGGAGGTGCTCGTTCCTCTTTACCTGATGCATCGGTACCAAATAGAGGCGACGGCGAAATCGATCGCTGGTGTATCCTACACTTATTCGCTCCGGGGCGACGGCCAGACGCCACTCACACCGGTTCCGCCAGCCGAGCAGCGCCGCGCCCTGACGACGCTGCTCGGCGCTCTCGCGCCTGAAACGTTGGAGGTACCAGGGTCGGTCCTGAAGTTGATTCCGCCCCGACCTCTCGGTTTTGAACGGCACCGTGAGCTTTTCGCCAACCACACGGCGGGTACATTTGATGCGCTGGCCCCGGCCGAGGCTGCCGCCCAGATGACATTTGCCGCCGTTCTCGAACCTGCCCGCTGTGCGCGGTTGGTGGTGCAAAATGCCCGCGATTCCACAATGCCCGGGCTCGATGAGGTCATCAGCCAGGTGCTGGACGCTACGTGGAAAAAGTCAGCGGGGGCGGATTACCGGAGCGAAATTCAGCGCACTGTCGATTCCGTAGCGCTGAATCAATTGATTGGTTTGGCGGCGGACAAAGACGCCACGACTCAAGTTCGCGCGGTAGCCGCTTTGAAGCTGGCCAGCTTGCGTGAGTGGTTGTTAAAGGCGGAAAAGCAAGCGCGACTTCCCGCCCAGCAAGCGCACCTCGCTTATGGAGCAGGTTTAGTATACCAGTACTTCGAACATCCGATGGAATTTGCGCCGCCCAGAATTCCCTCTCCTCCGCCGGGCTCTCCCATTGGTTGCGATTTCGAATAAGCAGTGCCAATGCATGAAACTATCGGTCTCTTTGCTGGTAGATTCCGAAGAAAGGTATCGATCCCTGCCTAAAATGGGGGGCAACCTCGTCAGGAAACCGCGCTCGACGTAGCCCTCACGACCTGCTTGGTGTCCGATGGAGCCAGGAGGTAGACTACGCCGCCGACGACACTCCACGCCAAGTTTACTGTGTAACCGAGGAGGGACAGTGACAGGGCAATGCCCGGTTTCACGTCAAAAATGGGCGTTGCCAGGAGCCAAACAAAAAGATTCTCCCGCACCCCCAAGCCCGCGGGAGTGACTGGAATGGCCGCCACGGACACAACCGCCGCCGACACATAGGCGAGCGTAATCCACGGGACATCCAGATGGAGGCCGCGAGCCAAAGCAGCGTAGGCCAGGACGATACTGACATTGACGAGCAGCGACCACAGGCCGACTTCCAATAGAAATCCCGGATGGTGGCCAAAGGCGCGGCAGGCCGCCAATGCTCGGACGAATGAGCCACCCTTCGGCAACTTTGCCGCCCATCGAGCCAGCGGTCGCCCCGGTTGTAAGGCGTTGGTGTAGAAGCCCAGAATCACAAAAAGCCCGGCAACCAACAACATTCCAAGAACGGTCAGGAACAGTGCAGAATGCCTGGGATACCGAAAAATCAATCCAACATTGGGAATGGCGCAGACCACAGCGAAAACCAGAAGGGCTAGCGCTCCTAAAACTCGGTCGGCAAAAACGGTCAGCGCAGCCTCCGGACGCCGCTCGGGCGCGGCGCGGGCTACGTACCAAGCCTTGACCACATCGCCCCCGGCGGTTCCCAGGAGAAAAGCATTAAAAAAGTGTGCGATAAAGGAGATGCGCATGACCTCTGACCAGGAAAGGTGCAATCCTTGAACGCGTAGGACCAAGCGCCACCGAACTCCGCCTATCACCACCAACAAGCCACAGGCTCCAAATGCGATGCCAAGATTGAGAGGGTCCAATTGGCGGGTGGTCTCCCAAAGGGCACCGGGACCCCGGGTCCAGGCTAATCGACGTTGCTCCCATTTAGGAATCGATTCCCACCGCTGGCCAGTTTCGGCCAGTTGAGTCTGGACCTCGTTGCAGAAAATGACGTGGAAAATCAGCGCCAGAAGCGTGGCACTCAAAACCATCCGGCCCAAGCTGTGGAGGCGAATCCGAATCACGATCGGGTTTCCAGCCAGAACTATTCCGGGCCCCAAATGGACCGAATATGTTCGTAACCCTTCCGGATATCGTCGGCGGGGACCCCGGGGGCCATTTCAATAACCTTGATGTGGTCAGGTCGGACCCACGGCTTCAGACCCGCATAGTCGATTGTACCCATGCCAGGCGGAACGTGGTCCTGCTGACCTTCCGGTCCGACCACCACATCGTGGACGTGCAGTCCTGCCAATCGAGGTGCCAAGCCTTCGAAATGCATCCGGTGATCGATGAAGCCCAGGTTTTGTTTGATTTGAGCGTGCCCGCAATCGTGCCAGTACCGGACGTTTTCTGGGAGCTCATCGAGAAAAGCTTCGATCTCGTGGTCAATCGGTATCTCTTCCACCGCTTCCCGATTTTCGATTCCAAGAAGGACCCCACGCCGCGATGCCTCTTCAGCCAGCTCATGAATGAGATCGAGGGCCAGTTCGACGGCTTCGTCCAATCGCTTGCCGCGTTTGGTCTCCATCTCTTCGACCAGTTTCTGGTACTTGGAAGTCTCCTTTTTGCCTTCGGCTACCATGGCCTCCAATTTGTCTTGGTAATCGCGCATATCGACCCGACCAGAGTGCAGCACGACCAACTTCGCGTCGACCATTTCGGCCATTTCCAAGGTCTTTCGGGAATGACGCAGGGCGGACTCTCGCTCGCGCTTATCGGACGAGGAAAACTTGTAAAGGTTGGGGGCTGCTTGATTGACCCCGATGGGTAGCGGGCAAAAATTGTGCAGAGTCGAGATTTTGATCTCGCCGGCACGGACTGCGTCCAACACGCCCGGAACCAAGCTGAGCCGAATTCCATGGCTTAATTCGGCGTACTCGAATCCTAACTCGCGGATTTCTCGGAGCATTTCCCGACCACAGGTATGGCGGGCGGAATTCCAACAGGACGAAAGTGAGTACATGTGTGTACAGCCTTGCAGGCGAACAGCTTAATGCTTCAATGCAAAACTAAACCAACCAAAGAAAAACGTCCCTCGGTACCGGACCAAGGGACGTGTTGTCTCCAACAAGCCCTCCCGGGCGGTTAAACGTCGGAATATTTATTGGCCAAATAGGCCGAAAACTTTGCGACCTTCATCTTGCGACGGCGCTTTTCACAAGGCTTCTCATAGTGCCGTTTCATGCGCACATCCTTGATGATGCACTCACGGTCGACTTTTTTCTTCAGTCGTCGCAGGGCACGATCAATCGGTTCGCCTTTTTTAAGTTTGACTTCGCTCAATTCAAATTCACGTCCTTCCCTCGTCACGGTTCTGACATGTCAGACTCCGTGTCCCTAAAGACCCCATGGTCCCTAAAGATGCGAATCGGCTCCATGAAGGAGCCGAAGCAGACACGAGGTAGTAAACGATTGCGGAATCAAGGCAAGCACGAGTTGAGGAAATTTGCGTCCCTCGATTTGATCCTCATCCCAATTCCCGCAAGGCCAGCAATAGCGGACCGCTGATGGCACGTCGCGCCGCAATCCAAGTCCAAAGGAGCCCATTGATCAGGACAATCCCCATGGTAGCCGTCAGCGAAGTCCATGGCAGGGGAGCTCCTCCCGGACGGAGTGACGGTGCCACCGCGACCGCCGCCGCTGCGATTCCAAGTCCCAAGCCGCAAGCCAATAGCAGCCCGTTTTCCAACCAGGCCAAGCGGACCAAGAACCGGGGCTCGAATCCGAGCGCGAGCATCAAACCGAGTTCGCCTCGTCGCTCTTGAAGATTGCGTAACACGATCACCCCAAAGCCAGCACTCCCCAAGAGCAATCCCAGTCCCCCAAGCAGTTGGAAGGTATCCAGGTAGGTATTTTGTACGGCGTTGAATTGCGCCAGTCGCTCCCATGTCGGAGAAGCTTCAAATCCAACATCCTGCAGGCTTCGGCTTAGCGTTGCCGCTACCGCGCTTTCTCGCCCAGGGGGAGTCTCGACAAGAAACTCGCGATGACCTGTTTCGCCAGGGAAACGGCGGATGAGCTCGGATTCCGCCACAATCAGATTGCCCTGGAGGACGGATGCCTCGAGAGAACCGACGATACGAACCTTGAACGGTCGCCCCTGCTCATCGACGTAATCGAGGGTGTCCCCAATGCTCTTGTGGAGAATCCACTGAAGGGAAGCGGCATCGCCGATGGCCGGGGTCTCTGGCGAGTCCGACCCGGATGATATCAGCGAGAGCCATCCATTGGTGCCTGCTTGAGCTGCGCCCAATTCCGCAAAGGAAAAGGCACCACGCCGGGCCAAGGCTTCGGGAGTGACTCCTAAAAGACGCGGACGTTGGGCGCGGGCGAGATTCAGGCAACTGGCATCATCGCCCTCATGCACACGGAAAGGAACAATCGAAACGTTTTCCACGTCTTTGGCCAGTAAACTATAGAATTCCCTACCCTCCGGCGTGTTGAGGTCCTGCAGCACCGGCAGGGCGGTTCTTGCCCAAAGGGCAAAACCTCCCGTCCCGGAGCTCCTACTCCCGGCTCCGGGAATGTCTTCCACCTTAAAAGCCCCAACCGCGCAAAGTAGAAACGAGGCACTGGCCAGCAATCCAGCCGCTCCCAGACTTCGAGACGGGTGTCGGGTCAGCCCCCGGATGGCCAACCGCAGTATCCTCGGGCGACGTCCTGAAGCTGAGGTAGAAAGTGGCGGGCGGGCGAGGCGGTTTAACTGGATTCGCAGCACAAGAACTCCTTCCAATAGCCAAAGGGAACCCGCCCCGAAAAATATTCCCGATTGGCTCGGACCGCCTACCGTCGCGGCCACCGTCAGACCAGCGGCAATCAGTCCATTGGCTGCCAATAACCACCAGGCGGAGGGTCCGACTGGATGGGCTGTCACAAGGGCCGATTCCAATGAGCCTTCCGTCAATAGCTCCCGAGCCTGACGCTGGACCAACTTGCGCAAGGTCAGGCCCAATGTCAGTGCGGCTGCCACCGCGCTCAAGACGCAGCCCAGCACTACGCTGAAGAGAGTGAGGTGAAAGTTCAGTTCGGCATGAGCCACTGCGGATTTCCAGACCGTGGCAAGGCCCCACAGGACCCCGTAAGCATACAAAATTCCCAGTCCAGCCCCTAGAGCGGCTCCCAGGAGTGCCAAAGTGAAACCTTCACTCCAAAGGACTCGGTAGACCTTCTGAGTTGGCCATCCCAACGCCAAGAGCACGCCAATTTCCCGAGCCCGGCGTTCCAGCGAAAATCGGAAAAGCATGGCGGTGAGCAGGAGGCTTGCTCCGAGCAGGAAAAAGCTGAAACTTAGAAATAGGCCGCCGAAATCCTGCCCCTCAGCGGCTGCTGTGAGAACCCGTTCCTTGACGGGATCGATTCGCAGACCAAATTCTTCGGGCTGCAATCGGGAACGCAGTTCCTCTTCGATTCCTGAGGCGGACAATTTAGCATCTGGGACGGATTGGGTTGACCAGCGAATCGCCGTTAGGTCGCCAAATCGATTCGCCCAGAGCCGCTGACCCGTGCGCAGCGAAATAAAGGCTTTCGGAGTTCCGCGCCACTTTTTCCAATAGGCTTCGTCTTCGTTGCGAATCTTACGGACCAGGGGAAAACCGGCATCCCAATCTTGTGTGCTCTCTGCTTTGGCAATTCCAGGAAACTCCGGCATAAGGCTGCGATCGGCATAGAGGCCTTCCAATGGAACGATGGAGCGCACCCGAAAATGATTGGTCCTCTCAACCAGTCGGGGGCCAGTGTCTGCGACAAAATACGCCATATCCACGGTATCCCCCGCCTTGACGCGAAGTTCATTGGCGAGCCAGGAATTGACAACGATTTCATCGTCCGCCAAGTCCGTGGGAGTCCAAGGAGCACCGGCCGCAGTTACCATCGAATACGGAACTTCGCGATTCCTAGCGGTTATTCCATTCACCAAATAAGTCAGGATCGGCTGCGCCGTCGCGGTTCCAGAGGCCAGCGGATGAAGGGCCGCGCTGCCGACCGATGATTCAATGAAAATCCGGTGGCTGATAAGTTCAAACCCGGCATTGGTGCCGACGGTCTGCCGGACAGACAGCTCAGCATCATCGAGGTGCCATGCGGTTGCCAACCGCCGGGATAGCTCCGCTAACAACCTGACCCCGGTGATCGGTTCCGAGTGATTTACTATCGGGCGGAACCAAACCAAATTTCCCCGTCCGCTCAACGAGGCGGCGGTGGCCAATGCTTTTCGGCTTACAAACGCATTCCAGGGTGGGGTTTGACCAGCTTGAAGAGCCAGGTCTCCTCCCGCGTTCGGCGACACGATTCCCGCCACCTTGAACCGAAGAGCGACCGCAACGGTATCGCGCGGAGTAATGACCGCATCCCGTGAAAGAGCGGATGGCTTGTGTACCCGAATGACGACCTCGTCACCAACGACAGCGTGAAGTTGCCGGGCCAAGGATGGATTCAACCAGACACGATCCGAGGCTGAGGTGTCGATTCCAGGCAAGAATCCAGCGGGTACTCCAATAACCCGGATGACGTTGGCTCGCGCCGAGGCATCCTGCCGGGCCGCCATACCGGGAAGCTCAAGTAACACAGACGGCTCGCTGTCGAGTCCGTCGGGTCCGGCTCGCTCAATCCGTTCGTCGAGTGAATCATCAAAATAACGGTCGCCCGTTGAAATGACTGCGAAAGCACCTGCCAATCGTTCCATGGCGCGGTCTCTCAAACTCAATCGAACCGAATCACCGACCGCCAAAGCCCCGACCAGGATCGCCGCAGATAGGGCCGTTCCAACAACGACACCCAGATAGGAGACAAGAAAATATCGAAGATTGGCACGAACCAGTTTGCTCAGATTCATTAGGAGATAGGTGGTTAAACGGAAGGTCAGGGCGTCGCGATGAGTTTTCCATCCGAGAGGGTCACTATCCGTCCCATGAGCGCCGCCAATTCGTTGCTATGGGTCACCGTAATTAAAGTGATGCCTTCTTCCTTGTTGAGTTCAACCAATAGGCGACCGACTTCCGAAGCACTGGCACGGTCGAGAGCTCCAGTCGGTTCGTCGGCCAGAAGAAGGGAGGGCTTCTGAATCAGAGCTCGGACCAATGCCGCGCGTTGACGTTCGCCACCGCTCAATTGACTGGGGAGATGGTCGACCCGTTCAGACAAACCCACTCGGCGTAAGAGTTGATGCGCACGCTCTTCGGTCTTGGAAGGACTTTGTGCCTGGTAGGCCAGAGATGGCAGCAAGACATTTTCCCACACGCTACATTGGGGAAGCAGATGGTGTTGTTGAAATACGAAGCCAATTTGGCTGTTCCGGAATTTGGCTAGTTCGCGAGCTGAAAGCTTCGTCAAATCCTGTCCATTGAATGTCAGTTGCCCCGAATCGGGTAGGTCCAGTGTCCCAAGAAGATTGAGAATGGTTGTCTTTCCCGACCCGCTAGGTCCGACGATCGCCACGCTTTCGCCACAGGCGACAGACAGATTGGCCTCCCGCAAGATGCTGAGGTGCTGGACGCCCGGATAGGACTTCGATACGCCGCGCAGTTCGATCAATGGCTCGAATGACATGAGGGTTAGGATAACCGCGAAGGACGGCTTGTCATGCGGGCAAGCGATTCAGAGTTTCCGGTTTTTTCAAGATTGTCACTTCATAGGGCTTAGAATCGATTGACACCACAACCTGTCGTAGTCAATCTCTCTCAGGAGCCCTTCTGGTTGTAGGGTTGCCAGGGAGGTGGGGTGAAATTTCGGGGTAACGTTTGATTTTTGGTTTCGATGCATTCGGGGGGGATAGAGCTGGCGATAGTGCTCGGTCATTTATCTGGGGATGTCGGTGGGGAACGGGCCTCGTTGACCGGAGGCAAAAGAAGAGGGCAATAGGTTAGAAAAACGGTTCGAAAAAGGGTTTAAATGCGCTGTCCAAAGTGCGGCACACAGGAAGACAAAGTGATCGACTCCCGGGCTTCGAAGGAGGGGGCAACGATTCGCCGCCGCCGGGAGTGCCTCTCCTGCACCCATCGGTTTACCACCTACGAACAAATCGAGCATGTTGAATTGATGGTGGCTAAGCGTGATGGACGGCGGGAACTTTTTTCCAAGGAAAAACTCACGCTTTCCCTTCAGCGATCCTGCCAAAAGCGGCCTGTTCCAGAAGCAGCTATCAGCGAGGCCGTTGAGCGGATATGTTCGTCCGTTCGAGACGCCAACGAATTGGAGGTCACCGCCCGGGAAATCGGCGAGCGCGTGATGCGCGAGCTACGAACTCTGGATGCGGTCGCTTACGTGCGGTTTGCCAGCATTTATCGGAGTTTTCAGGAGGTCGACGAGTTCGTCGAAGAGGTGCATCGGCTTGCTGCCCAACCATTGCCCGACAAACGCCAGATTCCACTGATACCCGAGGACGTCTAAGACCTGAGAGCGCCAGGATTTTCCAAGGCACCAAATCGATTCCCAAGAGAGACAGGAAAAAACCATGATTCAACTACATGAGGATTGTCTGCTGGTGGAACAACCCGGTGGCGGTTATATCCCGTGGTCGGCAAGCCAGCTCACCCTGGAATTTGTGGGTGGAGGAGCCGAGACGCTGAATGAGGAGGTCATGCAACAGGTAGCCGCAGGAGTGTTGCACTACTTCAAGGATGAACTCGGAAGAATGACCATCACTATTTCCGAATTCGCCGATGCGATTGCACGGGCATTGAATGGAATGGGATTCTCCGCCGAGGTGGCGGAGGTCTGCGCACAACCGATCAGTGATTCATCCCCGAAATCGAATGTGGGCGTGTCAGACTTGCGTGAATTGGCATTTGCCGCCGCAAAATTTGGTGAGTTGGATTTTTTCAAGCGGCTGCGAAGCCGATTGCATGAGCAAATGGAGAATCCCCCTGACCGCATGGAATTCCTCGGGCTCCGTGGTTGTGTCAAAATGTTGACTGGGCGCAAAAAGTGGTGTCCGGCCTGTACTCAGTTGGAGGTGGAGATAGTTGATGCCTTGCGGGCGTGGTACAGCCAGAGCCCAAAGGCTTCCGCCACCGCCCTTTTGGTTCGTTGAACGGAAGAACGAGCTATGACTCTATTTGAGCGCATCATTGCCCGGGAAATTCCGGCAACGATTGTCCATGAAGACGATCGGGCCATAGTGCTCCATGATATTCACCCGCAAGCTCCGGTCCATCTCTTAGTCATCCCCAAGAAGCCGATTGCTCGCTTGAATGAAGCAATGGAGGGAGACGAAGCCTTGCTCGGGCATTTGCTGCTGGTAGCCGCCAAAGTCGCTCGTCAGGAAGGTCTCGGGGGCACTGGGTTTCGGGTCGTGATCAATAATGGTCCCGATGCCGGCGAAAGTGTTCCCCACCTGCATGTTCATGTTCTCGGTGGTCGTTCGCTCCATTGGCCGCCGGGTTAGTGGGTTTCTGCGATGTCCCTGCTTGGCCAGCGTGGCTTTTTAGCCCACCCTTCGGCAATGCGTGCTGGGATGATGATAGGGGTATTGTGCTCTTCCATAATGTCGATGGCAGAGGAGTTTTCTCCTTGGGATGCCATGGACTATGGAGGGTGGCTCGCGTCTTCGGTGACGTTGCCATGGTCCAAGAATGGTGAAGACCTAGACGGGATTGTTTTGAAGGGCATCACCTTTCGCTCGGGAACCGATTCCGCCACCTTTGATACTGGCGAACTTCGATGGGCGGGAGCAACTGTCGATGGCCGTCTCAAGTTGATGGGGACGCCATTCGATGGAACCCATCGTCCTCCTGCCAACTCTCGGCCCGCATTGATCGGTAACCCACTCTTGGCGACATCCCATGGACCAGGTTGGGCTATAGGGGGAGATTGGCGGGATTTGAGAACAGAACCGTATGTTCCACTACCCAGTCAACAGGCTCACTACCTCGGTATCCTACGGGTCGATGGGCGAGGGGTGTTGCATTATTCCGCAGGGGATTCAATCGTTTTTGAGACCCCTTCATTTGGAAGTATTGCTAATCATCGATTCTTTGCCCGATCCATCGCCGTAAGACCCCATAGCCTGAACCTTTCATTGTTGATCCTGGAAGACCGATTGGAATATCGGGATCACTCGGCTTTTGACGGTCGTTATCCAGAGGCGGTTTCCACTATCGCTTTTTTGGGGCGCAATGCGTCCGCCGTGGACCGCCTCCCGACGGGAGCACGGTGGCGGGTCATCAACGGAACAAAGCTGGCACTCGAATTACCGCCGACATTGGCCACCGAAGTCTTTACTGTGATGACCGGTCCGGTTGACATCGATCGACGCGACCAATGGCATCCGATTTCTGATCCCGCACCGCTCCGCACGGTTTCCGCGCTGGCAGGGGCAGCCGACTTAGCTCAGGCCAAGGTTAGCTGGGCACCCCGGTTTAAGCCGACGGTGACGCTGTCTGGAAAACCTGGTAAGGCCACCAACGGATACGTCCTGGATTCGATTCCCATGCCAACTGACAATCCGTGGAAATCGTGGATGCGCCCCAGTGGGTTCGACTTCTTCCCGGACGGACGGTCGGCTGCCGTCGCCACTTGGAGTGGTGATGTCTGGCTCGTTTCCGGGCTTGTGGGAGACCTCAATCAAGTGGTTTGGCGTCGATTGGCCGCCGGTTTGTTCCAGCCATTGGGACTCAAGATCGTGGGCGGAAAGATATTTGTGCTCTGTCGCGATGAAATCGCTCGACTCGATGATTTCGACGGTGATGGGGAACCAGACGAAGTCGTCAGCTTCAACAATGATGTCAGCGTCACCCCCAATTTCCACGAATTTGCCCTGGACCTTCAGGCGGACTCGAAAGGCAATTTTTACTTTACCAAAGGTGGTCCACTGTTGGGCACAGAATACTGGGACCCGATAGGTGCGCATAATGGGTCTGTAATCAAGGTGTCGTCCGATGGAAATCAGTTGGAGCGCCTCGCCACTGGTTTAAGAGCACCCAACGGCTCGGGCATGAGTCCGGATGATCAATTCGTGTGTAGTGACAATGAAGGCATTTGGACGCCGGTTTGCCGGATCAACTGGGTAAAGCCGGGAGGATTCTACGGTGCCATGGGCATGGACCACCGCGATATCCCGCCCTTGGCACCGGACGCCCCGCTTTGTTGGCTGCCCTACGCCATCGACAATTCGTCAGGTTCCCAGGTTTGGGCGGGGAAAGGCTTTGGTCCACTGAGCGGACAAATGATTCACCTCAGCTACGGCAAGAGCCGGGCGTTTCATGTACTGACCCAATCAGTGGGTGGAATCATGCAAGGAGGGGTTGTTCCACTTCCTTGGCGCTTTGATTCATCAGCCATGCGGGGGCGGTCGCATCCAACCGACGGATCGATCTGGGTGGCCGGACTCAAAGGATGGCAGACCACTGCCGCAAACGACGGAGCCTTGCACCGAATTCGATGGATGGGCGGCACGTATCCGATGGTGACCAGCTTGGCCGTTAAAAAATTTGGAATCGAAATCCGCTTCAATGAGCCGTTGGATGGCAAAAGTGCGATAGATCCTGGCAATTGGGATATCCAATGGTGGAACTATCATTGGGGTCATCAGTACGGGTCCGACTTGTACTCCATCTCCGATCCCGATCGAAAAACGGGCAAGAAGGGCGAGCTCAAGGGCGATTTAGCCTCGATTCTGAAAGTATTCCTGGGTGACGACAATCGATCGGTGACGCTTCAATTAGATCACCTGCAACCCGTGATGCAAATCATGGTGCGTGGGAACCTCCAAACCGCCTCTGGTTCTCCATTGCCGGTGGAATATTACGGAACTATTAACACCGTTTCCCCGTAGCCGTCCGACGCGGCTTTTTTCTGTTACCTCAATCCGAGGTGCTTCCCGAGTTAAGGGGGAATGGGGATGTCCGCCAGGTCTTGGACTGCGCCAGTCCTCTGGCGCTTTGGAAACAGCCGTGAAAATGAACGGCGACCAGAGTTCAGTGGCGGGCGCTTTAGGTTCCGAGGCAAAAAGCGGTAGAGGACAACCGCAGTCCAAGAAGCCGGCGCGTTTCCAAACTTAGCCTGCATTTGAAAGGTGCTCTGGAATTATTCAAGTTCGATATCGACCCCAGTCGCAAGTTTTCGAGCTAAGGATAGAAAATCTTTGTAACAGTCACTGACCGCTGAAACGTGCGCCCCAATGGCCCCGTCTGCGGGTTTGAGACTGAACATCGGTTTATTTGCTTCCACGGCCAATGGCATCAGGCTGCGGTAATGCTTTAGCTGAGCCAGGAGATACGGATCGTTTTGAATCGAGGGTATCGTGCCCGTTTCGGATTCACCGAGGACGGCGTTTCGGTAAGCCGCAGGAATCTTATCCATCCAGCGCTGATAATCTTTTACCGGACGCTTGTCCCTCATGCCATGCTGCATGACAATGTAACCTTCTGAGGCCATTCTGCCAGATGGTAGTGAAAAATCTGGCGGTGCTTTGTTCACAAGATCTTTCCATGTGGACCGCCATTGCCTCAAAGTAGGACCTAGATTCTTGAGTCCTTGGAGAGAAAAAAGGTCCGGTGCCAGTGGGAAACAAACATGATCCGATGCGATGAGGGCCGATCGGTTGATGGCACCCAGATTGGGGCCGACATCGATCAGAATGAGTTCCGCCCGATCCTTTGCCACCGCTTGAATGAGTCGGTGGAAAGCCGTCATGGTGCGGAATGCGCCTTCATCGGAATTATGACATCGCGGCCAGGCTTCAGACAGCTTGTCTTCAAAACGAGAAAGGCCAAGGTCGCCGGGCAATAAGTAGAGGTTTCGGGAAATGTTCTCCAACGGAGGGGGGGAGATGTCTCCGACTCCTCTCAAAATGGGCCGAACCGCCCCGTAAATGGTAGAAGTATGTTCTTGGCTGTCCGGCCATATTTCTTCCAATCGTTCTTCAGAAAGAAACATGGCAGAAAGGTTGGCCTGTGGGTCGAGATCAACCGCTACTACAGGAATTCCACGCTCCGCCAGCATCCATGAAAGGTGGTACACCAGCGAGGTTTTGCCGACCCCGCCTTTGTTATTAAAAAATGCGATGGTTTTCATCGACGAGTGCGAATGGTGACACCGAAAAAAGTGTCGCCAAACTCAAATTCAGCGGGTGGGCTTCCATTCTTGGCCAATAGACTCTGGGCGCGCTCGACTCCACGACCATACCGATTGATAGCACCCAAAGTTTTCATCGCTTCCGCTAATATCGGGTTTCGATAGCTGGTCTGACGGGGAAAGTTCTCTGGACGAGCCTCTCCATAGAGTGGGCCAGGATTTTGAATCTCGATACGATCCGTAAATTGATAAAACCGCACCGGGGAATTGGATTCGTAGGAACGATGCAGAACCGCGTTCATCAAGAGTTCGCGAATAGCAGCCTCGGGATAGTCCGCCACCAGCCTTTCCTCAATAGAGGACAAACGCTCGGGGCGTGTGTTGGTGATCAGCGAAATAAAGGTTTTCAGTTCGAGAATAACAGAGAGCAGGTCGCCTTGAAATCGTTTTTCCGACAGTGGGTCGGAACTGAGATCATTTCCGTCAAAGCGAACGAATTGGATGTAGGCGTTGGGCAGCCAACTCAACAGATCTTTGGCAAACAAAATGAGTCCTGCGTAGGTCGGTAAGTTGCGGCGGAGATCAAAAAAACGGAGCGATGCAAGCTGGTTTTCAATCGATCGATGATTATCCGAAATGGTTTCTGCATCAATGGCTTGCGGTCGGTAGGTGGAAGTAAACAGGTCCAAGGAAAGGTCTGACAGGGATGCACCATTACAGGCCTGTGCGTCAAACGTTCTCGCATAGGAAGTACGGCGTTCGATCAAGATCGATTCTTCCGTCTCATTGGCGATCCCTTTCACTGGGCCGCGTCGAATCCATGCCTGGCCTTTATAGCGCACCGGGGGCAGCCTTGATGGTTGGACCTCAACGACGGCTATTTCTCCAAGCCCCGAGGAGAGGATGACTCGATAGGCAATAAGTGCTGGAGCTGGGAGAATGTTTCCGTTCGATGCTAGATTGGCCAGATTCTGGAGGAGTTGGTCCGTGACTATCAGCCCACTTGGAGTGCCTGTCTTATCATCGGCTCCGATGAAAAGGTAGCCAGGCAGGTTAGATCCGGGCATGTCATTGGCAAAGGCGCATATCGCTTGGGCGAATTTGTCCGTCTTTTCTACGGAAACGGTGCGTTCCACTCGAAAGGACTCGATTTCACCCAGGAGCATCACGAGTTCATCTTCGGTGATCATGGTCTTTTAGTTAGCAGGAGAGGTGGCCTCCGTGTCATTGTTAATGTGATAACTTCCGCCGACCGATTCGTCGAAGAAAGCCGGCACGCTGTCTAAACGTGTGCCACGCGCAAGCCTTCAATTAAGCATGGTGACCGAACTATTCGATGATACCAGACCAAAGCCAATCATGACTCTCTGTCGCAACCGCATGTCTGTCAGAGTTGCATGTGGATATTGGGAATCCAGTGCGAATTCATTCCTTGGTTCCCATTGCACCCCGTTGGTTTCGTTCGGTAGCCTTCAAGGCGGAAATGTTGTTGTTCCGTACGCCGATTCCCGCCGACTGGCTTCCAAAGATTCTTGCGCATCTACCGCAGGTGCTGGTGGACCATGCCCATTTGGAACGCAAGGCCGCCACATCAGCGCTGAATCTTGAAAAATTCCGCCAGTTGCATAGCCGGGTTCATGAACTGAATGCCATCGCCATTGAGGAGCTACAGCATTTCGAGTTGGTTTTACGCCTCCTACAGGCGCGGGGAATCCCTTTTGATGAACCGAGACCGAGCCGCTGGATTCGCGGGCTCATGCGCGGTATTCGCCCGGGCGTACAAGGGCAGGTGATTGACCACCTCATTGTCTGTGCCCTAATCGAAGGTCGTAGTTGCGAAAAATTCCAGGTCTTGGCGGAAGCTTTGGAACCTATCGATCCGCCCTTGGCCCAATTCTACGCCAGGTTGGTCGAATCCGAGGGCAATCACTACGCCACTTACCTGATCATGGCCCGCCACATTGATTTGCAAGAAACCGATCGCCGACTGGATTGGTTTCTCGACCTGGAGGCGGAATTGACCCAGCAAGGCCATCCGGATCCAATCCTGCACTGACGTGTCACCCTTATGTTGAATTTCCCGATCCAAAGTCGATTCGGCGATAAGCTCTCACCCAGCCGGAGGAATGGTATGGTGCTTAGATTACGGGATCAGGGTCTTTGTCCGTCCTGCACGCGAACTTTTGATGTGGCTACCACGATCCGAGGCGCTCCCCGAGTTAAGGGGGAAAGGGATGTCCAATGGGTCTAGGACTGCGCCAGTCCCCTGGCGCTTTGGAAAAAGGCCATATAATCGCGAGTGACCAAGAATCACGAACGGGCTTCTCAGGAAGCGAGGCCCAAAAGCGGTAGAGGACAACCGCACTCCAAGACGCTGCCGCGTGCTACCACCGTTCTTCGGCTTCATCTCTACCGGATCGGTAGACGCAACGCCTTTCAAATTTGGCAGATTCAGACCAATACAATCGGGGATTTCTCGAAGGCCATAAATGGGGTGACCAAAGCCCCTGGGATTGAAGTGCTGCTGGAGGGGACTCCGAACCTACTCAACCTCCTGCGTAGCCGTGCGCGGCGACGCGGCCAGCAGTTCCTCAAACTCAACCAGTTCCTGAATCTGCGCCAGGAACCATGGATCAATTTTGCTCAGGTGGAAAATTTGTTCGGAAGTGAATCCGGCTCGGAACGCATGCCGGATGAAGAAGATTCGCTCCGCATTAGGGACGCTGAGCTTTCGGCTAATAACGTCGTTGGGTAGAATATCCCGGTCACCGTAAACATCGGTACCGACACGCCACGGTTTCCCGTCCCCGCCCAGTCCGCTACGTCCAATTTCCAACGAACGAAGGCATTTTTGGAGGCTTTCCTTGAAAGTGCGTCCAATGGCCATCGCTTCGCCCACACTTTTCATCTGAGTGGTCAAGGTGGGGTCCGCTTGGGGGAATTTCTCGAAGGCAAACCGAGGGATTTTGGTGACCACGTAGTCGATCGTTGGTTCAAAGCTGGCCGGAGTTTCCCGGGTGATATCGTTTCGGATTTCGTCCAGCCGGTAGCCGACAGCCAGTTTGGCCGCAATCTTGGCGATCGGGAATCCTGTGGCCTTTGACGCCAGAGCAGAGCTGCGGCTGACACGAGGATTCATTTCAATGACAATCATGCGCCCATTCTCCGGGTTCACCGAGAACTGGATATTGGACCCACCGGTTTCTACCCCCACGGCGCGAATAACCGCGAAACTGGCATCGCGCATGATTTGAAACTCCTTGTCGGTCAAGGTCTGAATCGGAGCCACGGTGATCGAATCACCGGTATGTACCCCCATCGGATCAAAGTTCTCGATAGAACAGATGATCACGCAGTTATCGGCGCAATCGCGCATCACTTCCATCTCGTACTCCTTCCAGCCCAGCAGTGATTCTTCGATGAGAATCTCCGAGACGGGTGACAGGTCGAGTCCGCGTCGGGCGATTTCTTCAAATTCGTCCCGATTGTACGCAATTCCCCCCCCGGTTCCGCCCAAGGTAAATCCGGGCCGAATAATGAGGGGAAATCGCCCAATCCGTTCAGCAACCGCTCGGGCCTCATCAAAATTATGAGCGGTACCGCTGATGGGGACATCCAATCCAATTTGGATCATCAACTGTTTGAAGGTCTCGCGGTCCTCGCCTCGCTGAATTGCCTCGGCCTTGGCACCGATCATTTCCACTCCCAGCCGCTGCAAGACCCCATTGCGGTGGAGTGACATGGCGGTATTGAGCGCTGTTTGTCCGCCCAAGGTGGGCAGCAAGACCAACCGGCTTGGCGTCTTGCCGTCGGACGCGGCGTCCACCGCGACACCCAGTCGGCGCATCTCCTCCAATTCGCGAACGATAATTTTTTCGACCGCCAGCGGTGTGATCGGTTCGATGTAGGTCCGGTCGGCAAACTCCGGGTCAGTCATGATCGTCGCAGGATTCGAGTTGACCAGGATTACCCGGTACCCTTCCTCGCGGAGTGCCTTGCAGGCTTGGGTGCCTGAATAGTCAAACTCACAGGCTTGGCCGATGATGATCGGTCCGGCACCGATGATGAGGACGGAGTGGATGTCAGTGCGTTTCGGCATGGCTCGGGAACGAGTTAAACAGGCCGGATAGAACACGCTTGCGAGGAGCAACGCGAAACAAAAAATCCGGGAAATGGTTTCAGACGGGCTGGAACAACGAAAATGGGGAAGGGGACTCCGTCCCGTTATTCGTACCGCAATGCTTGAATGGGGTCGAGTCGGGCTGCCTTGATGGCCGGAATCAAACCTGCCGCCATTCCCACCACGGCGCTAAACGCCACACCCATGAGCATGGATTGACTGGTGATTACGGGCGTATTCGCCGACGGCGTGATGGCTTGGAGGACCTGGACAAACCCAAAGCTCGCTCCAACCCCCAATCCAGCCCCTATCAGGGAAACGACCGTGCTCTCAACAATAATCTGAGTGAAGATTTCCCCGCCCGTCGCCCCAATTGCTTTGCAAATCCCAAGCTCACGAATCCGTTCATTGATGCTGGCCAGCATGATGTTCATGATCCCAATCCCGCCAACCAACAAACTGATTCCTGCGATGATTCCTCCACTCAGTCTAGAGGCTCGTATTTGTTTGGTGATGGTGGAAATTTGGTTTTCCTGGGTTTGAAAAGTGAAGTCCTCAATTCCTTTGTGGGTCACCATCAGGATATTGCGGGCTTGGGTTAGAGCGTCGTCGAGGTGCTCGATATCGGTAACCTTGAGGTCAATATCGCTGATGCGACTATCGGTCACCCCATCCCCCAATTTCCCGATCGATTTGAATTTTACCCAGGCGGTATTGAAC
This sequence comes from uncultured Verrucomicrobiota bacterium, assembly GCA_903835555.1. Classification (GTDB taxonomy): domain Bacteria; phylum Verrucomicrobiota; class Verrucomicrobiia; order Limisphaerales; family UBA9464; genus CAILNN01. Next base: position 38,891 of record CAILNN010000251.1, read on the forward strand.
GGCATGTAAAGAGTGTGGTTTTTGCGCCAGAACGCCCAACCGCCACCACGTCCCCATCCGCGCTGCCGCTTTGGACCGCTATCGGGTACTTCGGCCTTTTTGGGGGACAAGGCCGCCTTTCGCGCAGCAGCACGCTCCTTCGCCTCCTGTTCGCCCATGTAGTGGTCGAACATGCCAATGATTTTGAACGGTTGGCCATTGATCAGGATAATTTCTCCAATTGGGATGATTTCTTGCCCGGTTTCCTCCGGCTTGCCGAAAAGGTCGTCGCGAATGCCGTCTCCTATGACACAGACGCTTCGAGCTTCCGCCTCGTCAATGTCACTGAAAAAGCGCCCATGCGCTACGGTATGGAGGTTCATGTTCAAGACGGCCGGCCATACCCCGGCACATTCACTGATCTGGGCGGGCTTGTCGCCATGAGTCACCGTTGGTTCGACGATCTGTATCTGTGGCGAAACAATCTTGATGAGCGGGGCACCCCGCATGAGGGCATAAGCGTCTGGAAGCGTCTTGCCCGGGGCTTCATCGGCGAGATGGTCTTGCCAGGCGGGAACTGCTTGATCCTGGAGTGAAACTTTGTCGGCCCCGCCATTCGCAATCATGGACTCCTTCATGCCATTCTCCATGCCCTTGGTGATGGCGGCCATTCCCACCAAACTGGCAACCCCCAGAATGATTCCAAGCATGGTGAGCAACGAGCGGAACTTGTGCGCCCAAATCTCTTTTAGCCCCACCAAAACTGTATTCCAGAGATTCATCAGTCGTATCGGAGTGCTTGGATGACGTTCATCCGCGCGGCCTTGACGGCGGGAAAAAGCCCGGCGAGTACACCGACCAGGACGCTCGCTCCAAAGGCAAAAGCCATCGCCGAAAGCGTGACAATAGGAGCATTGTCGGTTGGAGAAACAAAGGCAATCAGTTGCAAGAGACCCAGGCTGGTTACGAGTCCCACGGCACCGCCGATCATAGCGATGACCACGCTTTCCACCACGATTTGGACGAAAACATCCACACCGCCCGCGCCGACTGCTTTGCGGATGCCGATTTCACGGATTCGCTCGCTGATACTGGCCAGCATGATGTTCATGATGCCAATACCACCCACCAGCAAGCTGATGCCAGAAATTAATCCCCCCGACAGGCGGGCGTTCTTGATGTACAGGTTGATCTGGTCGGCCCAGTCTTCCTGAGTTCTAAAGGCGAAGTCTTCCACCCCGTGGTGGTTAATCATCAAGACGTTGCGAATTTCGGTCAGAGCCAAGTTCAGATTTTGGACGTCGCGAATCTTGATTTCCAAGTTACTCAGGCGCGGTTCCGCCGGCACATTGGTGACACCGGATACCAGCTTCACCCACATGGTGTTTAGGGGCAGGTAGACCGTGTGGTTCTTGATCCAAAAGGCAAAGCCGCCGCGCCGTCCCCCCCCATTCCAACCTCGGTCTCGTCGGGGACCCGCTGCCGAATTGGTCTGTCCGGCGGCTATCCGCTTTGCCTCCTCCGCTTTCCTGATCTGCCGTTCGCGGTGTTCCTGCTCGCTTTCATAGTGCTCGAACATTCCAACCACGGTGAACGGGTAGCCATTGACTGAAATCGTCTTGCCCAACGGAATGATTTCTTCCCCTGTCTTTTCCGGATCGCCCCACAGATCATCCCGGATACCGGTCCCGATCACGCACACGCTTCGTGCCAGTTCATCATCTACTTCGTTGAACATGCGCCCGTGCTCGACCTTGTGCTCCATCATTTCCAATTGCACCGGCCAAACTCCGGAAGTCATGAAAGTACGGGTAAACTTTCCATTGGCGGTCAGCGTGGGAGGGGTATCCAACCGCATCTCTGGAGAGACATCTTCAATTTCGGGAACGCTTCCTTGAATCGCGTAAACATCTGAAAGAGTGACTCCACGCGCGAAATCACGCAGATGGCGTTGGTCCGGTGGCACCGGTTGTCCTTCAACTCGAACCTTTTGAAGTCCACCAACCGCGACCAGGGCCTCCCGCGCTCCCTTTTCCATTCCCGTGACCATGGCGCTCATCGCAACCAAGGACGACACGCCAAGAATAATACCCAGCATGGTCAGCAGAGAGCGGAACTTGTGAGCCCAAATCTCCTTGAGGCCCACTTCCATGGCATTCCACAAATTCATGCGGGCGCGATAGTTGTGTCGTGGCCCGAGTGAGAGAGGAGCGCGGTCTTTTCCAAACCGGCCAGTCGGGCATCCACCCGATCGGCGATCTTTCCATTTCGGATTTCAATCCGCCGGGGCGTGACGGCGGCGATTTCCGGATTATGCGTCACAATGATGACCGTACGCCCCTGTTTCGACAAACTGCGAAAAAGTTCCAGAATGATTTCGCCAGTGTGCGTATCCAAATTGCCCGTGGGTTCGTCGGCGAAGATGATCTTCGGATCATTTACCAATGCGCGGGCGATGGCTACCCGCTGTTGCTGTCCGCCTGATAACTGCGATGGACGATTCTTTAAGCGATGGCCCATTTGGACCGCTTCCAGGGCCTTGAGCGCCTTTTCCCGGCGTTGGTGCCCGTTGAGGCCGGCATAGATCATCGGAAGCTCCACATTTTGGACCACGTTGAGTTTGGGTAAAAGATTAAAAAATTGAAAGACAAACCCGATCTTCCGATTGCGCATCCGGGCCAGCTCACGTGCCGATGCCTGCTGTATAGGGGTGCCGTCCAAGGTCACGGTCCCGTGGGTCGGCGTATCCAGGCAGCCGAGAATGTGCATCAAGGTCGACTTGCCACTGCCCGACGGGCCGATGATCGAGACGAATTCGCCGCCGTCGATGTTGAGCGTGATGCCATCCAGGGCGCGAATCTCTTCACCGCCCAAATGGTACACTTTACGGACATCGCGGAGTTCAAGAAGAGCCACGGAGAAAGGGGATTAAATTTGAAACCGAAGGTCGGCTCTCAAGGGGCATTGTGACTGGAGCGGGGAGCGGATGCCGCCCCAGCTACGCCACCCGTACTCGCATTGACACTGGCGACGCCTTTTGCCGGAGGAGCCTTTTTCGGAGTCTTGGAGCTCTTGGCTTTGTCCTCCAACGAGACGATTTCACCCGATTTGAGGCCCGAAGTAACCTCGACAAAAAAGTAATCGCTGACGCCTATCGTAATGGAACGGCGTTCCCAATCATCGCCGGACTTAACCCAGGCGAATCGCTCCAACTGCTTGGTATCCGAATTGAGTTCGGTAAAAACCGCTGCCAGCGGCGACGCCACCACATTGTCTGCGCTGGCGACCGGGATGGATATGTTGGCTGTCATTCCAGGACGGATACGTTTGTCGACATCCTTTAACAGAATTCGGGTCGCAAATCCCTTGATGTTGTTCTTGATCGTGGCCTGCGGGGCAATGCGCTCGACCTTGCCAATCACTTTGAGGCCAGGGACCGCTTCCACAGTCACTTCCACGTCTTGCTTGGCGTTCAGGCGGGTCACATCAGCCTGATTGATGTGGGCGTTGATAATCAGATCGTTGAGGTTGGCGATAGTCAAAACCTCGGTGCCGGAGTTAAACCCGCCCGAACCGCTGACCGCCTGTCCCACAGACACAGGCCGTGTCAAAACCGTGCAGTCAAACGGCGCCGAAACCTTGGTTTTCTTGAGTTGCTCCAAGGTGATATCCAGTTGTTTTTGGTTTTTCTCGAGGGTGTTCTTCGCCAGTCCCCAAGTCGTCTTGGAATCATCGAAAACCTGTTGCGATACCAATTGGTCCTTAAAAAGTTCGATCGACCGTTTGTAGTCGCGCTCAGCTTGCTCCACTTGCAATTGCGCGCGTTCCACTTCCTTGTCGGCTGAAGCGCGCTGGGCCTGAAGTTCGCTGTCATCTAGTTGGAACAGCAACTCACCCTTTTTGATGCTGTCCCCGACGTCAACGGTTAGGACGGAAATCTTGCCGTTGACTTCCGGGCGGACACTCACCTGTTCGGATGGACCAATTTCGCCCGCCGCTGTCACTGAAAAACGGATGTCCCGGTTCTCGATGGTCGCGGTCGTCGGACGTACCGAGGCATCCGTGGTGGTAGAGGCACTGGACGATTGAGTCTTCCAGTACCACCAACCGCCGCCAGCCAGGGCGACGACGACAACAAGTCCAACAAGTTTTTTCATGCGCTACAGTCCGAGAGTAGAGTTAATACGTGTACGTGCAATCTTTGACCGCAACTGGTGTTGTCTCCAAGTGCCAGGTTTGCCAAAGCTATCTGGACGCACATGACCGGTACCTCATTCATTTTTTGGGCAGCAGTTCTCTTTCCGACGACACAATGGGTCGCGGACCGGTTCTTGGCTGAACTCAACCGGCGGTATGTGGTCGCGCGCCGCTCAAAGGTACCAGAAGCCTTTGAAGGCATCATTGATACACCTACCTACCAACGCTCGTCCGATTACACCTTGGCTAGAATCCAGTTTGCAGGGGTGGAATCCGCCTGGGGACTGGCCGTGTTGCTCTGCGTACTCGTAACCCCCGTCCTCGCGGCTAGTTACGCCTGGCTGCAAGGTTGGCTTGGAGATGCTGCCTGGGTTCAAGCCCTGTGGCTCATCGCCGTTGGTGTTGGGCTCTCCATCCCTGGGTTACCACTGGAATGGTGGGCGCAGTTTCGGTTGGAGGAGCGATTTGGATTCAATACCAACACCATCAAGCTTTGGTTCCTGGATCGAGTCAAAGGTCTGGCTCTGGCCTTAGTTCTGGGTGTGCCACTCCTGATCTTGATTCTAAAGTTGGTCGATTGGGTGGGCAGTCATTGGTGGCTGTGGGCCTGGGCGGTCTTGATGGCGTTTCAACTCCTGATGATGGTGATCGCGCCGGTGTTCATATTACCGCTGTTTAATAAACTCACACCGCTGGCTGCGGGCACTCTTCGGGACCGGTTGCTGAAGCTCGGAGAAAAGACCGGTTTTTCTGCTCAGACTATTCTGGTTATGGATGGCAGCAAGCGGTCCCGCCACTCCAATGCCTTCTTTACCGGTTTTGGCCGCTTCCGGAAAATTGTCTTGTTTGACACGCTGATCCAACAATTGACCGAGACGGAACTGGAAGCAGTCCTCGCGCACGAAATCGGGCATTATAAGCGCGGGCACATTCCCCGGATGCTGATTGCCAATGCCATCTCGATGCTGGTTGGGTTCGCGGTCATCGCTTGGCTGGCTAGGCAACCGGAATTTACTGCGGCCTTTGGGTTCGGGAAAGATGTCGGCTTGGCTCCGGCATTGCTCTTGTTTTCTCTCCTGTCTGGGTCTGTCACATTTTGGGCATCACCCTTGATGAATTTCTGGTCTCGCCAACATGAGTATCAGGCCGATGCTTACGCAGCGAATGTGCTGAACGACTCACAGGGCCTGATCGGGGCCTTAAGAAAATTGAACGAGAAAAACCTGTCTAATTTGACGCCGCATCCGCTTTACAGTGCCTGGCATTATTCCCACCCCACTTTGCTTGAGAGGGAGGCCGCTCTTGCCGGAATTCAGAATCTGGCCCAGTGGTAAGCCGACGCTGGTTTGGTGAAAAGCGGCGGGACGCCGCATCCACGTGTAGGCGTATACGTAACAGATTGAATCAAAACAACATCGGTTGGGTAGACTTCGCCCCGTAGCGCAGGCTTTCCAGCCTGCTGTAACGCAGGTCTCCAGACCTTCCCGGCGGTCCGAGCCACGCCCGCCGCGCAAGTTAGCCCCCACCCGACCCGGAGGGCTTCAAAGTGGAATCAGCGTCTCGCGGTTTTCGAAGCCAGCCCAATGCTTCCGGGCCAACCCATAGTAGGAGTTACAGGTTCATTCAACCCCTATCGATGGCGGCAGTTTTTGTCCGTTCAGTACGCCATTTTTTACGTTTCGGGGGCCACCACCCTTCCACGCCGACAGGAGTTCTAAGACTTCGAACTCATTGACGTGGCTCAATAAAAAACGCGGAGGATGTTTCATCCCCCGCGTCTTCGATGTCTTAGCTCAACCTCTTAGAAAGAGGCGCGATAGAATAACGCCGGGGAGCCGGCCGATGGCGTGAAGGTGTACTTCGGAGCGCTCGCGCCGCCGACGTTGATCCAGGGACCTGTCGGGGAAGAGGCTGATTGGAGCGTTCCATTGCTCCATCCTATGGTGACGCGGGTGCCGTCGGTGCTCACCGTGAGTGTGACCGAAGGCGGTGCTGGAACGTCAAAGCTGCGTCCATAGCCATTGCCAACGATGTAGATCGATCGGGCTTCGTAGTCGGTAAGAGCACGACGCCAGAATCCGAGGTCATCCAGCGAGAATGCACCGGCCTCACCGTAGGTGCCGCCGCCTGCCTGACCGATTTCCCAGGTGTTGCCAGTACTGGAAAGGTCGAGCGACGCCAGACCACCGATGTCGGTTGTATTGACTGCGACGCCGTCGAGGTAGGTTATTGCATTTCCCAATCGATGGAAGACGTGGACCAAGCTGTGCCAGTTGCCGTCGTTGATATCATTATTGACCGGCGAATAGAGTCCTGCACTACTGCCGACCGAGCCAGTGTCCTTCAACCACCAAGACCAGCCCCCTAATTTATAGGAGGAGGCGAAGTCGATACCAAAGTCACCGTAGGAAGTCTTGGTGTTGCCGAAGAACGGAAGGTCGCCTGGAAGGCCGACGAAATTGATCCAGTAAGCTACTGAGAAGTCGTCGCCTGGACCGATGGCTAAATCAGAGGGGTTGTTTAGCTCAACGTAGCTGGCGCTCGTAACCACTCCAGAGGACGTGGTCGTCACGTAGTGCAAGGCACCCGATCCAATCTTTCCGCCAACGAACGTCGGTCCACCTTCTGGAGTTCCATCATTGTGGTCGCCCGCCGTATCGGAATAGCTGTTGTCAAACGGCAGATGCAAAACCAGTCCGTTCGTGATGCTTAGATAATTTGGGGGGGCGTGGATCGTGATCGTGGCATCTTTCGAGGCCAGCTTGGTTGCTCCTTGCGAAACCACCAAGTGATAGGTGCCTGAATCATTCGTCGTAGCCGAAGCAATGGTGTAGGAGTTCCGAACGGCACCGGGGATGTCCTGGCCGTTTTTCTGCCATTGGTAAGTCAACGGCTGCCCACCGGATGCTCCGGCAAAGAGCGATAGCCTCGTGCCGACCAGCGTATCCGGTCCAGGGGGATCCTGAACAACAGTATCCTGGGTGATGGTCACTGGGCTCGGAGTAAACTTCCCGGTGACACCCGCATCGCGAAGTGACTGAACTTCCGCTGGGCTGAGTGCGTGGTTGAAAATGGCCACCTGATCCAGGCTGCCTTGATAGAGTCGGTTGCCGCTGGGATCTGTGCCGAAGTGCAAGGGACCATCGAAGACTTCTGGGGTATGGGTGACGGCGTTCACGGCCGAGGTCAAGCCATTGCCGGCATCCAAATAGAGGGTGGCTTGGTCGGCTTCCACTACCAACGCGACAAAGTTCCAAACCCCGATGGCAGGAGCCAATCCCGAGTCCCAATTGTACGTCGCTGCGTTGTTATTCCAGGTATAAGCGAGGTCGCCAGTTCCTTTATAAAAATCAATGCCGGCGGCGACCGTTTGGGTTCCGCGACAGAAAATGAGGCCGTCGAAATCAGCGGAAATGAGGGTTTGCTGGACAGATGGATTTATCCAGGCCGTGATGGTGGTCGTTTGTTGATGTAGATTCAGCGGAGGAGCCGTCAGATCGCTGGTCTTACCGTCAAACTTGACCGCCGTGTTGGTTGGGGAAAAGCCCGCATCGGTTGGAGGAACGGGTCCTGGCACGCCGAGTGTCACGGTTGCATTGAGTTTGCCATCCAGGCTCCCTATTGAATCCGCGAATAGGGGACCCGATGTTTCATCCAACTTCCAGTAGGCCACAGCCCCCAGACTTGCTACCGCTTCGGAGTAAGGTGTGGTCAACGGTAGGATGGTCAGAAGGGCGTGGTTGGTGATGGATCCATAAGGGTTGGTGACGACGACGTAATAATCGCCGCCATCTGAAGTACCTAGCTGGGGAATCGTCAGGGTATTGTTGGTAGCTCCGGCGATAGGTGCATTGGTATGAAACCATTGAAACGAGAGGGGAATACTACCACCCGCTGCGACTGAAAAATTGGCTGTGCCGCCGGGCAACAGGTTCAAACTTCTAGGCGCTGTACTGATGAAGGGGGGGCCGGCAACAACGGTGAGGTTGACGGGCGCGCTGGTGGCGGTTCCCAGGCTGTTCTGAACGGTCGCGAAATACGTCCCTGATGATGCCGCAGTAACATTCGTCAGGCTAAGCGTCGGCCCGGTCTGAATTTGACTGGCTCCTTTGAACCACTTGTAAGTAAGGGGAGAGTTGCCGATGGCAGAGACGTTCAGCGTGAGCGTTGAACCCTCAAAGATCGTTCCGGAAGGAATGCTGGGTTGTGTGCTGATTTCAGGAGCCAGCGGAGCCGCCGCGAAAAGCGTGTTTAGATCGTTGGTGGAAAGCGCGTGGTCGTAAATGGCCACTTCATCGATTTCTCCGTTAACAATTCGTCCGCCCGTCGGGTCCAAGCCGATGTAAATAGGGTCCTGGAAGAAATCATGAGCTGCGTGCGTGGCGTCGTGGCTGGCCGACGTGCCATTGACGTAAAGGGTCGTGTTGGTCGGAGTAACGACGCAGGCGATAAAGCTCCAGACATAGGGTGGAATCGCCAAGCCGGGTATCCAGTCGTATTCGGTGTTTTCCCAATGCATCCGGAGGTCATTTTGGTCACCAAAGCCAAAGCCGGTCGCAGCCGTAGTGCTCCCATTTTCGCCGCGCTGGAACAAGACGGCATTGAAGCCGGTCTGTGGTCCATTGGGCTTCACCCAGGCAGTGTAGGATACCGTGTCGGTGTTCAGCGGTTGGCCCGCGGGAATGATAACAGAGCCGATCGAACCATTGAGATCGAGCGCCTTGTTTGGGGTTGGGAATCCTGTTCCAGGAACGCCCGGCTGTCCGGGGATGGCACCCAAATCATATCCGGCATTACCAGTCGAACCCCAACTACCGAGGTTGGCTGCAACCGGTAATGTAGTTGGAGGCGTATAGGTCGGTTCATCCAACCGATAGTACAAAACCGGGGTTTCTTGCTGAACGAGAGTATTATAGGGGGTAGAGGGAGTCGAACTGGTCCCGTTATTGTAGTGGGAAAGGAGGACAGCCGGGGTCAGCGGATGATCGTACAGGGCCACTTCATCAATAGATCCGGAATATCCAAAGCCATCATCACTTCGGGCCCCGATGGAGAAACTCCCATCAATATTCGGCACATAGCCGACCGGGCTACCCGACGCCACAGCAGCACCGTTGACGTAAAGGGTGGCGAGGTTGGCACCTGCGTCATAGGAAATGGCGATCAAATACCATGTTCCGACTTGAGGTAATGCTCCTCCAGATATGTCCAACGCGCGGCTTAGGCCGTTGTTGTTGAACATGCGGAAATCCCATCCTTGTCCGTCCACATTATTTTGGTAGAGAAACCAGCCCGACCGTGGATTCCCTGCCTGAGCAAATGAAAGGGGACAGGTCAAACCGCCAGGTGCTGCACTGGGCGATATCCACCCTTCGATGGTGAACGAACCTTGCAGGTTATAAGCCGGGTTATTGGGGACGCTGACCCATTCGCCGCCAGTGAAAGTCGCCCCACTATCGGAACTTCCCACCAAGGCCCCGGCAGCCGGATGGATGTCGCCGGGGTTTTTCTCTAAAAGGTAGGTGCCGTTCCCAATGGCACCGGCAGAACCGCTGTTAATCGCGAGATTCTGGGGGGCGGCAATCGACTCTTCCAATCGCCAATAGCCGACCGGACTGAGTGATTCGAGAGTTGTCGGAAAGTCCGCCTGTGTAGACAGGACACCGGAGAGAAGAAACACCACTGGGGCACTAGCGTGCCTCCATGATCGCCATGAATAGTTTATCATAAACGAAACCTTGTGCGAGACGGTTAATTTTAGGTACATCGTCTTGATGCATCCTGCCCACACCATGGCCACGAAGGCGTCCCAAAAGCAAGCTTCAGTCACCCTTTCGCCGTTAAACCTTCGTCCATTTGTTACAATCCAGCCGATTGTCAGCGAGAATCCCCCCAGCGATTGCGCTTTTTGGAATGCGATTGGCCACTTTTATGGTGAAAATCTACCAGAAAGTTCCTTTGGTATTGTTAATTGTGGAGCTTCACGAGCAAATCGGAACACAAGCGCCAAAAGTAAACATTCTTCAGTCGTGCAGAAAGACGTAGACTCCGAAACCAATGGCGGTGAGACCAAGAGAGGCTGCGACCGCCCAAATCACGTTGCGGCGTTGAACGGCCAGAGAAAAGGTGGCTATCACCACCGCCACTTGCGCAACCAACATCGCGACGAAAAAGTGACCGCTTCGGACTCGGTGACGCTCCGCCTCCCGGTTTCCCACCCGGACTTGTAGTTCCAACAGATCAGCCACCGGACGGCTCATCTGTGCCTGGGCGTCATATCGCAGGGCGTCCAGATGCATCCGGGCCGCCGCGAAATCCCGCTTTAGCGTGGGATCGGTTGACGGTGATGCCGTCACTCGCTCTTGAATGAATCCCTCCAATCGGTCCAAATCTCTGCCGAGGTCACTCATCTGTTGATCGATGGCAATCGAGTTGGTTCGGGCGATTTGTATCGCATCCTCCAATTGGTCCGCTGAAATACTGGCGAGGAGGGGAAACAGTTCCCGGTCGGCATTGCCAGCGGCTATTCCTTCCAATGCCCTACGAATAGTGACTCCGTAGCCCCTGCCAGGCGGGATGCTTGGAATCGTACCGCTGACTAGACACGCCACCGCGTTGGTTAGTAGTGGGTCAGCGATTTTGTCTCTCATGACGCTCTCAAGAGCCTCCCGGTTGAGCGGGGATATATCCGACATAGCATGCAGAATCGACTCACTGCTTCGGATGGTGGCGCTCCGAATTCGTCGGGCTTGGTAAAAGCTCCACTGATCTCCTACTTTGGATTGAAGCTGGGCGGACGTGGATCGGTCGTATTGCCCTCGGCTCATTTCGCTGTTGGACAGCCCCGCCATGAGTGTCGACACCACGGTCATGACGACGGGTGTTGAGGTTAGCAGCTTGCCGAAAGTATTCTTGGGCACTTCCGGAGGTGGAGAGGACTGGGATGTGGGGAGAGAAATTTTCATCCTGAATAAACAACTGGCTCAACCTTGCCATCCGCACCTATCGAGGCAAGCCACGGTTGCATGACGGTAAGAAACGCATCCGGCGCTAATACCGAGTCCTATTTCGACTGCGCGAAACCTGTGGTAGTTTGTCTCGTTCATGGAAAATAATCACCCGGTCCTCATTGTCGGTGCCGGATTGGCCGGGCTTTCAGCGGCATACACGTTGGCATCGAACGGGGTACGATGCCTCCTCTTGGAAGCCTCAGATGGCGTGGGAGGCCGCGTACGAACCGATGTGGTCGATGGCTTCCTATTGGACCGTGGCTTTCAGGTGCTCCTCACTGCCTATCCCGAATGCCGTGATTTTGTCAGCGACCCGGTGGCTGGGTTGCGACCCTTCTATCCGGGGGCCCAAATCTGGTGGAAGGGACGATTCCATCGCGTTGCCGATCCGTTCCGGCGTCCAATGGATGCGATGGCCAGCTTGTTCGGTCCAATCGGCACTCCAGCCGACAAAGCGCGAGTTGGACTCCTACGCAGACGGGTTTTGTCGGGCAGTCTGCAAGAACTTTGGCAGCGTCCGGAAGAAACAACTCATCAGCGACTTCTGCAGCTTGGCTTTTCTAAGGCAATGGTGGAACGATTTCTTCGCCCATTTCTGGCTGGAATATTCCTAGAAAGCGACCTTCGTACCTCCAGCTGTCAATTTGAGTTTGTGTTTAGGATGATGGCCTTGGGCGACACCTCGGTTCCTTCGGATGGAATGGGTGCTTTGACGCAGTGGCTGGTACGCCGACTACCCACCGAGTTTTGTCAGGTGATCCTGGGAAGTTCGGTTAAGGAGATTTCCGACCCCAATCTCGAAAAGCCCGTGCAACTGAATTTGGCAGGTGGGCAGGTATTTCAAGCAGAGCGTGTTGTTCTGGCGGTCGAAGCACCGGTCGCCGCTAGGCTATTACGGATGGACCGAAATCCTCGGTCGCGTTCTTCGACAACCTGGTATTTTCACGCACCGCCAAGGTCAAGGGTAGACCCCGTTCTTTACTTAAATGGCGAGGGTACTGGACCGATCAACCTAGCGGTTTGGATGAATGAAGTGGCACCCAGTTATGCTCCTTCGGAGCAGGGGTTGGTTTCCGCGACCAGCATCGGCGGAGAATCGGGCAACGAAGAGAGAGTGCGGGCGCAATTGGCGGCCTGGTTTGGTCCGGGCGCTCGGAATTGGCGGCATCTCCAGACTTATGCCATCCACCATGCTCAACCCGAACCCGGTGATTTAGCTGCAAACGCTCTTGGCAAGCTACCCCGGGTACGCCCTGGAATATACGCAGCCGGAGATGCCTGGGGGCAGGTCTCCATCGATGGCGCGTTGCGCTCGGGTCGCTTGGCCGCCGAAGCCGTCCTTGAAGACAAAGGCAGAGGTAAACAAGTAATAGCGTAACCTGACCCCGAAGTCTGCGTGTGGGTCTCTGCTGCAGTGTAGGTTTCCCGACCTTTGTGGCAGTGCCAGCGTCACCAACCAATCCTGTACCTTTCCTTCTGGCTCCCAAAAAATCTGTGTCAATCCATCAATCTGCGGTTAAACGCTTACCGGAAACATCAAACTGGGTTTCCGCTACCCCGACCAGGCAAACGGATTTGGCGCAGCGTCAGCCATTTGCTACGCTGTTTCCATGCCTGAGAAGCCACTCGCACAGATTCCACCCGCCACCCGGGAACTGTATGAGAAAGGAATCGCTGCCATTCAAAAAAACAATTTGGACTATGCGATCACCTTGTTGACCTCGGTGTTGCGGACCGAGCCCGGATTTTACGAAGCCCGCGAAGCGCTTCGAGCCAGCCAGCACAAGCGCGCTGCCGGAAGCCGAAGCTTTTTCAAGAAACTCGTGGGTTCAGCCTCAAGTCTTACCCGTGGGAAGCTCGCGTTACGCTCCAATCCGCTGGAGGCCTTGCAAGTTGCCGAAGATACGTTGAATGAGGACCCGTCAAATGTCGATGCTCACGAGCTTTTAGCCGAGGCGGCCCTCGCGGCACAGTTTCCCAAGACGGCTTTGCTGTCCTTGGAGGTCGCCTTCAAAGTTCGACCAGGCAGCCGGAAACTGGCCTTGAATCTGGCTCACGCCTTGGGAGAGTTGGGAAATCGGCCCCGTGCGGAAAAGATTTACAAGGATCTGCTGGCGAATAACCCGCATGACCCGGAACTCAATCAATTGCTGAAGAACCTGCTGGCCGAGCGGACCATGCAGGAGGGCGGCTATTCTGGTTTGGCGGACGGCGAAGGGAGTTACCGCGACATTCTCAAGGACAAGGACGAGGCTCGCTCCCTGGAACAGCAGAATCGAACCGTCAAAGACCAGGGGGTCGCCGGGCAACTCATTGCTGACTACGAAGCGCGTCTAGCGGCAGAGCCCAATCATCTTAAACTGATGCGGGACTTGGCAGAACTGCATCTCAAGCGAGACGAATTTGGCCGCGCCCGCGAATATTTGGAACGAATCTTGACCGTGGGTGGAGTCAATGATCCGATGATCCTGGAACTGCTGCGCAACACCCGGTTGGCGGAGTTTGATCGTGCGGTGGCCGCTTTGGATCAAACGGCACCGGAATACCCCGCACAATTGGAGGAACTTCGCAAGGCCAGGATGAGCTGGCAATTGGACGATGCCAAGCGGCGGGCCGAACAAAATCCGACCGATCTAACCATTAAGTTTGAACTGGGAGCCCTCTATCTACAGGCCGGTCGCCTGGGTGAGGCGATTCCCGAGCTGCAGCGCGCCCAGAACAATCCTAATCGACGCATCGCCGCGATGAATCTCCTGGCGCAGGCATTCGCAAAGCGTGGAATGAACGATTTGGCTGCCAAAAAGCTACAGGAAGCGATCAAGGAGAAGTTGGTCTTTGATGACGAAACCAAGGAACTCCGATACCAATTGGGAGTCGTGTTGGAAAAGATGGGGCGTCCTCAGGAGGCGATTGAGCAGTTCAAAGCCATCTACGAGCAGGATGTTGCCTATCGGGACGTCACCGAGCGGGTGGATGCCTTTTATGCGGCGCAGTAATTCGGCTTGGTAATGTTCCTCATCGATTGACCGAGCCAATCCGCTTGCGCCTGTTTAATGGGAATCGTTAGTCTCCCTGTTGCGGTCGGTTCATGAGGGACCCCGCCGGTGGGGGCTTCGTTTCCCCAACCGCTAAAACGTAGGATTTTCCATGGCTTATACCACGTGCAGTGTTCCCGCAGGCGGGAAAATATCGATTGAAGGCGGCAAACTTCAGGTGCCCGCTGAACCCATTATTCCGTTCATTCGCGGCGACGGAACCGGACCCGACATTTGGACTGCCAGCGAGAGGGTGTTCAACGCGGCGGTAGAAAAAGCCTACGGCGGCACCCGGCGAGTGGCTTGGATGGAGGTTTTTGCCGGAGAAGAAGCATTCAAGCGATTCCAGAACTGGCTTCCCGACGACACCGTCGACGCGTTCCGTGAGTTTTTGGTGGGCATCAAAGGGCCATTGACCACCCCGATCGGAGGCGGCATTCGCTCCTTGAATGTGGCCCTTCGCCAGCTGCTGGACCTCTATGTCTGCCTGCGTCCGGTGCAGTGGTTCCACGGCGTCCCCAGCCCGGTCAAACGCCCGGACAAGGTCGATATGGTGATCTTCCGGGAAAACACCGAGGACATCTACGCGGGCATCGAATTCGCCCCGGGAACGCCAGAAGCCCAAAAGGTCCTCGACTTCCTGGCCAAGGAGTTCCCAAAAGAATTCAACAAGATTCGCTTCGGCACTCAGGCCAAAGCTGCTCAGTTCTGGGCAGAAGTTGGCAATACCACTTTCCCTACCGAGGTGTCGGTTGGCTTGGGGCTGAAGCCCGTGAGCCGTTCCGGGTCCGTTCGCCTGATCCATAGCGCCATCTCCTACGCTCTCCGTAACGGACGAAAGAATGTCACCCTGGTTCACAAGGGGAACATTATGAAATACACCGAAGGGGCATTCCGCGACTGGGGCTATGGCGTTGCCGAAGAATACTTTGGCGACAAGGTCTATACCTGGGCCCATTGGGAAAAGACCAAGGCTGCTCAAGGCGAAGATGCCGCGAATGCCGAACAAAAAGCCGCGCTGGCGAGCGGAAAAATCCTAGTCAAGGATTCGATTGCCGACATTGCCCTCCAACAAGTGCTGACCCGGCCCGAAGACTTTGATGTCATTGCCACCCTCAATTTGAACGGCGACTACCTCAGTGATGCACTCGCGGCTCAAGTCGGCGGCATCGGCATCGCTCCCGGCGGAAATATCAACTACATCTCCGGTCACGCCATCTTTGAAGCCACCCACGGCACGGCTCCCAAATATGCCAACAAGGACATGGTCAATCCGGGCTCGGTCATCCTATCCGGCGAAATGATGTTCCGCCATTTAGGTTGGATAGAGGCCGCCGACTTGATCCTAAAAGGCTTGAACGGAGCCATTGGTAGCAAGCGCGTGACCTATGATTTTGCCCGTCAGATGGAAGGCGGAACGCAAATCAAGTGCTCCGAATTTGCGGATAACATGATTTCCTTCATGTAAATCGGCACGTCCCGGAGTGAGGGGTGATCTTTTGGCCAGCGTCGATGCCTCGGCATCGACGCGAAATGGTATCCAAACCGCTTCGTTTGACCGGGCTGTTTCCGAGGGGCATCCCGAGTTTTGGATTACGGGAATTTCCGCCAAGTCTTGGACTGCACCCGTCCTCTGGCCTTTGCAAACGTCCGTGAAATGGACGGGGGCCAGAGTTCCCCGGTGCGCGCTTCGGGCCTTGCCAGCCCCGAGCTTCCTTTGGGATCAAGCGGATGGAATGGCCAAGTGCGCGGGCAATGAAACCGCCATCTGTTTCGTCTTCCCGGATTTCAAAAACAACTTCGCTCATGGAATCATGCCAACACGATACAACGCCATCGGGAAGGCCATTTGGTCTCCCTACAACGTCATTTAACCACTCGATGAAGTTCATTTCCGATCAAAGCCTTTAGAAACGCTATCAAGTCCCCGGCTTCCTCTTGGGTGAACTCTTTCCCCAGTTGGATCGTCGCCATGGTTCGTATGGCTTCGGGCAAGGAACGGATCCTGCCATCGTGGAAATAGGGATGCGTCACCGCGATATTCCTGAGGGAAGGTACTTTGAATTTGAACCTGTCTTCTTCGTCTTTGGTGACGTCATACCGGCCCACGTCGCCTTGATTCACATACGGCGTAAGCAATCCCGATTTTTGGTACGAGTTGCCGCCCAATAGCGGACCGTTGTGACATGCTGTGCAACCGGTGGTAATAAAGATGCTGAGTCCGCTCAGTTCCACCGGTGTCAGCGCATCGTCCCGTCCTTTTAGAAAATTATCGAGTCGGTCGTGGGTGATGAGTGTCCGCTCAAAGGCTGCGATCGCCGTGACCACGTTTTCGTAATTGATCGAATTGGTTTCCCCGGAAAACGCCGCCTCAAATTGTGGTGGATAATTCGTTTCGGCTTTTAGGCGTTCGATGACTTCCTGAGGGGAAGTCATCGCCATTTCGACCGGATTGAGAATCGGTCCCTTCGCCTGCTCCTCTAGGTCGGAAGCGCGTCCGTCCCAGAATTGCGCCATATGCAGCGCCGCGTTGAAGACCGTTGGGGAATTCCGATCCCCGCGTTTACCAAACGCACCAACTGACGTCGGTTCGTTGTCCACACCCGCTCGTCCGTCGTCTATCGCATGACAGGTGTTGCAGGACTGCGTGCCGTTCTTGGAAAGACGCTTATCGAAATAGAGTTCCTTGCCTAAACTGACCAAGGCAACCGTATCCTTTTCCGCGCCAGGAATTTTGTCCGGGATCGGGGACAAAGAGAGCAACGCTTTGGTCCGCACAGTGGCGGGATTGAGAGCGGGAGTTTGCGCCAGAGCAAGGGGCACGCCGGTGAATAGTATGAATAGTACGATGCCGAAACGGGGATGGAGAGTGATTGGCATTTTGAAAACACTTCATTGAAAAGATGACACTAAGGCTTCTCGGGTGGCGTCGTCTTTTTCGACTCTTCGGTTTTGGTCACGGTTCCGTCGGCTGATTTGGTCACCGTCTTTTCGTTGGATCTAACCGAACCATCGCTACTGACGTCGGTGGTTTTTTCGGTGGACACCTGCCGATCGCACCCCATCAGCGGTATCATCAACGTCAGTGCCAATATGGCCGCGCAAAATATTTTGAAAGAAGATTTCATCTTAGGCGGATACTCGTCAGTGCCATCCATTCCCGCAATACGGTGAATGCCGCATGGCGGGCTGGGTTCTTGACTGCCTATCCTCGTAGGAAGAATAACTGCAAAGGGATATATGGTTGCTCGCACCGAGAGCCTTTCGCGCTCCATCTGTTGCACCGACAATTTGGAATGAAAACAACCGCCGAAAAGGCACCTGGAAAAGCTCAGAAGGAACTGTCGGGAGTGATTCCTGTTTCGGTATCGGTGTCGACTGCGCCGTGGTACTCGCTGCCGAATCTCTGGCACCGCAAGTCGACGGTTATTGCCGGGTTATCCGTGGTGACCATCGCCTTGCATTTGGTGCTGCGCTTCGTCTTTCAGATGGATCCGAATGCCTACCGAATTCCTTTGTTTATCACGCTGGCCATCGGTGGACTGCCCATGCTCTTTGAATTGCTCCAGAAGCTCTTCAAGCTGGAGTTTGGCTCCGACCTGCTGGGCGGCATTTCGATTGTCACCTCGGTTCTGCTCGGTGAATATCTCGCAGGTGCGATCATTGTCTTGATGCTCGCCGGCGGTGAGGCCTTGGAGAATTACGCCTTGCGTAGCGCCTCCTCAGTCCTGGCCGCTCTCGCCAAACGGATGCCGTCCATTGCTCACCGAAAGCGGGACGCTCTAATTCTCGATGTCGCATTGGCCGACATCGTCGTCGGCGACATTTTGGTTATTTATCCCCACGATATCTGCCCCGTGGACGGCACCGTGACCGAGGGGCACGGAACGATGGATGAATCGTACCTGACAGGCGAGCCGTTCCAGATCACCAAGACCACTGGTTCGTCGGTGATCTCGGGTGCGATCAACGGCGAGTCGGTGATGACCATCCGTGCGACGCAACTCGCCGCTGATTCGCGCTATGCCAAGATCATGGGGGTAATGCGCGAATCTGAAGCGAAGCGTCCGCGCCTGCGTCGACTAGGAGATCAACTCGGGGCGATTTACACGCCGATTGCCTTGGTTGTAGCCATTCTAGCCTGGGTCATCAGCGGCGATTCCATCCGTTTTCTCGCCGTGCTGGTGATCGCCACCCCGTGCCCGCTTTTACTGGCCATTCCCATCGCCATCATCGGTTCCATTTCTCTCTGCGCTCGCCGGGCGATTATTGTCAAAAGCCCCGTGGTGCTCGAACAGATCGCCGAGTGTCGGGTCGCCATTTTCGACAAGACCGGAACGCTGACCTATGGCGAGCCGACCTTGACCGAGCAACTGACTGCTCCCAGCTTCAAAGCGAAAGACGTACTAACCTTCGCAGCCAGCCTGGAGCGCTATTCAAAGCATCCATTGGCGCACGCCATTCTTGCGGCGGCGGAAAAGGCCGGAATCCAACTTCCAGAGGCCACGGAAGTGGGCGAGCAACCTGGCCAGGGACTGCGTGGTACCATCTCCGGTCATTCCGTGATGATTACCAGTCGGAACAAATTGCTGGCTCAGAAAATCCCCGGCTCCGAACTTCTGCCTCCCTTGGCCGGCGGACTCGAGTGTGTAGTGGTGGTCGACCAGCGGTACGCGGCCGCCTTGCGTTTTCGCGATGCCCCGCGCACCGAAAGCCGGTCTTTTGTGAATCATCTCGGTCCGAAACATCATTTTCAACGCGTCATGATCGTATCAGGAGATCGTGAGTCGGAAGTGAAATACCTCGCTGAGCAAGTGGGTATTACCGAAATCCATGCGCAGCAGAGCCCCGAACAAAAACTCGCGCTCGTCCGTGCTGAAACCGCGAAGGCAAAAACGCTCTACGTCGGCGACGGCATCAATGACGCTCCGGCCATGATGGCGGCAACGGTCGGCATGGCCATCGGTCAAAACAGCGATGTGACCGCAGAAGCGGCAGGCGTTGTGATCATGGATAACTCGCTCACCAAAGTGGACGAGTTCATCCACATCAGCCGACGCATGCGCACCATTGCGCTCCAAAGTGCTTTGGGCGGAATGGCACTCAGCATCATCGGCATGATTGTAGCCGCTACCGGACACTTGAGTCCTGTGAGCGGTGCCATCACCCAGGAGATCATCGACGTCCTGGCCGTGCTCAATGCGTTGCGTGCCGCCTTTCCGCCGAAGACGATCCACGATCTCTGAAGCCGATGGGAAGACCATTCAACAGTGCGACATCCGGACGGGCGGATTTCCCGCATCCGGCTTTCCAGTCAGTGAGTACCCGCGCTCGGCGGGACTGAAACGCTGTTCACAGGCTGAGGCGTATGGAGAGAACAGCTTGTGCATTCCTGATTGCCGCTCACGCTCAATGCCAAGCAGATCGCTTGGCATCCACGGATCGCGGGTATCTCAAAAAGTGGTTCCCGAACTTGGTTGTGTTAACGATTTCGGATGGAAATGCTTAAAAAGGCCCATCATTAGCAGGTCAGTTGCCGGTATATGGGTTGGCCGCAGTCTTAAGGTAATCCATGAATTTCGCCACGATCTCGGGTTTTTCTCCGGCTAAATTGCGAGTTTCACCCGGGTCTGCCTGGAGGTCGTAGATTTCCAGCGGTTGGTCAGGCCCCAGTTGAACCGCTTTCCAATGGTCCATCCGGGCCGCCCGTTGATATCCCTTTTCGTGAAACTCCCAATACAGGAAATCGTGACGCTCACGCGGTTCGTGACCGAACAAAACCGGAGCAAACGACAGCCCGTCGATATCTTTCGGCGGGGTTAAACCCATGAGCTCAGCCATTGTGGGTAGTACATCCCACAGTGCAATCGGTAGTCCATTGGTCGTTCCAGGCTTGATATGTCCCGGCCAGCGGACAATGAAGGGCACTCGGATTCCCCCTTCGTACAGGTCTCGCTTTTGACCCCGGAGTCGCCCCGAGCTGTGGTGAAACTGCGAGTGCACTCCGCCTTCGGAATGCGGCCCATTATCGCTGGTGAAGATGACGACGGTGTCCTGGTCGAGATGACGCTTCTGTAATTCGGTGAAAATCAGTCCCACTTGGTCATCCAATCGGCTGATCATCGCGGCTTTTGCTTTTTCAGCGGGGGGCCATGATTCTGAGCGATAGCTTCCAAGAAACGGAACCTGCATGCCATTCGTCCCCAATTCGTTGTTCGCGTGGGGAATCGTCGTCGCCAAATACAGAAAGAAGGGCTCGTACTCGTTGATCTTAATGAAATTGGCTGCCGCCTTCACAAACAAATCCGGGGCATAGCTGTCTGTCTTGCCGTTGATATTCCCGACTACAATTCGAGGAGAAGTCTCATCATTCCGCCACAGTTCCGCAGGGTAATAATTGTGGGCCGATACCTGATCGGGGTAGCCATACCATTCATCAAAACCTTGCTTGGCAGGAGCACCGGTGCTGCCGGGCGATCCCAATGCCCATTTTCCTAATGCGCAGGTGATGTAACCTTTGGCGTGGACGACCTTTGCGATAGTGACCGTGTCTGACGCCAACGGCAGTTGTTCATTGGACCGCAATTGCCCGTGCCCTGAATGGAGACCCGTCATCAGCGCGCATCGACTGGGAATACAGACGGTGTTGCCGGCATAGGCCTGCATAAACTGCATGCCTTCTGCCGCCACCCTGTCCAGATTGGGTGTCTTAATTTGGTTTTGCCCATAGCAACCGAGGTCACCATATCCCAAATCGTCAGCAACAATCAGAATGATGTTGGGTGTCTCCGCCTTGCGTTTGAAAAATGGGATGG
>CAILNN010000252.1 GCA_903835555.1 uncultured Verrucomicrobiota bacterium
ACTGGATGGCTGGCTCCAAGCCGGAGACGCCTGCCGCAACGGGGAAATGGGCGGGGAGTTCGGCGGATTGAAAATACGAATCGGACAGGGTGCGAAGGGCGACGAGTTCATAATCGAATAAGAACGGCGACTCCAGCCGGATCTGCCGCGCATGCAACGGTGTTTCTTCAAACCAAGACCGCCGAGCCCCCAGGTTGGTACCGAGGGACATCACGATCTTCTCTCGGATCGAATCGATGGGGGGATTGGTGACTTGAGCAAACAGTTGCTTAAAGTAGTCATAGAGAAGGCGAGGCTTCCGCGACAGGACGGCGATGGGAGTATCGTCGCCCATGGAGCCGACTGGCTCTGTCGCCTGCAGCGCCATCGGCTTCAGCAATTCCTCCACCTGTTCCTGGTCCCAACCGAAACTCAATTGCTGAAGCGTCAACTCCAGGAGGTTAACGGGATGGCGATAGACGGCCTGCGGTTTCGCGATGTTTGACAGCTCCAAGAGCCCCTGATTCACCCATTCAGAATAGGGCTGGAGAGAGGCGACAAAGGACTTGACCGCATCGTTGTCGAGCAGCGTTCCCTTGAGGGTATCGATGGCGAGTATCTTGCCGGGTCCGAGACGCCCCTTCTGGACGACCTTCCGTTCATCGAGCGATACCACTCCGACTTCAGAGCCCATAATCATCAGGCCATCTTCATAAATTTTGTACCGCGCCGGGCGCAAGCCATTGCGGTCAAGCGTCGCCCCCACGATTCGTCCGTCGGAGAAAACCACCGCCGCAGGACCGTCCCACGGTTCATTGAGGCAGGCATGGTATTGGTAATAGGCCCGCAGTTTCGGGTCCATATCGAGCGAGTTTTCCCAGGCTTCCGGTGCCAGCATGGTGACGGCGTGAAGCAGATGCCGCCCTGAGAGGTCGAGGGCTTCGAGCGCATTATCAAATGCGGCAGAGTCGGAACCGCCGGGCTGAATCAGGGGGCAAAGTGTTTCCACCTCGTTGCCCCAGACGGGAGAGCTCAGTTGTTTTTCCCGAGCCCGGGTCCAGTTTTTGTTGCCCAAGAGGGTATTGATTTCGCCATTGTGCGCCATCATCCGGAATGGATGAGCGAGGTGCCAAGTTGGGAACGTGTTGGTTGAATACCGCTGATGGAAGATGGCCAGAGCCGAGGCGAACAATGGGTCCTTGAGGTCCGGATAAAACTTCGCCAATTGAGGAGCGTTGAAGAGGCCTTTGTAGACGATGGTCCGAGAACTAAACGAAGGACAGTAGAAGCCGTCCACCTGCTCGGCGGTGGCGTTCCTCTCGGCCCGGTTGCGCACCAGGAATAGTTTGCGTTCGTACTCGTCCTCATTCCAAGCCGGCTCCTTCCCCAGCAAGCAGTGGAGGATTTCCGGCATGGTCAGCCGGGCTTTGTCACCCAGGCAACGAGGGTTGGTGGGTACCGGGCGCCACGCCAAGAGATGCACGCCATAGAATTCGCAGGCTTCCTCGACAATTTGCCGACATTTTGCCACGAGGTATTGGTTGCCCATGGGCGCAAAGACCACCCCCACAGCAAGATCGGACTCGGAAACGGCTTTGACTCCCAGGCGAGTGGCCTCACGGAGGAAAAAAGTCAGAGGCAATTGAGTCAATACGCCGGCACCATCGCCGGTCTTGGCGTCGGCATCCAAGGCACCGCGATGAGCCAGACTGCACAAGGCTTCGATGGCAAATTCCACGATCCGGTGCTCGCGTTTGCCGGAGGTATTCGCGACAAAGCCAACACCACAAGCATCATGCTCAAACTCCGGTCGATATAGCGACGACGGTACCACAGGGAAGGAAGTCATTGGGTTTCCTAATCGCGCGACTCGGTTCCGTCACGCACTTAGAAAGGTATGGCCCCGCAACCAGCCAACGCAAAGCGATTTTCGTCGGCGCGAAAAGAAATTCCGCCACGACCTACCGCTAAGTCACGGTGGTGGGGTAGTTTTCCCCCGAATCACCGTATCATGGCAGCGCGGAAGCGCGCCAAAATAGACGGGCAGGAGAGGCGGGGTTGGACAAGGCGAACGCGCCGTGAGTATCGGTCAGGGCATTGGTAATCCCAGACCACGAAGCATGCGTACCGACCGTGGAACTGCCGTCGATGCGATAGAGGGTATTGGAGAGCCCTCGCAAGGAAAGCGTGGGGAGCTGCCCTGCGAGAGCGACTGAAAGCTGCGGCGGTCCCGAGATGGCCAGGATCATCGAATGATTGGCGGTCGAACCGCTCGCGAGTACCAATGGGAATCGCCCTCCCAGCCAGCCATTGGTGTAAACAGGAACCGGAGCTGAGCGGGACTGCCCGGTCCCGTCGCCCAGGCGGCCCGCTTCATTCAGACCCCAAGCGACCAAGATACCATCCGAGGTCACGGCCAGTGCGTGGGCGGCACCGGTGGTCATTGCCGCTACCCGTTTGCCTGCCAGAGCGCCCGTTTGCCCCACCAGCACTGGAGAATGGCGCTCACTCGTCGTTCCGTCCCCAAGTTGGCCGTATTCGTTATCCCCCCAAGCGAACAGCTCGCCCGTATCCGCCAACGCGAGGCTAAAAGATAGACCGGCGGCAATCGCTACGACGGTTTTATTGGAGAGGACGCCACTTGTGGACACTGAAACGGGAAGTTTTTGATCCAGAACGTCCCCGGTACCGAGTTGGCCGTGCAAATTCAATCCCCAGCTATAGACCCTGCCTGAGGTGGATAATGCCAGGCTGTGATACTCGCCCGCAGCCACCGATCTAAAGCGCAGTCCAGCGATCGCGCTATTGGTCGAGACCGCAACCGGGCTGACGCGTTGGACAAATTGCCCCCCGTCGCCAATCTGGGAGATGCTGTCCTCGCCCCAACCCACCAGAAGTCCATCGCTGGTGATAGCCAGGCTGTGGTAGGCACCTGAAGCCAACGCCATCACGGATTTTCCGGCCAAGACACCACTAACATCCACAGCGATTGGGTCTCGTGCAGGATTTTGGTTACCGCTTCCGAGCTGTCCACTGGCATTCACTCCCCAGCCGAATACATGGCCGGTTGAATCCAAAGCCATGGTGAAATCGATTCCGGCGGAAAGAGCCACTAGCGCTCTATTGGTCAAAATACCGGAATCCTCCACCGGGGTGGGGGATAAATAGTCCAGGAAGGTGCCGTCCGAGGTGGTGCCGACAATACTTTGTCCCCAAAAAAAGGCCCGCCCGTCATCGGTCACTGCCGCGCTGTGAGCCCATCCTCCGGCCAGAGCCACGACGCGATGGCCTGCCAAATACCCATTGGTGACCACCGGCATCGGAGCCGCGAAAGTCTGGAAACTTGCATTGCCCAAAGTCCCGGCGGAGTTATGTCCCCAGGCCAGCGGCAAGGACTGGGAATAGGCGTTAAAAGCGAGCCAGCAGAAGCATCCAACCCATTGAACCCATTGTTTGGGAAAAGGACATTGATTCACGGAGAGAACTAACTCCATTTCTTGAAAGAATCGCAAGCAACGATTTGGAATCGTCAGAGGGATGCCAATCGAACAACTTCCTTCACCTTAGCCAGCCCGCCCTTGGCGACCACGAGCGGGTCCTGCTCCCACATTTTCCGACTGAATAACTCCAACGAAAGGACTTTTGGTCCACCTAAGTTCTTCAAGATGCGAAGGATATCAACGATGGGAGCGACGCCGTCGCCGGGGAAAACCCGGAAACTATCGTCAATTTTTTCTCGTGGCGGATCGGCGGGATAATCGTTCATGTGCAGCACCTGGACGGTATTGGCGGCCAACAGGCGTAAGCCGCGATAGTCGGTTCCTCCCTTGTGAAGGTGGAAAATATCAATCAGAACGCAGGCCTTAGGATGGCCCGTTTCCATGGCGACGCCCACGCAGTCGCCAAGACGATGAAACGATTTTGAGAATCCCCAGAGTTCGAATTGAGGAAGCACGCCGATGGAATCGCCTATTTCCAAGAGCGTACGGTACCGTTCGGTCGCCTTGGCTGAATCAAAACCAACGATATCGGTGATGCCACTGGGCGGGCAGGCAAGACGTTTGCCGCCAATTTGGGCGACCAGGTCCAATTCATATTTGGCCCGTTCGAGACCTTTGGCGCGACGGGCATCATCATCGACCAACCATTCCGGGAATCCGATGGCGCTCTCGACGGAGACACCGGAATCTGCGGCGAACTTGCGAATATCTGACAATGAACCGCCGCTCTTCTTGATGGCGTCGATGGATTCCGTCCATGGCTCGATGGCATCGAATCCGGCAGCGGCGGCGATTTCAATCTCGCGTTTCAATCCAAGCTTTTGCCCGCGAACGGTGGCGGTATTGAGGCTTAAGCGAAACGGACGATCGGTCGAAGCAGGCGATGGAATCGTGACTTCCGCCGCTTTGGCGGATGCGCTTTGGACCAAACCGGAGGTCACCAACAGACTGGATAACGAGAGAGCTTGGCGCCGACTTAATGCATGGAGGTTCATAGCTATATTGGCGATGGTGTTCCAAGGGACGTGAACCTGTCGAGCAAGGTCAGCGCTCGTGTCGCAATTGGTTCAAGACCTGGACAATTTTAGCAAGGGCCTCGGGTTCCTCTCCGTGAACGACGGCACGAAGACGCGCTTGGCCGTCCAAAATAGCGAAGTCAGCTGAGTGAATGAAGAGGTCCTCCAATTTTGCATGGGCTGGATCTGGGTTTTCCAGGACGGTAAACAGGAGGTCACCGGTCGCGTATCGATAAATCTCGGCTTTGGTTCCGGTCAGGAACCACCAATGAGTGGAGTCAGCATCGTATTTTCGACCATACTGTGTCAGCACCTCGGGGGTATCATATCCAGGATCTGCTGATAAAGAGAGTAACTGGACCTCTGGCCCAATTTTGCCCTGCAATTGGGACATGCGTTGCGACAAACGATGGCATTGAGTTGGACAGCGGGAAAAAATAACATTCACCACCGTGGGATGTCCGATTAGCGAGGATTTACCTACGATATGACCCAATTGGTTGGTCAATTGAAAATCCCCGGTGGGGTGCAAGACTGGCAGTGGGGGCGTCGAAACAGCCTGGCGAAGATAGACAGCGACGATTCCAGCCATGGACAACACGAGCGTCGCCCAAATGCACTTATTCAACCAGGGCGTTGTAGGCATAAAAAAGGCCGCCATGAGTTGGGCGGCCTGAAACGTTTCGAGCGCAGGCTCCTATTCCGATGCGGCGGCGGCCATGCCTGCCTTGGTCTTTTCGGCGAACCATTTGTCGAATTCCTCTTGTTCAACCACGCGAAAGGTTCCCTTCATGGTGGAGTGGAGGTTGCCGCACAATTGGGCGCAGATGATCATGAATTCGCCGGTCTTGGTGGGGCGGAAATGAACTGGGATGCTCATGCCGGGGATGGCATCCTGAGTGACGCGCATGCGGGGCACTTTGAAGCAGTGGATGACATCCATGGAGGAAATACGACAGATTACCTCCTTATTGACTGGTACGAGGTATGGCTCACGCAAAAGGGCAAAATCGTCTTTGGCAGCCGGATCGGATGCGTCAATGCCGAATGGATTGGCGGAGTTGGCAAATTTGATGTCCTGCTTACCCCAAAGATTATCCGCTCCTTTGTAGTGCGCGTTCCACTGGAACTGCTGCGCCATGATCTGGATGTCCAAGGTTTTCTTGGGATCGGGAAGTTTGTCGACCGCCTTGGACCACAGTGGGACGGCAAAGCCCAGAAGCAAG
>CAILNN010000253.1 GCA_903835555.1 uncultured Verrucomicrobiota bacterium
ATTGGACAAAGGAGTCTCAAACGGAGACACCGCCGAAAGGCACTGGAGACTCGCGCGGAGTCAGATTAATGATCTCCATTTGTTTCACCGTCTCAAACTGAGACACCGCCGAAAGGCACTGGAGACGTTTTCGCAATTCAAAACGTTCATCGCGGAGAGCTGTTAGTCTCAAACTGAGACACCGCCGAAAGGCACTGGAGACCGCGGCAGGGTTTTGATGACTTTCCCGGCGACGGGGACTGGTCTCAAACTGAGACACCGCCGAAAGGCACTGGAGACGGTTTGGATGATTTGTCGGTTTTGGCTTTTGCCATATGGTCTCAAACTGAGACACCGCCGAAAGGCACTGGAGACGCTGTCCTGGCCTGTCGCAGCTTGCCCGTTTGTAGCGGGCTGGAGGTTGCCATTTTCCAATACCGGGAAAACTACGATTACGCCGTCGATTCCGCTTGGAATACGCTCGAAAAACCTGGCAAGCCGGTTTTGGAAAAAAGGTGCCCTTCCCGTCGAGAGAAGATGGTATGAAATCTGCTTCCACTCTCTTGCTTTTGGGGGAAGGGATGTTCAGCAGGTCGCAGGCAATGGCTGACAAAATGGCCACTTTGTATTTCCAACGCGTCTGAATTGCACATGCTCCCCAATCAGAGCTGGCGGGACTTCTAAGCTGACAACGCGATTCGCTGTGCTAAGGTGACCTGAGAGTGAATGCGGACGCGATATTGATCTATCCCCCGGAGGTCCCAATTTGGGTTGATCCGGATCGACTCAGCGGGGTTCCCTGCTTCAAGGGCACGCGCGTCCCGATTGAAAGTCTTTTTACCAATCTCGAAAGCGGCCTGAGCATTGAGGAATACATCGATTGCTTTCCCGAGGTTACGACAGAACAAGTGGCTGCCGTATTGAAATATGCTTATGATAGTACGCTTCAGCCTGTCGCGTGAGAATCCTGCTGGACGCCTGCGTTCCGCGTCCTTTGCGGAGATTCCTTCCAGCCCATTCAGTGCGAACGGCTCAGGAAATGGGATGGGGTAATTTGAAAAACGGAGAATTGCTCCGCGTTGCGGAAGCCCAATTTGATATTTTTGTTTCGACCGACCAGAACCTCAGATACCAACAGCAAATACTTGGACGTCAACTCGCGATCCTAATCTTGCCAACCAATGATTGGCCGACGCTTCGATCGAAAGGTAAAGAGATTGCCTCCAAAATCGATATTCTTAGGGTTGGCGATTTCAGTGAGATCAATTGGGATGTCGATGAATAGCAGACTCCCTAAACAGTCCGTATGAACGGACGCAATCGATTTCCAAGACTTCCGCGACGGCGTTAGCCAACCCCTGTGAAATCAACCGAAATTCCAGGATGTCGCAACCGTTTGTGGTCCCGACGTCCCCCGACGTCGGACGGTTTGCCCTCCAGCCTCAAAGAAGCAACCCTGAGTGCATCGAAGGCTTTGGAAGAGATAAGACTGGAAACAGTTGGTTTAAGTCCCTATTCAAGCCAGAAACATCGCCGACGCTCCGATCAATCACCATGAATCTTTGGAAACAAAAACTGGCCGATTTCCTTCATGACCCACCCAGCAAGGCGTTGGAGCTCAAGGACCATCAGGAACGCGCCGCTGCAGCCTATCGACAGGCGGGTTTCATCGCCACGGAAATCGGTGACTATATCAAGGACGCCGATCATACCGCCGCCGCCGCCGATCGTCTTCCGTTTCCCCACTGGCGCAGCTCGGGATTGCAGTGTGCCTTTGATGGCATCCGTAATGCATTTCGTCATCCCTTGAGTGGAGAGACATACCGCTTTCATGCCGAGTTTCGGTCGATCGAACAGGTATTTGAAGGCGAAGCCGCCATTCAACCAAGCCTGACGGATAAATGCCTAGCCGAAATGGATGATGCCACCGCTTGGCGAGCCCGGTTTTTTGCTCATTGGCGCCTCTGGTGTCGGGAAGTTTCCCAGAAGGACTATCGCTTTGCCCTGCTACCCGCTGACACGCGAATTCCAGACCACTCGATTTGGACCCATATGCAGGTGGTTTCTGCCCTCGGCTCCTGCTCCGAAAAGGACACCCTTCGCCCGGCCTTCCTCAAATTTCAGTTGGGGCCTGTCCAGGATTTTATCGCCGCCGCTCGCAGCACCCGGGACCTATGGAGTGGTAGTTACCTGCTTTCATGGCTGATGGCCGCTGGTCTTAAGGAACTAAGCGCCCGAATCGGACCAGACGCGGTGATATTTCCCAGTCTCAAAGACCAACCACTGTTCGATCTGCATTGGCGGGACGACCTCTGGCGGAAGGTCTCCTTAAATGACTGTGATTCCGTCTGGAAGTCGTTTAATTGGAAAGATGAAGACTTATTGGTCCCCAACTTGCCCAATGTCTTTCTGGCAGTGGTTCCGGCAAGCAAAGGTATTGATCTCGCAAAAGAAGTTAAAAAGGCGATTTGTGACGAGTGGGCGAGGATTGCAGAAAAAGTCTGGCAGTATTGCGATGAAAAAGGTTTGACCGACAGTGAAAGCTCGGATTCAAGTGAGAGATTTTCAAAGGAAGACCGACAAAAGCGCTTTGATTCTCAGGTAAAACGATTTTTGTCGCTTTCCTGGCAGGTAACCCCGTGGCCGAATTCTATCGATGACGCTCTGCATTCAGTTCGGCCGTCACCCAATGATGATCCCAACCTCCCGCAGGTGGCTAAGTCGAATTTGGCTGGTTCGCCCACATCGAATGAAACCCAACTGCCCGCACCGCTTCTTTCCCCGCTGGCGATATCTGCTCTTCGCATTGGACGGGTCGTGAAGATGGCGGAATCCGAGATGCCCAAAGACCACCGCGATGTCCGATATTACGACTGCGTTCGTCATCCGTCCGGTCATCCAAAGGCCGGATGGAAAGACAGCGACCAATTGAAGCCCGATGCGAAATTGAATAATGCCGGTCTCGCTTGGTCGGCTATTATTGCTCTCAATGCCTGGCAACTTGATGCCGTTCGCCAAACTCGGGCGTTTGCTGCGGCGCAGATGGG
>CAILNN010000254.1 GCA_903835555.1 uncultured Verrucomicrobiota bacterium
AGAAGTGGATGATATTGATTTATAGCTTGGAAATAAAAAGATAAGGAATAGGTGAACAAAATAAAATGAGAATCTCTTCTGCGATCTAGCTAGATTATAATTCACGCTTTTAAATTGATAGTCGTGGAAAACTTGGTTCCCCTCGGAATCGGTAGCGGTGAATTCAGTCATTGGCTGATCTCCCGTCAGGGTCAATGTTGATACCAAGACTTCCGGACCCCTATTGCCCAGATCGCTTGGACTGGGAAACCGGAGCAACTTGTCCTTGGTCGCCTTCGCCTCAAACTCTTCAAGCGAAGCCACAAGGAATATGGCTTTCTTGGCGTACACACGGTGTACCGCCTTGCCGTTGTGCCCCAAGACCTCTTGGGCAAATCGCTCCTGGTATCCAGCAACCTTGGTCCGTTCAGCCCAGGCATATCGAAAAGAGTGTATCATAATGCCGATTATCCCCAATCACAACCATCCGGCTAAAAGTCCCTCAGCATCAACTGGTTACAAATCTCAGGTCCAACATTTGGGTATCTAAGGCGCTGGAAATAAATAACTCATCGGTTTCAGCTAGCATATGGCGTAGATTATGTGGTAGAAGACGCGAATGTTGACTGGGATAGATGAACAAAGTGTTCGAGCCCGTTACCGACACCTTGAGTCCGAATTGGATGAGCGAGGTAGGCGAATTTGGGCGGCGACAGAAGCGGCGATGATTGGCCATGGAGGAGTTCGGATGGTTGCGCGTGCGACTGGGCTTGCTGAGAGCACAGTTCGGCTTGGAAAGCATGAATTAGGCGAACGCGGTCCTTCCCAGAAGCCGGTTGGAGAGCGTCGCGTTCGTCGCAGCGAGGGCGGTCGCAAGGCGCTGGTTCAAATGGATTCAAAACTCGCAGCCAAGCTTGAGGATTTGGTGGAGCCGCCCACCCGGGGGCATCCGGCCACCTGCCTGCGTTGGACACTCAAGAGCACTCGAAGGTTGGCCGAAGAACTGACAGCCCAAGGTCATCCGATCAGCCACACGGCAGTAGGCCAATTATTGGATGAGTTGGGATATAGCCTGCAAGGAACCCGAAAAACCTTGGAAGGAGGGAATCATCCCGACCGAAATGCACAATTTGAGTATATCGCTCAGCGAGTGTCTGAATACCAGGGTAGGGGCCAGCCCGTCATCTCAGTGGATACCAAAAAGAAAGAATTAGTGGGGGATTTCACCAATTCAGGAAAAGAATTCCGCCCCAAGGGGAATCCGATTCCGGTTCGCGTACACGATTTCATTGATAAGGAATTGGGTAAGGCAATCCCGTATGGGGTCTATGACCTCAGCGCGAATGCAGGCTGGGTCAGCGTCGTGATGAATCATGAAACCGCTGAATTCGCGGTCAGTACGATTCACACATGGTGGAAAAGAATGGGACAGAAAAGGTACATAGGTGCACGCGAGCTCTTGATCACAGCCGATGGTGGTGGAAGCAACGCAAGCCGCAATAGGTTGTGGAAACAGTCCCTTCAAACGCTCTCCGAACAAACCGGATTGAGCATCTCCGTCTGTCATTTTCCACCCGGGACCAGCAAGTGGAATAAAATCGAACATCGGATGTTCTGCTGGATCACCGAAAACTGGAGAGGTCGGCCTTTGACGAGCCATGCAATCATCGTCAATCTAATCGCTAACACGTCCACCTCTGCCGGATTGAAAATCGAAGCCGAAGTCGATCGACGCACCTATGAAAAGGGAATCCGCATCACAGACGATGCGATGGCCGACCTAAACATTAAGCCGGCAGAATTCCACGGTGATTGGAACTATACGATTTCTCCTCGGCCTTGAAACCGATGAGTTCTTTATTTCCAGCGCCTAAGTATCGAGCATTTGCTATAAACCTAGCTGATAACGCATTTTCCCAGAACGATGATCTCGGTACCCTTGCAGATACCTCGTCGCAGCGGGTTTATGACAAAGCCTCGGAAGCGTTTTCAGTTCGAGTCGATTATGGTATCGTGGGACAGTCTCAGAACTCCGATGGGATCTGGCGGGCCTTTTATGTTCCTATTGGAAGTAGAATAACTCAAGATGCGGCTTTACCCGGCCTATTGCAATCGGGTCCAGGTACGTCATGGTCCAGCGCGGCCTATTCAATCAATCGACTTGGTATAAAGGTTGGGATGGCTCAGACCAACAACCCAAGTGGATCCGGTCTCACGACGCGCGCGGTAATGTGGACCGGAGCTACCGGGAATCCGATTACCGACCTCAATTCGCTCCTGCCTCCAAGTAGCGGATGGATTCTTAACCAGGCAATTTCCATTAACGATAATGGATTCATCATCGGATATGGGTCTTCAGATGGCTTAGGAGCTAGTTTTTTGCTTTATCCCGACCGGAAGGTTAACTAGCCTGAAGGCTGGCATGTATCATGCTGCCAATCGAACCATGCCGGCACACTTATTTCAAATTGCTCCTCCGGAATTTCCCGTGTCTGTTGCGATTGCCGTCAATCGCAGGATTTGGACTGGAGGAGGACACCGAATGCCTGGATTTACCCTGATCGAATTGTTGGTGGTAATCGCCACCATAGCGATCTTGGCAACCCTCCTCCTACCCGCACTTAGCCAAGCTCGAGGACAGGCGCTGGGTGCCTCGTGCCTTAGCAATCAGCATCATGCACTGCTTGCTTGGCATATGTACGTGAGCGACAATCAGGACTGGGTAGTACCCAACTATCGCTTGGGAGCAACGTCCGTGGATTCCAGTGGTTCGACGACCTTGTTACCAACCTGGGCGGGAGGGGATATCAGCTACGGATCCCCCGATGGCACCAACCAAATGCTAATCATTGGAACAACGAACGCAAATATCGGGGTTCTGGGTCCTTATCTGAAGACGTCCGCCATTTTTCATTGTCCGTCTGATCGATCTCGCACGGTATTGAATCGTGCTAGTTTTGAGCGTACGAGGTCGGTGACGATGAACAAATATCTTGCGGGCGACGTTCGTCAAATGCTTGTGAATGCCGATGGAGTGGTACCAGTCTACAAGCTGAGCGATATTGATCTAGTGGGACGAGGATCGCTTATTATCTGGATGGATAGTCATGAAGATGGTATGTTTGGTGGACAGTTTCAGGTATATAATGATGTATACAAGCAGGGCTTCTTTACGCCCCCCGGGTGGCGACACAATCGTCGTGCCAGCCTTTCTTTCACCGATTTGCACGCAGAGCTCCATCGTTGGCAAGAAGCCGCGACACTTGCGCCGGTCACTGGCCGCCAATCTGTTGAGCTTCTGACAGGGGAAAGTCGCGATTGGATTTGGATGCGACAACATACCTGTCGGGGAGTGGCAGATAAATGGTAGCAGCACGTTTTGTACAATCTTTTGCAAAGTGATTGGTTTCCCTTGAACGAAACCTCTTATACGGGTAATCAAGCAGGGTCTCTGGAAGCATTGCGGAGTGATTTGGCTCTTGCAAACCGAGAGCTTCAAGCTCATGGATGTCAATCACCCTCTGAAAAGCACGATCAATTTTAGCGTAGCCCCTTGTCTGCAGAGTCTGATTGAAGCCCGCTTGAAAGCCTACGGAGCGTTGGGCCGGAGGAAATTGTGCCTCAGCGGACGCACCGGCTACAGTTCCACTGGTAAGAACTGGGGCTATCTGTGGCGGGAGGAGATGCCGGAGGGCAAGCGCCGGGAGCGCGAGGAGTGCACGGACTTCATGCGGCTGATGCTCAAGAAGGATCCTGATTTTCTATTCCTTATTATAGAAGATCGCCTTTATGGCGGGGACGACACCGTGAAGTGTGCGGAACTGAACGCCTTCAGCTAATCGATCTCGTGAACACGCACCGTCGTCGCCCCCACGAATGAGGCGACATTCGGCGACACGCCGCGCTTCTCCAGGAAATCCAGATACTCGCCCAGCGTGGTCCACTTTACTGGGTATTTGATGTCGCTTTGCATCGCAACCATCTCCTTCTTCATCTTCGGGTTCAGCGGCCCCATCGATTCGCCTTCGCCCATGACTTCAAGGGTCACGCCCTGTCGGATGTCGCTCTGAGAACGCCCATCTTCGATCAGGGATTCGGTCGCCCAACTGAGCATGTTGATGAACCCGGGCGCTACGGCCAGACCACTCACGTCTATTTCCTTCCTGGCGCTCCGGCCCCCAAGTTCGCCCACGGCAGCAATGGTATCGTTTTTAATTCCCAAGTCGCCGACCATTGGCGGACGCCCACTGCCATCGTAAATCCAGCCACCGCGCAGGATGATGTCAAAGTCCGCCGCTCGGGCGGAAATCGTCACGCCAATAAGTGCGCACAGGACTATCAGGACCGTGGCGATTTGTATTTTCCTCCAGGTTCCTTCAAATGCAGCGCGTGCGCCCTGCCAAGCATTTTCGCACACACAGAACTCGAGATTGAACTTCGTGGTCTCAACTTTCCACAACCCACAAAGGTCCTATTCAGGATTCAGTCTGTTAAATCCCGCATCCGTTATTAGATTAACACTCTTTATTCGATCGCGAAGGGATTGATCCGCTTGACTCCCGTTTGGGCAACGTCGCTCAAGTTGCGGGTCACCAAAGTCTGGCCGTAGACAAGCGCGGTCGCGGCTAATAGAGCATCGAGCAAAGGAAAAGGCTGTTGCACACCCAAGTACCCCCACTGGTCGGCCAAGCGTTCATCCACCGGCAGTATCCGGTCGGCAAACGTGGTCGAGATACCGTGAAGCCATTGCTCCAAAGTTCTTGCCTGGGGCCGGTCCCGCAGCCGAATTCGCTCGATGCCCTGCCGGATCTCCCCAAGGACTAGCACGCTAATAAACAGATCGGCGTCGGCGGTTTCGACAAACCACTTTCGCGCTCCCGCGTTGCATCGATTCTGCTTTCGGAGCTCACTCAGAATGTTTGTGTCCAGCAGAAATCCGCTCATAGCGCGATGGGGCGATCGATCTGTGGACCCCGCTCGAAATCCTTGTCGTCACCGAGATTGGGGATGGCGAGCAAGGCATCCTTGAACGAGGGACGCCTGGCCGGTATTCCGAGAAGGGCTTCGCGAAGTATCCGCCGATGTTCCTCCTCCATGGAGACGCCGCGGGCACCCGCTTGCACTTTGAGCTTCAGCACGACTTGTTCTTCGATTTGTCTGACGATGAGTTGTGGCATCTGGCATCCATTCTCCGAAATGCTATCAGTGATAGCATAGTTCAGTACTGTCGCCGATGTTTTCTTAAGGCTTCCAACCACCGGCTCCACGGAGTGTCGCCCTACCATGGCCACACACAGCTCGCGGCCTGTCGGCGGGACCCGTCGAGCCGGAGGCGGTTCGCACCACTCCCAGCGCACAAGTAAGAATATTGTTCCTGTTCATTCCCTGCACGCTCGGCTATTCACCTCCCATGGTCCCCCGGCAAATCGGTCGTTTTTTCTGGATAATCCTGGTTCTCACCAGCCTGGTGAGTCTCGCCGCGCCCCTGCCCCGATTGAAGGTCAGCGAGAATCATCGCTTCCTCGTCACCGAAGACGGTAAACCGTTCTTTTGGCTCGGTGATACCGCCTGGGAACTGTTCCACCGGCTGACGGTCGATGAATCCGCTTTCTACCTCCAAAACCGTGCCAGCAAAGGCTTCACCGTCATTCAATCGGTCGCCTTGGCCGAGTTCGATGGGCTCACCGTGCCCAATACGGATGGCCAACTGCCGTTGATCGACAACGATCCGCTCCGGCCCAATGAACCCTATTTTCAACACGTGGATTCCGTGGTGGCCAAGGCAAATGCTCTGGGACTCTATATCGGCTTCCTGCCGACTTGGGGTGATAAGTGGAACAAGAAATGGGGTGCAGGTCCTGAAATCTTCACCGCTGACAACGCCCGCCGATACGGTGAATGGTTGGGTCGACGCTATCGGGATGCCGGACTGGTTTGGATATTGGGCGGGGACCGTCCGGTGGAAACCGATGCGCACCGCGGAATTATTCGGGCTTTGGCACAAGGCCTGAAGGCTGGAGATGGCGGAACCCACCTCATTTCCTTCCATCCCACCGGCGGTGCAGGCTCCAGTGAACCGTTCCACGCCGATGAATGGCTCGACTTCAACATGCGGCAAAATGGCCACAATCCGGAATTCACCGGGCACTATGACAAAACCCGGGCTGATTATGACCGGGCACCGATCAAACCGGTCCTCGACGCCGAGCCCATCTACGAAGGCCATCCGGTTTCGTTTAACGCCAAGAATTTTGGACATTCAGTGGCTGCCGATGTTCGACGTCCCTTTTACTGGGACCTGTTTTCCGGAGCCTTTGGTCATACCTACGGCCATCATTCCGTCTGGTCGATGCATGCTCCGGGTCGTTCACCCGTGAATTCTCCCATCATGAGCTGGCGCGAAGCCATCGACGAACCGGGTGCATTTCAAATGGGCATCGGTCGTCGTTTGATCGAGTCGCGCCCGTTCCTGACCCGGATTCCCGACGACACCATTCTCGTTCCGAGCGAGTTTCCCACGCTGGTACCTGGGGCAGGGAGCCGAAGATTTTGCGCCACCCGCGACGCCCAAGGCACCTATGCCATGGTCTATGTGCCGGTGGGGCGGCCTTTTCGGGTCCGAATGGATAAGATTTCGGGAGGGACGGCCCGCGCCTGGTGGTTCAATCCGCGTGATGGAGTGGCTGTGCGAATTGGAGAATTTACCACCCAGGGTGAGCGCGAATTCGTGCCCCCTACTCCTGGTGAATTGCTGGATTGGGTGCTCGTTTTGGATGATGCCTCACAAGGATATCCGACTCCCGGAGCGCCCTTTGTGCTTTTTCCGTTGTCCCCACGGTGAATTTGGGGCAGGAAGGACGGTTCAAATCGATGGCGTTAATCGTTCAAAAATTCGGCGGCACTTCAGTCGGTAACACCGAGCGCATCCGGAATGTAGCCAAACGGGTTGCCCGTTACCGTGCGGACGGGGACCAAGTGGTCGTGGTCGTCTCTGCCATGAGCGGGGTGACCGACGGACTCATCCGCCTGGCTAAGGAGATAACTCCGCTTCCCAGCGAGCGAGAGATGGACATGCTGCTGGCCACCGGCGAGCAACAGACCATCGCCCTGACCGCGATCGCCCTCCAAACTCTGGAGGTCCCTGCTGTTTCGCTGACCGGGGCTCAAGCAGGAATCGTCACGGATGGGGTCCATACCAAGGCCAAGATTCAAAATATAACCCCGGACGAAGTCCATCGGCTCCTGGATGTCGGCCAAGTCGTCATCGTCGCCGGTTTTCAAGGTCAGACTGACGCGGGTCAAATCACTACACTGGGACGCGGCGGCAGTGACTTGACGGCCATTGCGCTCGCCGCTGCTCTGAAAGCTGACCTGTGCCAGATTTACACCGATGTAGATGGGGTCTACACAGCCGATCCCCGCCTGGTGCCCGGTGCCCGCAAACTGCCGGAGATTTCCTATGACGAAATGCTCGAATTGGCGGGGAGCGGTGCCAAGGTGATGCAGTTGCGGTCGGTTGAGTTTGCCAAGAAATTCAATGTCGTTTTCGAGGTTCGTTCGAGTCTCAATGATCACCCGGGTACTATTGTGAAAGAGGAAACCACCAGCATGGAGGACGTCGTTGTTCGCGGCGTTTCTCTCGATAAGAACCAGGCCAAGCTCACCCTGTTCGGAGTGCGCGATGAACCCGGGCGTGCCGCCCGTGTGTTCCGCGGCCTGGCCGACGCGAATATCAACGTCGACATGATCGTCCAAAACGTCAGCCATGACGGGGGGACACGTCAGACCGATATCAGCTTCACGGTGGATAAACCGGATTTGCTCAAAGCACGCCAGGTCATCGACGGTCTGAAGTCGGAAATCGGTTTCAAGGAAACAGCGGCCGACGAGAGTATCGGCAAGGTTTCCATTGTCGGTGTCGGCATGCGAAGCCATAGCGGAGTGGCCGCCAAAATGTTCGACACGCTGGCGCAAGCCGATGTCAACATTGAGATGATCTCCACCAGCGAGATCAAAGTCTCCGTGGTGATCGCCTCGGATAAAGGCGAGCTCGCCATGCGAGCGCTGCACAAGGCGTTTCTCGAATAAGGGATCGTCTTGCCGATGGCACCGATCCGTCAGTTGTCGGTCGCACTTCGGGTCATGGCGGTTTTGGATTGGCTGGCTATCTCCGCCATGATCGCTCCTTGGTCCGTCCTTGCGGGAGCCGCGCGTCGATATGGATTCGAGGTCGGGCAAGCTAATCCACTCTTCCATTACCTCGCGCGAACGGCCTCCGGCATGTATGTGGTCTATGGTGCGACACTCTGGTTTTTGGCTTCGGACCCGCAACGCTATTCCAAATTGATTCGTTTCCTCGCATGGCTCGCCATTGTTCAGTCTACGGCTGTTCTCGCAATTGATGTCGTCGAGCAGATGCCGCCGACGTGGTATCTGCCTGAATTTTTTGGCCACCTGGCTGAATCGGTGATCCTATTGTTCTTACTGCGGCGAGCGAATTTGCCCTCGCGCCCCTCCTCATGAATCACCTGGACCGCGCCCGCGAGGTTTTTGCCATCGAGCAAGCGGCGTTGGCTGCTGTCGCCGCCCGACTCGGTTCTGAGTTTCATCATGCCGTTGGAAGACTCCTGCAAGTTCTGTCGGTCAGGGGAAAAGTTGTCGTTGTCGGGGTAGGAAAGTCGGGGAATATCGGAAGAAAGATCGCCGCGACCCTTTGCAGCACAGGCTCGCCCGCTGTTGTTCTCGATTCCGTCGACGCCCTGCACGGGGACCTGGGCATTGTCACCGAAGGCGATGCCATCCTCGCTTTGAGCTACTCAGGCGAGTCTGAAGAGCTTATCCAATTACTGCCTCCTCTAAAACGGTTCGCTGCCTTGGTGGTGGCACTGACGGGTAATCCCAAGTCTTCATTGGCCCGCGAAGCAACCATCGTGCTGGATTGTCAGGTGCCTCGGGAGGCCTGCCGGTTCAATCTCGCTCCGACTTCCAGCACCACCGCCATGCTGGTCATGGGCGATGCCCTGGCACTCGCGCTCATGGATGCCCGTGGATTCACCCAAGAGGACTTTGCCATTCGACACCCAGCGGGGGCGATCGGACGTGCCCTCTGGGTCCGCATCCGCGATATCATGCGCCGGGGCGATCGCAATGCCGTAGCTGCGGAATCGATTAAGGTACGAGATGCCCTCCTGATCATGACGCGCGCCAAATCCGGCTCCGTAAGCGTCGTGGACCAAAGCGGCAAACTGGTGGGTGTTTTCACGGATGGCGACCTACGTCGTCGCATGTCCTCCGATGAGGGGCTATTGACTCGAACCCTTCACGACGTCATGACTCCCCGCCCAATCTCCATTTCAGAGGATTCTCTCGCAGTCGAGGCACTGCGAATTTTTAATCAGCGAGACATCGATGACCTCATTGTCGTCAACGAAAGCGGTGAGCCGGTGGGCATGGTCGACTCACAAGACCTTCCCAAGCTCAAATTGATGTAACGGTCGACCGCCTATTTTGCCGGTAAACCGCGCAGATACTGGTCGAACCAATCGGCTAGGAGCCCCAAGTCCTGGTCAAAGCCCTTCCAGATGGCATGCCCTTCACCCGGCCTGACTACCAATTTGGCGGTGGCACCCACCGACTTGGCTTTCGCAACAAACGTCTCCGATTGTTGAATGGGCACCAGTGTGTCGGCATCCCCATGGATGATCAATGTCGGGGGGAGATTGGAGGTCACATCGTAAATGGGTGAAATCTCCCGGCCCAGGCTCTGACGACTTTCAGCCGTTTCGCTTCGGGGACCGAACCCCGGTTTAAAATTGGCCAGGACGCCCACGCCCACTGCGTCCTCCCCTGGTTTGCCGTAGTTTAGAAAATCTGTTGGCGGAAAGAAACAGGCTACCGCCTGGACTGCGCTGCTTTCGCGATTAACCGGGTCCTTGTCATCTTTGGGTCCCGGTCCGCCATGAACACCCATGGTCAGTGAGAGGTGACCGCCAGCACTCGCTCCTAGAATGCCCAGGTGATCCGCTGCAATTCCGTACTTCCCGGCGTTGTGCCGGATGAACCGAATCGACCGATGGATGTCTTCGGTAATTTCGGTGATGACATATTTGGGCTGCGATCCGTGAACCACGGCAAAAATCGTGTACCCACGACCCAGAAACGGTTTGAAAAAAACGGGATCGATCGCTTCATGACTCGAAAACCAACCGCCGCTGACCATGAACACGAGTCCATACCCGTTGGTTTTAGCGGGTTGAAAGACGTCAAGTGTCAAGGCGACCCCAGGTCGTCGCCCATAAATCACATCTTCCGTCCGGGTAAAATCGGCAGCGTAAATCCGCGAGCTCAGCGGACTGGAACCGATGAACAGGAGAGCCAGACCCACGACAACCCAACGCCGAGTAGCCGCTTTCAGCCACGCGCATTGCAACAAGAACTGCATTCGCTCCTGGCTCAAGGGCCAACAGATGGTCATCCGCTCTGGCTATCAAAAGGCCATCCGAACGGCAAGCATCCGCGTCATTTTTGCTCCGAAACAAAAAAGGCGGACATGCTATTGCATGCCCGCCACTTGGGAAGGCGATACGGACTATTCGCTTGCCGGCTTTGAACCGGCTGCTTGCAGTGCTACTGGATGGGCGGCCAGATAGCCATCGATGTCCTTGGTCACAACCAAGGTGCCATACATGAGTGTCCAGTGACCTGGGTAGGTGCAGACATACTCATAGTCGCCCTCCTGTTGTGGGGCGGTCAATTCGAGTGTCGCCCGTTGTCCCGATTCAATCAGCTTAGTGGCACCCAGGACTGGGATGCCCTTGGGCAGATAGGGACGGCCCCGACCATCCAACTCATCGGGGCGCATATTGGCGGTGGCCATACCGATTTTTTCTCGGACGCCTGGCTTTACGACCACCAGGTTGTGGGGCATGAAATCGGCGTTCTCAATGATGAACTTAAAGGCCTTGCCTGGTTCCACGACCACCCGGGGGGTGTCGTAACGCATCTGCTCGCGAACGGTCCGAATAATGAAGATGGGAACGCTGTAATCACGAAGTTCCTTGCGAACCGCCGCTGCCTGCGCAGCAGGTAGCAACCCGGCACAGTCCACTGCGGTCTGGATGGTTTGGATATAGTCTTCACTTGTCCTCCCAGCGGATGGAACCTTCTTCGCCCAGGCCGTAAGAGCCGTCGCGGCATCACCCGCTTCCGTCTTCGGCCAATTGGCGCGGGGTAGGGTTCGAATCCCTTGTGCGGCCAGGGTTACTTGTTCGCCTTTCACGATCAACTGCGTGAGGGCGGCAAAAACGGCCTCGGGCTCCCGTCCCATGCTGATGGCCGCTGCAATGGCGGCCCGACGCAGGACCCCGATTGGATCACTACCAATGGTCACTTGAGCGCTGGGAGCCGGAGCCGGAAGTCCTTTGGCACTGAAGACCTCGTGCCGATCGGATGCCAGGACGGAAAGGGTGTATCCTTCCAATCGCTTGCCTAAGTCGGCATCGGTACGATTCCACACCGTCACGGAATCGATGGATTGTTCACTGCCCAGATCCACTTCCCACCACGGATTGTTCTCATTTTCAATGGAATGAGTCTGTGTACCGGAACCGAATGACCCATCCGTGCGCCCGTCAATAGCGTGATCCGCAGAGCCTCCATTGGAAGTGCTGGATTGGCTGGCCTTGCCTGAACGCGCGATGTTCTGGCCGCCGCTCAGCACCTGGACTTCAGCCAACGTCAGCGTTCCCTGGCGCGGCAATTGGATGCGAACATAGCGCCCCACGGTTTTCTTGCTTCCAGCGGCCAATGCAGCCACGTCGGACGGAAATTCGCCCAACAGCGGTAGAACCTTTGCATAGGCCTTGGCTCGGAAATCGGCATCAGGAATGACCGGAATGCCATTTAATAGGTCGGACAGGGTCGCAACGGACTTGACCGCCGTAGGCCAGATGGAATCAAACGAACCATCAGCCAGTGCGAGAGCAGCCCAGGCGGCCCGACGAACTCCAGTTGGATGTGACCCAGAGGCCAATCCTTGAATCTGTGAGCGCGAGCTTTGCAGATCGGCCCGATCCAGCGTTGGAAGCAGTCGGGCCAGTTGACCGGCAACATCAGCATCGGAACCACTGGCCGTACCAATCAGGTCAAGCAGCGTGGCAATCCGAGATTTTTTGTTCTTCTGAGCCAACGTGACCAAGGCCGCAGCACGGTCTGCGTCGGAAGCGTCGGCCCGATGGAGAATGGCAGACAGGACACCGGCCGTCGGAGGCAGTTTCACCAATTCAGCCGTGCTGACCCCACCGATCAAGCGCTCGATCCCAGCCGGATTATCCGCTGCAAATGGCTTACCGTCGGCGATGGCCTGACGCCACAGCGGTTCCAACTGCCGCAGGGTTTCGGTCAGGGTGTAATCCAGGTAGTAATCCATCTCGTGCTTGACCACCGACAAGGCGATCTCGGCGGCCTTAGCATCATGGAAATACGAGGCCACCCGGACCGCTTCGAGACGAACGCGGGGATGGCTGTCATCGGCCGCTGCCTTGAGCAGCGCGAGAGCATTTGGGATGCGATCCCGCCAATAACCGAGGACACGGGTGGCGGCGGCGCGGGCATGATGATCGGGGAGATGAAGAACTTGGTTTAGCAACTCGATATTCACCACGTTGTGCCATTGATGGACCCAGAGAGCCTCGGTCAGGCGGTGGGCATACTCCGGATGAGACTTGTCGAGGTTCGCCGCCCATTTTTGGGTGGCGGAGATTACCTGGGCGGAATCACGAGCTCCAAGCTCCACTTTGGCCAATTCGCGGGTCCCATTTTCCGGTTCCTTCAGCAGTTCCAACAGAGCTTCAATCGGTTGACCATCGATTTTCGGAGCCTTCAGCAGAGGACGCCCTTCATAGGTAATCCGGTACACGCGTCCGTGGGTCTTGTCGCGGTTGGGGTCACGCAGATGGTGCTGCATGTGTCCGATCAACGGCTTCTGCCAGTCGGTGAAGTAGAGGGCTCCATCGGGTCCGGTGCAGATGGAGGAGGGACGGAAGTTCGGGTCGGTTGAAGAGAACAGATTCTCGACTGTCTGCCCCTTCAATCCAGAACCTTCTTCGGTTACTTTGACCTGGAAGCACCCTTGGAAGCTGATGACGTTCAGGTTCAAAAAGTTGCCCTGCATTTCATCGGGGAAATGGCGGCTGCTGATCATACCGGTGCCCGGGCATGGGCGGGATGGACGGTCCCAAAACTCGCGCATCCCCGGGTGCTTGTGGGGATAATCGATGGCACCGCTGAAGGCCGGGGCAAAGTAGGTGTTATTGCCAGTGGCATCGGTGATGAGGTCATTTCCCCATTTGTCGAACACCTTGCCGTGCGGATTGGCGAAGCCGTATGC
The DNA here is from genome assembly GCA_903835555.1 of uncultured Verrucomicrobiota bacterium. GTDB lineage: Bacteria > Verrucomicrobiota > Verrucomicrobiia > Limisphaerales > UBA9464 > CAILNN01. Next base: position 13,367 of record CAILNN010000254.1, read on the forward strand.
GACGTATCGCTCGAATTGGAATTGACGTGGATCGAAACGGTAGATGGCGGCGTCATCATTGCGCACGGGGCCAGCCGCAGTCTCAACCTGGGTTCGATGGAAAACGCCGTCGCTCAGGTAAATTGCGCCACCCGGGTCCAAATCGATGGCATTGGCGGTATGATGCGAATCCGCAGAGTCCATTCCCATGAGCACGCGTTCTTTCGTATCGGCTTTGCCGTCCCCATCGGTATCCCGCAGGAACCAGAGGTCGGGTGCCTGCATCAATAGCACGCCGTCTTTATAAAACTGGAAGCCGGTCGGAGCATTCAGGTCATCGACAAAGTGGGTCACTTTATCTGCCCGCCCGTCTCCATCCGTGTCCTCCAGAATGATCAGGCTGTCGCCTTTGGGGCTATCCGGCGTCCGTTCTGGGTAGTTCGGCCAGACAGCCACCCACAACCGCCCTTTGGTATCCCAAGCCATCTGAACCGGATTGGCCAACTCAGGGAACTGCTCTTCGCTGGCAAAAAGATTCACTTTGAGTTTCGGCAGCAAACTCATTTTCTCGATCGCCTTCTCGCCGCTCAGGAAGCTGTAAGAACCATCGGGCAAATCGCCTTTCTTGTTGGTCGGTACTTTGGTGACAGGCGGAAGGTTGCTGTCATCAATTTCGGGGTCCCGTCCTTGTGCCACGCCCCAGACCCGGCGGTCCCGGTTGGCGGTCATCGTATCGCGTACGGACATCTCCTCCTGCATGACCTTATAGTTGCTGATGTCGTTGTAGACCAGTTGGGAGCGACCGCCGTAGACGTTGTAGCCGTCCACTGTGCGATAGCGGGCATGCCACTGAGCGTTCTTCTCGTTTACCGCCGCCCTGAGTTTTTCCAGGTTCCAGTCTGGAGGAGCCACTCCAAAAAGACCCTGGTAAATGGCCGGAGTAAGCGCCTTGTCGCCTGCTTCCGTCAAATAGACACTATTGACAGTCAGGGATTCCCCGCGCGCCGCCGCTGCCGCGTAGACGGCCAGCGAAGGCTGATAGAGATCAACGAACAAAACGTCCGTGCTCTTGGCAACCTCGGCGGTGGCCTGTGAGTAGAGCTTCAAATTGGCGTTGTTTGCTTGAGGGTCGGGAAAATTGGGGTCCCGATGCTTTTCGTTCGCTGCCGGGGAAAACAGAACGACGCGAGGGGCTCCTTTGCCGGAAAAGTCCTGGCTTTGCAGATGCTTCACGTAGGATTCCAGATCGCTCTTGTACTTTTCCACCCCGTCCGGGCCATGGAACGATTCATTAAAGCCGAAGAATACCCAAACCACGTCGGCCTTGACCCGCTTCAGCCAGTCATCCGGAGAACCAAAGTTCTCGGACCGATGCCGAATAACCACTTCATCACCGGCAACCGCCAAGTTGCGGAACACCAATTCGGAGGTGGGGTATTTGGCCAGGACCAAACTTTCCAAATAACCCGAATGTTGCATTCGGTCGGCAAGGGCACCGCCGACCAAGGCGATATGGTCACCCTTTTTCAATTCCAGGGTAGTAGGGGGGGCGGCCTGGACCCATCCGGCCAGAACCAGCAAGAAAACAAGGACAAATTTGAAGGGACGCATGATAAAGCAATAGGGTAGAGGCGAACCGGGGCGATCGGGAAGCTTGTATTTGGGCATGGATCAAGGAATTCGAGTCCCGAAATGGACTTCCGACGGCTGAGGGCCATTCACCCAGATGTCTCTACTCTTTTCGATAGGTGGAGGATTTTCTCGCGATGCTTGGGTTTTGTAAGCGCAATTGCAGTTTGTCATCGAATCGGCACTCTTCCACAGATGCCTTTCCCGGCTAGCCCTATCCCCCTATTGCATCAGCCACCGCATCATTCGGCGGCTGATGGCCCAGATACCACCAGGCTTCAGATTTCTCCCTGGGCAATGGCGGTAGGGTGGACGGCAGCTCACGGATTGATGTTCTGGATTCTTGGTGCCGTGACGTGGCTCGTTTTTCAACAACATCCGCGCGTCGGGCAGGCATGGGGAATTCTACTCCATTATCTGCTTCCAGCGGCTATCGGGCTCTTGCAGGCGGTGTTCTTGCGAAAATGGGTCCGCCATTGCTGGATTTGGTTCCCAGCGACCTTGCTTGGTGTTCCCTTTTGTTTACTCCTCAATGACGGATGGGGTGTCCTCCCAACGATGGGTTTCGGCTTTGGGGTCACTCAAGCGGTATTGCTCCGCCCCCGAGGACCATTGATTTGCACCTTTTGGATCATGGCCAGCGGTATCGGCTGGTTCTTGCCATGGGTCGGGACAACCCTTCTCAGCCCTTTTTTCAATGCCAGATTATCAGGAGACGCTAGCATGGAAATATCACCGGTTCTGGCAACCGCTTGGACCGGACTCGTCTATGGTACTCTGACTTCACCCATTTTCTTTTGGCTCACCGCAAGGGGATTACCGGGACCAAAGGAACAGAACGCATGGCTCGATTGGCTGACGCCGTGCGGAATGTACCTTCTGATGATGGCACTTTGGGAATCCGCAGGCCGTAATTTCGACATGGTGATGCTTGCTCGCAATTCGGTGGTTGCCCTCCTCTTCGGTCGGTCCGATTCAACCCTGACCCGCTGGGCCGACCCGTTTTCCATCGGCATCTTTTTCCTCGGCAGCGAACTTGCCTACCAAGTACTCACTGTCGCCCATCGATGGTCCGTCCCGAAAACCGATACTGATTGAATGGAAAGCCTTCTTCATGGAATTCATTCAAGTGATCGGTATGATCTCTGCCGTGCGATTCTTTTCCCTTCTGCTTCTTTGCACGTGGATGACCGCTGCGACACCCACGGATGACTTCATCGCCGAGGCCCAAACCAAATTTGGCGATGCCGGAGCCCGCGCGGCCCGGTTCCTCGCGGACAATATGCCGCCCGCCGATCGGGAAAAACTTTCCTCGACTTTCCTGATC
>CAILNN010000255.1 GCA_903835555.1 uncultured Verrucomicrobiota bacterium
AAGCTTCCCGATTCTTTTCAATTTATGAACCGACGTGATTTCTTGAAACTAGGGTCTGCCGGGTTGGCTTTGTCCAGCCTGGGCAGCTATGCCGCCGACGTCATCAACACACCTAAGCGAGTCGGCTTGCTGGGTTGCGGTTGGTATGGCAAGGCCGATCTATTGCGTTTGATCCAAGTAGCCCCGGTTGAAGTCGTGTCGCTCTGCGACGTCGACCAGCGAATGTTGGAGGGAGCGGCTGAAATCGTCGCCACCCGCCAGGCTTCCCACAAAAAACCAAGGCTTTTTCATGACTACCGCGACATGTTGAAGGAGAAAGACCTCGACATTGTGCTGATTGGCACTCCTGACCATTGGCATGCCTTGAACGGAATCGCAGCGATAGAGGCCGGGGCCGACCTTTATCTCCAGAAACCGATCAGCGTCGACATCGTAGAAGGGCAAGCCTTGCTCAAAGCCGCTCGCAAGCATGGCCGGGTGGTTCAAATCGGTACCCAGCGCCGGAGCACGCCGCACTTGATCGAGGCGCGCGATCGTTTCGTTCGTGAGGGTAAGTTGGGCAAGATCGCGTACGCCGAGATTTGCTGCTACTACCACATGCGGGCGAGCAGTAATCCGCCAGACACGGCTCCGCCGGACTATCTGGATTATGAATTATGGACAGGTCCGGCACCCATGCGCCCGTACAACTCTTTGGTGCATCCTCGCGGATGGCGCGCTTTCATGGAGTACGGCAACGGGATCGTCGGCGACATGTGTGTTCACATGCTCGACATGGTTCGCTGGATGATGGACCTCGGCTGGCCCATCACAGTCAGTTCAACCGGTGGCATCTTGGTCGATCCCAAGAGCAAGGCCAATATCACTGATACCCAGACAGCTGAGTTTGACTTTGGCGACATCAAGATAGTCTGGACCCACCGTAGCTGGGGTGAGGCGGCTGACCCGAAATACCCTTGGAGCGCCACGCTCTATGGCGACAAAGGCACGCTAAAAGCGAGTGTCAATGGGTACGATTTTATCCCGATGGGCGGCGGACAATCGGTTCACAAGGATGTGACCTACGAATTCGAGCAATATCCGGAGGACAAGACAGAGAAGGACCTCGAAACCCACGTGGCACCGGCAATAAGAGGGCACATGCGGGACCTGCTGGCCAACATCGCCACGCGGGGAAAACCGGTCGCCGATATCGAGCAGGGCTACATTTCCACCACTAGTTGCATTCTTGCGAACCTGTCCCAGAAGCTGGGCCGATCCCTTCGCTGGGACCCAGTGGCTGGACGAATCGTGGGCGACGAAGCCGCCAATCAACTGCTGGCTCGGCCTTATCGGGCACCGTGGGTCCATCCGGACCCGGCGACGGTGTAGTGGCGTGGGATAGAAACCGGATTAGGTAGTGATTGATTTGCGGGCCTTCCCCAGTTCGATTTCAACGAATCGAAAATATCAGCGGTACTCGGGCGCAACCCCGTTGGGGTTGAATGAAAACCCAAACCTTACCCAGGGTAGGCCCCAAGAGCGGGCCAACCCTGGGCTCAGTTACACAACCCCGTTGGGGTTTGCAGAGGCGATTGAAGAACTTCTGCGATTGTCGGGGGAAGCCTTGGGACGGCAGCGTTAGCTAAGGGGCTAAGATGCGGGAGGTATTCCCAGTGGACTTTTTATCGAATTGAGGTCCATTACCGCTTGTGAAACCGAGTTGGCGCACGAGTCCGTTGCTGTTGGCCATTTTGCTTCAGGCGTCGCCGTTTTGGCGTGCGATGACGATCGACCTAAGTGTGCCGTCAGGATTCGGCAGTTGATCCTTTTCGCCGGGGTGATTGGAAGCATTGATGCTTTGTCCGGGGCCACTGGACCAGCGGTGATACCGAAGACGTATCATGGAAAGGTGGGGCAGGCGGCAAACTTCGTCATCGATATCCAGAATGATTTCTCCTACATCATCGACACCATTTCCTGGGCACCCATTTCTCCTCCAGGAAAATTGCCTCCAGGACTTAATCTAGTCTCCAATCAGATTTCGATCGATCCTTTGATCGTCAGCGGCTCCATTGAGGGAAAGCCGACTGTTGCAGGAACCTATCAGGTTTTGGTGACCATTGGCGACAGCCGTAGCCTGGACTTTTTTATTTCAGGCACCAACACGTTGGTGATAGCTCCGGGAGACATACCAGCTACCATCACTACCCCGCCGACCAATCAGGTGGTCGGGCAGGGAACCAATGTCACTTTCTCTGTCGTTGCCGCCGGGTCAACCCCGATCTTTTATCAATGGTACTACGGTGGAAACACCCAAATCGTGGGAGCCACCAACGCGACTCTGACATTGACCAACGTTCCATTAACGGCAGCAGGAACCTATTCGGTTTCGGTCACCAACGCCTTTGGAGGCCAAACCAGTTCGGCGGCGAAGCTGACGGTGAATCCCAAAGTGGTGGTCCCGCCTTTTGCTCTAGCGAACGAGCATGAGGTGGGCGGCCAATTCCAATTTGAGTTCCCAACAGTTATCGGGGCCAGCTATTCCGTGCAGTTTCTGTCGGCCCTTCATGGATCGACCTGGCAAACGGTCACCAACTTCCCCACCGCGACCAGTGCGGGCCCTGCTCAGTTCATGACCCCATCGAATCGAGCGCAAGGATGGTATCGGGTGACATCGGTACCGTGATTCAACTGTATATTCAGCACCTAGGCGGTATTTAGTCCAGAGAACCTCCAAAGGTAGGCGATGAATTCGCCTTTTGCAGGGGTTTTTTCGCCATCTAAAATCTGTTAGATAAAGCGCGTTGATCGATCAAAGCATGAAGCGTGACCAACTGGAGCACATCATCCGCGCGGCAACCGGGATAACGGGTGCTCAAGAGTTCGTGATTGTCGGCAGTCAATCGAACCTGGGACAGTTTCCGAACGCCCCAGAGGACTAAGACGCCGATCCCTGTCCCAACTTCCAGGCCGCTTCGGCATCGAAGGCCCAGTAGTCGCAGGTCAACTCTTCATCGGCGGCCAAGTCTCGGAGAGCGACGGTAGTCACTGGATCAGGTGCCTGCCCCACAACGCCTGTCGATGGATTGTCGGAGTGATTCATGAAGCAGGCAAAATCGCCACTCTTGACATACGCCCGGTCTTCGCCCCGCAGGTAGGCATAGGTACGCAGATGGGCTTGAACGGAGGCCGGAAACTGTTTCCAGACGGAGGCCGGAATTGCCCGGTCAAATTCCGGTTCAAACCGCCAAACCGGAGTACCAACCGGTACGGGTGCAACGGTGAAAAGTCCGAAGCCATGGATGGAACTGACGCCGACTCGAACTGGAAGGAGAAGCATCGAAAATAGTCTATCGGAGCCCAAGTGTTCGCTCAAGTCCCGACCACAGATTGCACGAAATTGTAGCCGCCCATTTTCCCAAAAATGATTTTGAAGTGGTGGAAGGAATCCAACCGTGATCCGATGGTCTCACCCATCCGCGAACGGGCGTTAGTTGTTGGCAATTGGACGCGGGCAGAACGGGCTAAGGCCCGAGGCTTGACGGAGTCTCGCCCTACCGATGTTGTTTTATTTCAATAGGTTACGTTTGAATTATTAGGGTCGTTGGAAAAGATGTCATTTTGAACATGATATCTCGACGGGAATAAAGTTGGTCACCAGACGTTCCTTTGCCCAATCGAAAACCCGGACAATCCCCTCGAATCCAGCGGTTGCCACCTGCGATCCATCGGGCGAGAATGCCAGCGCAAAGACCATTCCCTGGTGTTCTCGAAGTGTCGCTTTCCGTGAGGTACTAACGGCATCATAGACGCGCACCTCTCCAGCCGGACTTCCGCTGGAAGCAATCCACTGGCCGTCGGGAGAAAACGCCAGCGCGGTGACGCCACCGTCAAAGTGCTCGAACTCCCGCAATTGATTCGAGTCGTCGTTGGGGTCTGAGTGTTCCTTTTTCACTTCGGCTTTAAACAGGCGCGGACGGACATCCGTCCCGATCAACACCCAATCCTCGAGGGGATGACGAACCAGGCACCGGATGGTTTCCGATTCTCGATTGATGGTTTCCAGTAGTTTTCCAGTGGAAATATCGACCAGTCTTAGCGATTTGTCGCGACTTCCACTGACTAAGCGTTGCCCATCTCGGAGAAAAGCCGTTCCGAAAACCCAATCTGTATGTTGGTCAAATTTCAGGACCTCGCGTCCAGTTTCGACTTCGATCACGCGAGCGGTTCTGTCGGAGGCACCAAAAGCGATTCGGGTTTGATCCGGGGACCAATCGACCCCATAGACTGAATCAAAGGTGGACCGATAGGCGTGGAGTTGAGTTCCAGCAGCCACATCCCAAATCTGGATTTCGCCCCACTGCCCCGGCTGACCGCCGGAAATGGCTAATTTCCGTCCATCTGGAGAAAAACGAATCGATTCAATTCGCCTGGCCTCTCCCACCAAGCGGGCGGTCAGCAGAAAATTCGTGGCATTAAAGATTAAAACTTCCCCCCGCCCGGCAACCGCGAGCCAGGGACCCATGGGCGAATAAGCGATGGAAGGAATGATTGGAGCCGCTCGGTAGATTGGCGCAGAGCGGGACTCCCTAGACGCTGCGGTCGTATCGTCTTGAGCACCTTCTCGTATCCAACGTTCGATGAGGGATACCTCTTGTGCTGATAGATGCTCACCCTCTTTCGGCATCGACGGATCGGTACCGCTAATTTCCTCCACCAAGCGGCTCTGGTCTGGGTGTCCAACCTGTATTCCCGGCCCGTGCTTTCCGCCTTTGACCAAAGCCCCATAGCTGGTCAGATCGATCCCACCCTTTTCTTTCCCGGGTCTGTGGCATCCCCAACAGAACTGTTGGAGTAAGGGAACTATCTCATGCTGAAACGAAACGGGCTTGGCGTCCGCACAAATAATCGGCGTCGAAACACTGAGTAAACTCCAAAAGAGACGCCAACACCATAAACGGCATCGGATGCCCGACAGGGTAACAATCCTTCTCATGGCTTGCGGTCGACTCGCAGGAGGTAGTCGTCGATTTTGGACGAGCGCTCGTTGACGGACGTGACGACCAGGAAGTAATTACCGGAAGCTGGAAGGTGGAAGGTTAACGCGGGATCGCGCCCAAAGGCATCATCGTTCTGAGCCATCACGGTTCCTTTGGTATCAAAAAGAGCGAGGGCTGCATCCAGCGTCGAACCGAGGCGGGAGGCAAAAACTTCGGCAGTTACGTCTTGGGTTGCATCGACCGTAACTCGATAGACATGGACAGCGGAGCTATCCGGCAAGGTACCTCGGACCCAATGCCCCAGAGATAAAATTTGGGCTTCGCGGAAGGCGCGATTGGATTCCTTGGCATCGTCACATCCTGGGAGCGCTACCAGAGGATACGGAGCCGATTCTCCCACTGAATTTACCACCACCAAGCTCAAGTTGGTACCCCGAGGCGCATCAGATGGCAGGGTGAATTCGAGCTTGAGTTCTTGATCGCCGATTTGATTGTTGTCGCGTCCATCTACTTTGGGAGCATCGATTCCCCCCTTTAAGGTGGTCGCAACGGGTTTCTGCAAGCCGATGATTTTGGCGGAAACCGCATTGGTCAGATGGTATCCCCTCAATGTGAGTGCGGTATTCGTCCCGATGATCACGCCCAATGGTCGAGCCGTCACAATCTTTGGGGGTGATTGGGGCGGTTCGGATTTCTTGGGCTCTTCACCCAATGAAGTGGTTAGCGTTAATCCAAACAAGCCGACGACCGGTATGGCACGGGCGAGATAGCATTTAGCCAACGGAAACAGACGCGAGATCATTCGATCGTCGTTTTTTAGAGCACGCAAACACGCCCTAACTAAATAGTTCCGAAATCAATCCGCCTTGATCGAGAATTTCAACCGGACGTCCTTCGGGCGTGTGCAGGACCTTCCGGGGATCAATGCCGAGCGATTCATAGACGGTGTAACAGACATCAGCGGGTCGAACCGGTCGGTCGATGACAAAGGCCCCATCGCGATCCGTCGCTCCAACCACTTTTCCCGGTGACACTCCAGCTCCCGCGAATAGGAGCGAACCTGCACGCCCCCAGTGGTCGCGACCGGCATCTTTGTTCACTTTGGGAGTACGGCCAAATTCGCCCATGACCAAGAGAAGAGTGTCCTGAAGCAAACCACGTTCGCTCAGGTCGGTCACCAAGGAACTCAAGCCAGAATCGAGTTCAGGCAGCTTCTTTCCGAGAGCCTCGTAAATCTTCGCGTGATGGTCCCAACCGCCGTAATTGACACTCACAAACCGAACCCCTGATTCAATCAAACGGCGGGCCAGCAGACAGCTTTGGCCAAATTCAGAACGGCCATAGCGGTCCCGCAAGGACTCCGACTCTTTGTCCATGGCAAATGCCTGTTGAGCCTCGGGCGAAAGCACCATTTCAGCGGCCTTGCGGGCAAATTCGTCGTAGGTCGCCAATTGGTCGTTGCCATGAATGTGGGTGCCGAGCGTATCGACCGCTTGCAACATCGAGCGGCGACGCTCCAATTCCACCGGCTTTGCTGCGGCTTCACAACTCAGATCGCGAACACGCCAGGATTTTTCGTTCGGATTACCGGCCTTGAACGATTCACAGCGGCCACCCAACCAGGCGCTTTTTCCGAGCTCCCAAGTGAATGCCGGGTTTTTGGGCACCGCCACATAAGGGGGAACCTTGCCGACGAAGCCGGTTTCGTGGGCGACCACCGATCCCATGGACGGATAATCGCCGAAGGCGGAACCAAATCGACCGCTTAGAACCCAATTGGTGGCGGTTTCGTGATGGTCATTCTCGTGAGTGCCCGAACGAACCAGGCACACCTTGTCCATACAAGCCGCCATTTTGGGCAATTGGTCCGATATACGCAGTCCGGGGACCGCCGTGGAAATCTGGCCGTACTGTCCGCGAATCTCGGAAACCGCATCGGGCTTGGGATCAAAGGTGTCGTGATGGGATAGACCGCCTCCCAGAAAAACGAGCAGGACCGATTTCGCGCGGGGCCGGACCGTGCCTCCGGCACCACTGCCGAGAGCCATCGCCTTCTGGGCGGCCAGAAGACCGGGCAAGGAAAGGCCCAGCGGTCCGAGGCCCCCAATACGAATAAAATCGCGGCGGCTGATACCGTCGCAGCGTCGATTGAAATGACCGGAGAGGGAGACGTTGAACATGGGTAAATAGCGGTGGAATTTCCGGTGACTCAATGATTAAAGGCAAACTCTTTGGCATTGAGCAACGCCCAAAAGAGGTCTTTCAGACTGTCTTCGTCCTTCCCTTCACTCCAAGCCTGACGTATGGCTTCCAATTCGGAGGCAGTGGGTGCCCGGTTGACCGTAGCCCAATAGAGCTCGCGAATGGCTTCATCGCGGGTAAGCTTCTGTTCGATCCATTGCTGTAGCCGTCCATCCCAGGCGCGAATCTTTTGCCCGATTTCCTCACCGTTTTGCAGGTGTAGCAGTTGCGGCAGCGTCACTTCTCCCATCCGTTCACAAGCACAAGCCGTGACACGGTCGCTGCGACCAAAAAGCGATAGGAAGTAGGAGGAAACCGCTGGCTCGGGCAGTTGAATGGCCCGCAATCCGACGGGCATGCCCTCGAAGTGGTCGGGCACACCGGTTGCTTGCGATACGGCATCCGACAGGACTTCAGCCGGCAATCGACGGGCAAAATAATGGGAGTAGTATCGCCGGTCGGCTTCATTGGCTGGTGTTGTTTCGGAAGACAACTGGTAAGTACGGGAATTGAGGATAAGCCCCATCAAATACCGCAGGTCATACCCGTGAGAGACAAATTCCTTTCGCAAGAATCGCATGAGCTGCGGATTGGAGGGCGGATTGGACGCGCGCAGGTCGTCGACGGGTTCAACCAGCCCCACTCCGAGGTAGTGCTTCCAAAGCCGATTGACCATGGCATCGGCAAAATACTCGTTATTGGTGGAGGTGAGCCAATCGGCCAAGCGTCCCCGAGGGTCTTCACCGGCCCGCCAATCGATCGCCGAACGGTCCAATGCCCGAGCTTCGACCATCTGATGGGTCCGTGGCTGAGAGGTTGCCGGTTTGCGACGCGCCAATTCCTCACATTCACGTTTCAGCCGGGCATACTCTTCGCGTCGTTGAGAGAACTCGTCTTTAAGTTTCTGGTCTTGTTTTTCCGAGTTCAGCCACGCCGCCTCCGCTTTCACCATTTTTTCCGACTGTTCGTCGCGCTGTTTACGCCGCTCAAATTCCTCCCGGCTCTGGACCTGAAGCACCGTCGTGCCGACGGCGGGTTCCTTGCGGTCCAAGCGCAACCGGCTGAAAAAGGCGGCGAAATGATAGAAATCGTCCTGGGTGTACCGCTCCAACGGGTGATTGTGGCAGCGAGCACAACCAATCCGGGTGCCCATGAATGCCTGCGCCACCGAGTCGGTCACCTCTGATTCTGGAGCATCCTTCTCTCCGACCAGGGTGACGTAGTACCCGATGGCCGGATGTGCTACGGCATCCCCCTCTGCCGTCAAAATATCCCGGGCCAACAGATTCCAGGGACGATGGGCGGCGATTTGATCCCGCAACCAGGCGTGAAAGGCACGGACGCCTTTTTTCCCTCGCACGTCATGGTCCCGTTCTTTTCGATTTTGTAGAAGATCGGCCAGTTGCAAGGTCCAATAATCGTTGAATTCCGGGCGCTCCAAGAGATCAGCGATCCAACGCTGCCGCTTGTCCGGGCGGGTATCGGCCAAAAATGTGCGAACCGCTTCCGGTACCGGTAACGTCCCGGTGGCGTCCAGAGTGGAACGACGAAGAAAAGTAGCATCATCAGCCAACAGCGACGGTGGTAACCGAAGCGCCTTCAGTTTGGCAAAAACCGCCTCATCGATTCCATGACTGGCAACCGCGAATTGCGAATCATCCACCATTTGCTGGTAAGGAATGGTCAAGCGAACCACTTGGACCAACCCTTGGAAATGGGCCCGAACGGACGTTTCACCGCTCCGGAGAGCCGTCACCAATCCGTCGGGAGTCACCGACGCAGTTGCTTCGTCGTTGGAAAAAAACTGGGAGAGCCAAGTGACATCCCGAGAATGCCCGTCTGGCCATCGCGCCTGAACCAGCAACCGTTGGGTCATGCCTGGCGAGAGACGCCGATCCCCCGGCAAGATTTCCAATTGGACAGCATCTTTTTCGACATCACCGGAAAGCGGGGCGGGGCAACGGGCGGAAATCCAGCGGTAGAATGAATCGTGATAACGAGACCCGGCGGCGAACCGGACCAAGCCCTCGTGCGGAACCTGTCCCAATGGCTTGGTGAGCAACAACGATTCGTCGGGGGCCGACGGATCGATCCGTCGTCCGGTGACATCCTCAGTCAACCATCGATAATCCATTTCCGGCGCATAGCCGCGCAGCGAGAGACGAAATCCATTTTGCCCCGCCAATTTCCCGTGACAGGCCCCTTGGTTACAACCCAGTCGGGTGAGCATCGGCTCAATTTCCTGACGGAAACTCGGGATGGAATTCGTCTGAGCTCCATGCACCTCGACCGGTATCCGAACGGTGTGGCCCTGGTATTTGACTTCGATCTCGGTGGTCCCATCAGCGACTGGACTGCAAATTCCATTGGTACCCACCCGCACGACTTTGGGATTGATGGATGCAAAAGCGGCAACAGAGGTCAGGTCTGTTTCCCAATCGCCGTGGCTTGAGACCAAAATGCCGCGCCGATCGTCGGCACCGCGAAGGGAGATGTGGGAGGGAAAGACCGAGAGATCGGAGGCTGTGGCGGCACCACCCAGGTAGATTCCGAGGCTCAACAACCGTGCGATAAGCCAGCCAAGGCTATTCGAGCGGAAGACCGATCCTCGAAAAAGTCGAGGAAGGAAAAAGCCCGAGCTGGTGGTCGCAGGAAACTTCATCTGGCTGAACTGGTTGATCCATCCATACGCGAATCGACGCAAGAGAAAAGGGGGAGGTGGCAAATGGGGTCCAAACCGATGCTGGATCAATTTGTAGCGGCTCTCCGTTTTAATTCTGCTTGTTTGGCAATTTTCTCGACCCGCTTTGCATGTTCCCACGCCGCGTATGCGATTGCAACACAGAACGCCGGCAGACGTCCGTCTGGCTTGGGTTTGACAATTGTCTCGGCCAGCAATCGAGCCGCTTTTGAACTGAGGGACTTTGGTGGTCGGAATCGATTGCCTGAGTTGTTATCCGACACGTGCAATGCAAAACCTTCACGAGCCATTGCAGCCAATCGTAAATCTCTTAACTGATCGTGGTTTAATCTCAATATCTCGATTGTGGATTCTGCCTCTGCATCGGAAGAATTCGCACTTTTCATTTTTCCCTCCAGCGAAAATGAAAATCGTCGTTCGCAGGATTGATCGAACGGCGTGACAGGCAACTCACGATCACCTCGAGCCGAGGCACCATACGGGAGATTCGCAGCCTTATTGACGCATACGACCATATTCTTGTAATCAACAGTCTCTTCCAGATTCCCGCTCGCCTTGGAGTATGACCGGGCAACGACATGCTCAATGTGGGCATCCCATGTTCCATCGTGAAGAGGTACGATCTCGCGCATCGTGTAAGCGCAAAGCCCACCTTGGTCTTCTACCCGATGATTCCGAATGTCCTCTTTCACATCGCTTGGAAGAGAACCGTCATAATGTCGTTGGCCTTCGATACTCTCATTCTTTTTCCATTCGATCAGCGATTGCGGCTGGTTACTGGTCAGAATGTACTTCACTGGCTGCCCTTTCCACACTTTCCATATAGTTAGATGCCTCAACGAGCTCGGGAAAATCCGGGCCTTTTGCGCGAATTTCACCAATCTTTTCCCGCGCATCCTGGAAGTCGCCGTTCTCGACCAAAGAGAAAATCGTTTCAAAGACATTCAGCATCTCGGAGTTAACGGCAGGTGCGGACATGATGTTCCTGAGCACCTGATTGCTGCTATAGCCAATAGACGCCGTTGGACGGGAAGACGTCCCGTCGGAATTGAGAATCAGAATCTCGTCGGGTGGCGTCTCACCGATGACTTGGGGTGAATGGGTGGTCGCAAAGAATTGAAGAGCCGGGAAGTTTTGCTTCAACGAAGCGACGACCTTTCGCTGCCAGCGAGGGTGGAGGTGCAGGTCGATTTCGTCGATCATCACAACCCCTTTGGTTTCTCGTGGAGCGGATTTACCCAGTTGCGGATTCAGAGTAACCGCCTTTCGGGCCAGGTCCGCCACCAATGCCACCATGCTGCGTTGTCCATCGCTGAGCAAGTGGAACGGCAGCTCGTCACGACCGTCAAATGTCAGCATCAATGTCTCTTCCTTGACACTATACTCCGCATGCAAACAACCATCCAGGCAATCGATGATCGCCGCTTTGACCGCTGTGAAGGCATGGCTATCCATACGCGCCTCCAATGCCAAATAGCGTTGATGCCGAAGCCACGCCAATAGCTCTTTGACGTTGATGCGATCGTCCACACTGAATCGATAGCCATCGAATCGCTCACGAAATTCCTGGGGACCGTTATCTTGAGCGCGGTCAACGTCTCGTGGATTAACCCAGAGTCGTTTCGTGCTGTAGTAGGCAATCAGAGGCAGCGAAACGCCTTCACCAGCACGAACCTTTGCCTGAACTGCGGTCGCCAACGCCTTTAGCGCGGCAGCACCACCGTGCCGGGTTGAGCCATTAGGTCCATAGACCGCGCGGCTCCAGTGAACAGATAGCCCCATCACGAGGCCAGAACAGGCCACAGAGACCGGATACTGACGCTCCAAGAGAGTTGTTTCGCCTAAAGAAACCGGTCGGACTCGAACGTGACCATTTTCGATAGTCTTTGAGTCATATCCAGGGATGCCGAGAAACCAACTGGCTACTCCCACAGCGATCGCTTCGAGGACGCTGGTCTTCCCGCTACCATTATTGCCAATCAACAGATTAAACTGAGGTCGGAACTCAAATTGAGCATCCGCGAAACAGCGAAAGTTTTGAACGGTAAGGCTTTCGAGGGTCATGGGTTTTCCGTCCGAGGGTCGTTGGTCAAGGTGACTAATATCTGGGTAACAGTAACCCGTTCTTCGCCCTTCTTGATTGTGAAGGATGTTTCCTTCGGAATGACATTGCGGTCCTCGTAGTTTTCGGGATGCTCGTTAATTAAGTCGAATTCCTTCTCACTGGTACCCCGGAAATATAACGACGGGTATCTAGTACCAAAGTCTTCCACCAAATATTCCTCGTCAGTTGGAAATCTGCCCTTGTCATAGACCCGGAAACAATGCTGGCCGTCCCAGTAGAAGAAGGGAATGGCCTCGTCGTGAACGGTATCTCTGCCCGGTCCTTCGCAGTCACAGATTTCATTGATCCACCCTGCCTCCACCTTCGATTTTCCCCCGCAAACAAATAAAAATAATTGGTCACGCCGGAGATTGATGAAAATCAATACCGGAACTTTAATTGCATGATTTTGGAATCCACGGCAGAGCTCAAACAGGAGCAATCGAGGCATGGATAGCTCAGATTCATTTGCAATACCAGAAAGGATGTCGGTCCTGAATACGAAGACTTCGGAAAGCAAACCGCTTTCGCTTTCGCCATCGTCGTCAGCATATGGACGAAAGTAGGGAAGGGCTAAGTCGCGAAGGGAAACCTCTTTGTGTCCGAAATGATACATGGGTGATTCAAATCGTTTCTGATGCTAACGACGGCTGCCGCTACACCCGCTGCCAGCGGGTTAATCTTCGCCCGAGCCAGCGGCAGAGCCAGTAGGCCGCGAAGGACATGGCGCTGGAAATGAGGGTGGCTGCGTAAATTCGGTCTCCCCGGTATTCGGTCATCGCTTTTACTAACACATGGCCAAGGCCCTGACGACTTAAGAACCATTCCGCCACGATCGCTCCAACGATGCTGGTGGTGAAGGCGATCTCATGGGCCGCCAGGTAGTACGGCAAAGCGCTTGGCCAGAGCACATGTCGAAAAATCTCCCAACGCGAGCCGTTAAGGGTTCGCAAGCGGTCCACCAAGACCGGATCGGCGGACTTAAGGCCCTGGTTTAGGTTGGCTAGCAATGGATGAAAGCAGACCAGCACCACAATAATCAAACGCGGCAGGATGGTGCTGCCCATGGTGATGATCAGCAGACTGGCCAGGGATACAAACGGGATGTTCTTGAGCACGACGACCCAGGGGGTGGTGAAAGCCTCCAACCAACTGAGGTACAAGGCGCCAATCGCCAAGGCCAACGCGATTACGTTAGCCGCCGCGTACCCCATCAGGGCGGTCGATAGCGTTGAGAGGGCGCTCTCAGCGAAGGTGGCTCGCTCGTCCCATAACACCTGTCCCACCAGGCTGGGAGGAGGGAGGGTCAACGGCGGAAGGCCAGCCAATCGAACCGCCAGCAGCCAGACGGCAGCGACCGATACGAACATCAGGAGGTAGGCACGTCGGTCGGTCATAGGCCGGTAGCGCGAAGAACGGCGTGAAGATGCGAGCGTACCCGGCGAACAGTCGCCTGGAATTCCTCACTCGGTTTCCCCCAAATATCCCGTGGACGGGGCAGGTCAACGCTCAAATCATAGGCAATCTGGCCCGGGTAACGCGACAAGATGACGACACGATCGGCCAGCACCACCGCCTCCTCCACACTGTGGGTAACCAACAGGGTCGTGGGGCGTGTCCGCCCGAGGACGCCCGCCAACCATTCGGTCATGGATTCCCGGGTGATCTCATCCAATGCACCCAACGGTTCGTCGAGTAGCAAAATCTGCGGCTGATGCACCAAGGCGGCGGCAATGTTCACCCGTTGTTGCATGCCGCCGGAAAGTTGATGGGGATATGCATTCAAGTGATCCCCCAGACCAAATTCCCGGAGCAACTGAGCCGGGTCGTGGCCGGACGATTTACCGGTGATGGTCAAAGTCAGTTGGACATTCTCCACTGCCGTTCTCGATGGGACCAAGGCCGCTCGTTGAAAGGCAACGCCGACCTGTCGGAGGGCGCAGGCCTTCGCCGCCGTCGTGCCCAGCACTTCAACTGTGCCGTCACTGGTGGACTCCAGACCAGCCACCATCCGCAGTAGCGTGGTCTTGCCACAGCCCGACGCCCCCACGAGCGCCACCAGTTCGCCGGGGGCCACCGCGAGATGAATCCGCGAAAGTATGTCCGGTCCGGCTTTGAATCGCTTGGACACCCCTTCCAGCCGAATGGCGGGAGAGCCATTCGAGCGAGGGGTGCCGGAGGCTTGGGGTTCGGTATTCAACCGGAGACGATTCTCAATGGGTTATTTAGCTTTCGCGACTTCAATCTGGCGGAACTGCACCATACCCGCTGCCAACGAGTTCCAACGCTCCGCCGACATGTGGAGCAATGGCTGCTGATCATTTCCGATCATCAGGTTTTTTTGGATTTCAAAGCGCCTCATCACCTGCGCCGGGGTAAGCGATACGTCCGTCGACCGGCGGGCGGTAATGGCGGCTGCTTCCTCGGGATGATCAATGATAAAGGCCGTTCCCTGGTACAACGCCCACAGGTATCGGCGAATCACATCCGGTCGCTTTTCCAGAGTCTCTCGCCGAACCACCGAGACATCACAGTATTCGTCGACGCCGACCTCGTAACAGGGCAAGGCGAACCAGTTTGAGTAGCCGGCTTGCTCGATTAAGCGCGGTTGGTTGTTCACCCAGCCAAAGTAAAAATCCATCACCCCAGCCAGCAGCGGGTCGGGGGTGTAACCGGCTTGCATGAACTGGACCGCATCTTTTCGATAACCCGAGCGTTCCAAGGCGAACTCCAGGTAGAAATCATTGCCGGGTTGCATTCCGACTCGCTTGCCCAACAGGTCTTTGATCGTGGCTTTGTGGGTGGATCGTTGATTTTTGGGAATGCTGGTATCGAGGCCAATCCAGGAGATGGGCGCATTTTTTTGGATCGCAGCGATGGCGATCACATCCGAACCGGTGGGACTGTTGCGGAGATGCAAGACAAAGC
>CAILNN010000256.1 GCA_903835555.1 uncultured Verrucomicrobiota bacterium
GATAAATTCGCCTACAAACTTCTCGCTCGTACCATTTGTGTAGAGGTTGGCCGTATCGATGAAGTTGCCGCCCTGTTCACGATAATGGTCATAGATTTTCCGGGCTTCGTCTTTGGCCGCACCCCAGCCCCAATCGTCGCCGAAGGTCATGGTACCGAGACAATAGTCCGCGACGCGCAGGCCAGTTTTCCCGAGGAGTTGGTAGTTGATCATAAATCTGCTGCTGTTTGGGTCATGCGCATCCACAGAAACACATGTGGGCAAGGGATGCCTTGGAGGAACGACTAAAGATATGGGGTAAACTGCCCATCCGGAAAGTGCACTTGAATTCGGTCCGAATAGCAGATATTGTCTTCCTTTTTTATTACTTCGGTATTTATTCTTACCTTTGGCTCGGGTGAAGGGAATCGAACCATCGTTGGTAGTCCCCTCGAATTCGAGGGTGATGGCCTCTGAGTGTGGTGCGTCCGCGCTGCGGCCTGGCGGTGGCGTCATTTCACGAGCGGGACTTGCGGCAGATCGCTGCGCTTCGGGCGGAGCTCGAGTGCTTCGCCTTGAGGCTCGCGATAACGCGGATGAATGCCAGCGAAGTCGAGGCGCTGGCACAAGCGGTGACGGCTTGCGAGGCGACCCTCAAGGCTGGTCTACGGGTGGAAATCTTTCGTGCCGACAGTCGTTTTCATCTGCTCCTCGCGCGGTTTTCCGGAAACCTGCATCTCGATGATATCCTGCGTCGGCTCGACGTGAAAGTGCAGCTCTGCCGCATGGTCTTTTGTGCCGTCCCGTCGAAAATCGAAGAAAGTGTTCTGCCTCACCGGTTCTTGCTTGAGGCGATTCGCGGCGGGGCCGGCTGACGGAGCAATTCCATGATCGGATTCATGGAGACTATATGGGACCGGTTCGGTTTGAGCGGGTGATTGATGAAACGATCAGCGACCTGGCCGAGCGAATCGCGGTTTTGGGCGAGAAAATGCTGCTCGCCAACGGTGCCCGCCGCGACGGAGACGCCCTTATGATTCCACGCCAACAGGTTCAGACACAGGCCCTTGAATACTTTGCAATCAATGACTACGGGGCCCTCTGGAATCCTGAATGGAAACTTGCCGGTGCCGGCCGCGGCACGACCGGTGCCACCTGTCTGTTGGGGGACGTCCTGGTAACCTACCCGCGTGACACCCGCCCCTGTCTTTTGGAACGCACCGTAAAGCTCGCCGCCGAAAACCCCAAGGCGGTGCTGGAAGTGGGGTCCATCTCCGGGCGTCCCTGGCGATTGCAGGTGATGGTAGATGACGACGTTGCCACCAACAAAATGAGCGGAGTCTTCGGTGCCATTACCGAGGGTCGCCCCCCTGGCACATCCTCCGAGACGAATCCCAACCCCACCTGGACTTCGGTCATTGTGGATCTTTCCAAGTACGCCGGAAAAGAGGTAGTCCTGCGCCTTTACCAATGGATGCCAGATTCGCAAATTCCCGGATTCGGTTACTGGCGCAAAGCCGTCATCGAATGATTGTCAATCAAGATGGAATCGATTACAATAAGATAATATTCTGTGAACCTATGCGACGCTTTCAGATTCTACTCCTGGTGTGCTTTTTCACGCCACCTATTTGGGCCGGGTCGCCCCAATGTCCCGAGCCTTTTTTCACCAATCGGCCCCCGCTCCAGCAGAAAGCCTATTATGAACTGCCGATCGGGAACATCCATCCGCGCGAATGGCTGCGCCAGCAACTCGAACTCATGCGGGATGGGCTGACTGGAGATTTGGATGAGCGCATGACCGCCATGGGCGGCACAAACAATTGCTGGTTGGGCGGCAACGTGGAAGGCATCAAGGCATTCGAAGGCACATCCTACTGGATGGACGGGTTAGTCCCGCTGGCCTACATCCTCAAGGATGAAAAGCTCATCGCCAAGGCCAGAACTTACATCGAGTGGGCGTTCTCGCATCAGCAGGCTTCGGGCTATTTCGGTCCCACGGGCCAGGAGGATTGTTGGGAGCGGTTACCGAGTTTCCGGTTTTGGAATAATCGCGGAAGCGGCGGTTCCGAGAGAGTTGCAATGGTCCAGTCTTCAGGCAAACGACCGCCCGCGGCCCCCCGACTCCGCCCGCGGATTTGCGAAAGACGAATGAAAACATCAGTCAACACGGGTGAGGTGTCTCTGCTTCCGGCGCACGAGGCTGGTTTGGGCGTAAAAGTCCGTGCGAAACATGGAGGCGGCTCTGAAATACAGGGTTTTTGTTTTGAAAAACGGTTTGCCAAGCCAAGTGATAGAAGATTCTTTTTTATTCTTATCATCAGATCGTCTGATCATCATAACCTCAGTACGGAATCCATGGCGGCACATGAGTCACGGCTTGGAACAAAGCCTGGGTCTCGGATATAGTGGGTAGGTGTCGTAAGTGGCCGGGCCGTCCCGCCCGGAGCGCACCCACACTATGCAACGAAGTACCCAGAACGTCCTTTTTGAAGAAGGCGACGGCTTTGAAGGCTTGGTTTTGAGTGCTGGCAACCACGTCACTTTTGAGGGCCAATTCCGTCAGGAAACGTTCGAGCCTTTGATCGTTGGTCACGGTGGGCGGCATTCTATGCTCCGATATAGCGCCGCAACCAATGAACGTAGGTTTCCACGGTGGCGAGTGACTTGTTCTGTCGACGGATGACCTTTCGCGTCCTATCGATTTCGCTATTCCCTTGCATCATCTCATAATCCGTAGTTGTTTGTGTTCCCGTTTGCTTGCATTTCAATAGACGAACCAGCCGTCGAATAATCAAAATTAGTCCGCCCGATCCACTCCATATTCGCAGGATGCACATCGAAACAAAAAATCTGAAGTTCGTGGCCCAGACTCGCGAGGAGGCCCGCCTTTCAATCGAGCATATGCCGCCACACGAGAGGGCAGAGGTTTCACCCGCCTGGCTGGCATTACTGGACAGTTCGAGTTCAATTGATCCATGGATTCATGGTTTTGTGCTTTGGCATCGGGACTCCGAGTGCGTCATCGGTAAGTGTGGCTTCACGGGGCCTCCCGGAGCCGACGGCGCAGTTGAGATTGCTTACGGTGTGGCGCCCGAGCATCAGGGCAAGGGTTACGCGACCGAAGCAGCAGCCGCGCTTGTGAGCTACGCCTTTAGCCATGAGCAGGTTCGCGTTGTCCGTGCGCACACAATTCCGGAGCCGAGTGCCTCGACGCGCGTCTTGACTAAATGTGGTTTTCGACGAGTCGGAGAGGTTGTTGACCCGAACGACGGATTGGTATGGAGATGGGAGACACCATGAAGCCGCCTAACCATAGGTTCAAGCCAACCGCCATGAGGCAGCAGTTTCCACACCACCGTCAGCGGCTGGCGGTGGCTCACCCCTACCGTTAGGCCGCTCAATGCCACTAACACAACCAGGAGAGATTGCTTTGTATTCGACCTTAAGTCGGCATCTCGGCCCACGTTTCGAGGCGGCAGGGTTGCGTGTTCAGTTCCTCTACAACCAGACTCCGGGAGTTCATTCCCATCCATAAATTCCGCCAACCCGCACGCGGTTGCGGCAAGACCGATCCCGCACCCGCCCAAGCCGCCCACGCCTGCCCTCCTTCGCTGGCGGCTTTGGAGGGCAGGCCAATTCTAAGGAAACCTGTGTCCTACTTCCGCAATCGATAAAACATGCCTGACGCTGGCGGATTGGAAACGGTCACAAGCCACTTGGCATTAAAACTATCCAGCACCTGATTGCGGTTCGTGGTCTACACTCCACTGAGCAAATCGGTGGTTTGCTCCAGTTGATATCCGGCGAAGCGGCCGACCTCGGTGAAATTAAAGAGCGGAATGACGACCCAGGCTGAAATCAAAACCCATAATACCGCCGGCACAAGAATCGCATCGCGAATTTTCCGGCAACGGAGCGCGGGATATTTTTGATGCGCCCACCACATAGCCGACGCGCACAGTGAAAAGACCATTGCCGCCGCGAAGACAGATATTTGCTGGTCAGAACTCATTTCGGAGAAAACATTACATTTGGAAACAAACGCCTGCCCGGCTATGATCAACGGAATCAAGAGCGTGCCGGTCAAAAAGAACCCCTCAAATAATCTCCAAGAATGAACCACTTTGGACGCCGCAACTTTGTTGAACTCCAAGGTGAGATTTTCGGCTTCCCCAATTTGCCGTATCGCAGTTTCCAGAGCGGATTGAACCTTTGCCCCCCGGTTGCATCTGCCGTTCGATTTCCTCACGCAAATGAATTTCCAATTCCTCCGGCGGCACGGGCGATTTGATCCCAGCGGCCAACATCTGCTTCCGCCAGTCCGCGATTGATTCTTCGAGGTCAAACATAGTTTTCCTCTCGCAATCCGGACAGCAGGCCGTGCACAAGCGTCCAGTGTTTGTGGTGTTTGGCCATCGCCGCCTTGCCGTCCTTGTTTATCAAGTAGTATTTTCGCTTCCGCCCAGTATCGCTTTCGCCCCAGCGCGACTTGATCAAGCCCCGGTGTTCCATCCGGTGCAACACCGGGTAACCCCGTCACTGAAGGCTTCAAGGCGGCTGGCTCGCAATTTGAAAAGGGATGGGTTCGGAGGGCGAAATTATCACCGTTCAAGCATGGCCCAGACAAAGTTCGCTCCTTTCCCAAGCACGCGTCCCATCTTGATCCAGAGAAGGGTCACCTGTTCGAGGTGCAAGGCGGTTGGCCGCCCCAATAAGACGGACGCGGCGGGAGTCCTGCGCCGCACTTCCCGCACTGACCTTCGTCGTGCGTTACATCGTTCGGCAGGCCGCAGACTGTGCAACGCGTCCAGACGCGGTTGAGATGATGCGGTTTCCACACGCTCGTCCACACGCCGGGAGAAAGGTCGCTGGTGCGAAAATCCTGCTTGGCGTGCGCGTGCTGTTTGTCGAGCGCGCGATAGAGCGCGGATTCAGTTTCCCACGCGGTCACGGTAAAACCGCGGTCACCCGCGAATCCGGTGACGACGCCGATGAATCCCGGCTCGGCCAGAAAGTCGCCAATGATTTTCCGTGAGTGAAACCGGATACGATCCTTCTCGGAATCGTCGCGCCCACGAATCCATGTTAGCGCGATGATACCAGGTGCATTGCGGTTGTCGGAGGACGCAGACATGGAATAACCAAAAACCGCTCGACCTTGCACGCGAGGCTCGACGAGCACTTGCAAGCCAAGTTGTTCGGCCATCATGCGCCGATCAAAATGCCGTGTGACTTTCGTAAATGTTCTTTCCGCGATTTCAAAAACATCCACGCCGCGCAGATGAAGCGTCTTTCCCGTCGGCTCAACGCCGGGAACGAATGAAATGGAATTCGTCCCGTGCCAAATCCATTCCACGCAAAGGCGTTTGTCGTCACCGGTGCGGGAAATGATTTCAAACTTGGCGTCGGGGAACGGCTTCAGCGCCGCTTCGACGACGGTTGCCATATCAAACGAACGCACGGAAATTCCGGTGGTCGGGTCTTCGTAAGTTCCCGCTTCCGAAATCAACGCGCCCGCCGCACCACCATCGTGGGCGTTCCAAGCCGCAAACCATTTCTCGATGGACTCGAGGGGATTCATGCGGGTTCAACGACCGAGAGTTTCGAGTAGTAACCGCGCCGTTTCCTCACCGGAAAAGTTTTGCTGGCCGGTGATAAGATTACCATCGCGGATGGCGAAGCCACGCCAAAGGCCCGCTTGGACATAATTCGCGCCGAGTTTTTTCAATTCGTCCTCAACGCGCCACGGCATAATGTGCTTGTCCCGCGGCATGAGATTCATGCTCCACATCGCGTTGTCGGCAAAATCTTCCTCGACGTTCGCAAAGCCGGTGACGGTTTTTCCTTTTGCAAGAAATTCGCCGTTGGACAATTTCGCATAACGCAAGACCGCGACGCCGTGGCAAAGCGCGCAAGCGATTTTCGCGGCTTCGTAAAATTCGACAAACTTTCTGTGCAAGTCCGTAGCATTGTCGAAGGTGAACATCGGGGCCTGTCCGCCCGCGACGATGATGGCGTCAAAATCCTTCACCGTGATTTCCGAAACCTTACGCGTGTTCGCGACCAACGTGACGAGTTTTGGCGTGGCGATAAAGCCCATGCTGATGAGGTCGCTCGCAGAATAACCGGAAGCATCGCGCGGGTCGGAAATTCCATCGGCTTCGCATTTGCCGCCGTTCGGACTGAAAATTTCCACTTCATAGCCCGCTTCCGTCAGTAAATAATACGGGTGAGTGAGTTCGCTCCACCAGAATCCGACCGGCCAGCCGGAGGTCGCGGAGACAGCAGGATTAGAGACGACAATCGCCACGCGCTTGGCGCGCTTGGGATTCACAACGTTTGGATCTTTTAGACTCATAGTGCTGCCAAACTATCAGACCCCGTGCGATTGCTTAAATCGAATGATACGATTGCCACAATCGCCAAAACCTATCATACTAAGCTCATGCCGATTGAACTTCGCTGGCTGCGTTCGTTTGTGTTTGTCGCCGAGGAGATGCACTTTTCGCGGGCCGCGAGAAAATTGAATCTGGCGCAACCCGCGCTCACGACGCAAATCCGGCAATTGGAACACGCCGTTGGCGCGCCCTTGTTTGAACGCACGAACCGGATGGGCGGACTCACGGCGGCGGGTCGCGCCTTGTTGCCCGAAGCCAAGTCAATTGTCGAACGTTCGGGTTCCTTGTGCCGCATTGTCGAACGTGCGGTCAAAGGAGAAACGGGCCACCTGCGCCTGGGAATCATTCCGCCGGCGATGACTACGCATGTCGCCGAATGTGTTCGCAGATTCTCGCAAGAGTATCCCGGTGTCGAAGTTTCAATGCGGCAGGGTGATTAGGACCGGCTGATTGAGCGACTGATCGGGGACGAGTTGGATTTGGTGATTGGACGGCCGACGAAGGTCGGGCCGGAACTACGGCAGACGCACTTATTCGCGGAACAACAAGGCGTGGTTCTATGCGAAAGCGACCCGCTGGCGAAGCTGAAGGCAATTCCGATCAAAATGCTGGCGGAGAAGAGATTGCTGCTTTTGCGAAACAACCCGCATTTCGGACAACTGCTTTTGGAGCACGCGCTTCAGCACGAGGTTCGCTTGGTTCCAATCCATTCGGCGGAAGATTTTCCATCGCTCCACTGGATGGTTCGCGCTGGTCTGGGCATCGCGCCATGCAGCTTGCTCCTGAATGACAGCCTTCCCATGAAATTGACGGCGAAACCGATACGCCCCGCGCCCGCCAGATTGGAAATCAACGCCGTTTGGAGAGGAACGTCCGCTGGGCCAACTGCCGAAAAACTGTTACAACTAATTGGAGATTCGTTTTGAATACTGTATTTGGGAAACACGCCCTTATTGGGCGGGAGAAGCGTCAACGCTACCGGGAGGTGGGATGGGAAGATAGGTAGCCATAATCTCGGGTCCGGCGCGCAACTCTAGCTTCCCATCGGTCAGGCTCCATTCGTCGATCTTTCCGAGGACAGTGAGGTAGTCCGATTCAAATCTCATGGCTTCCGGGGTTCCGGCCATGCGGGTGCCGATCAACGGGCCAAAACTAATCCGTTTACCGGCAATTTGATAGGTGCCGGCGATTCGGTTCACGCCGCTTGAGCCGCTCACCCGATGGGTGGCTGGGTCCAATTGAAGCTCAACCGGAGCCGAAATTCCGAGAGCCGATATGTTACGCCCGTCGAATTCGGTCAGCCGCCAGCGTGTTCCTTCGAAGACTGGCCGGAATTGCTGAGTAGCACAGCCGACGGCCAGTGCCGAAAGGAACAGCAGGGTATTGACGAAGCGGACAAAGGATTTTAGCTCGGAGATTTTCAGCATAAGCGAGGACAGGGAATTCAATTGGGAACCGAAAGACAACCGAAATGAATGTCTGTTGTTGGATGGACCGATGGCTAAAGCGGCGCGACGCTGCTTCCGCTCTCGGTGGCAGCATCCGTGGACGGAATGCCGGGCTTTGTCTAGACTAGCCTGGCATGTCTGATTCCGTCCGAGTTCGCTTTGCACCGTCGCCGACTGGGTATCTTCATATTGGGGGTGCCCGCACGGCTTTGTTTAATTGGTTGTATGCCAGGCATACAGGAGGACGATTCATTCTTCGAATCGAGGACACGGATCAGGCTCGAAATACCGATGCTGCTGTAGAAGTCATCCTCAGTGGTCTTCGGTGGTTGGGTCTCGACTGGAACGAAGGTCCCGAAACGGCATTGGCATCCGGGCCAAGCCGGGGTGATTTTGGTCCCTATTTTCAATCACAGCGTGGACATCGGTACCAGGTTCGAGCCGCCGAGCTGAAATCCGGTGGCCATGCCTACGAACGGGACGGAGCGCTTTACTTCCGGATGCCGCGCGAGCCGATTACCATCCCGGACCAGGTCGTGGGCGATGTGGTCCGACCATTAACTGACCGGGAGGAATTGGATCCCGACTGGGTGCTGATTCGCAGTGACGGCCAGCCGGTGTTCCATTTCGTCAATGTGGTGGACGACCTGGAGATGGGGATCACCGATGTGATTCGCGGAGAGGACCACCTCAGCAACACCGCCAAGCACATTGCCTTGTTTCGCGCCTTCGGGGTGAAACCACCTCGATACGCGCATATCCCGTTGATCCTCAATGACGACGGCTCAAAGATGAGCAAGCGGAACTTGGGAGCGAGTTTGCAGCACTATATCGATAACGGCTATGCCCCGGAAGCGGTCTTGAACTACCTCTGTTTACTGGGTTGGTCCCCCAAGGACGGACAGGAACTTTTCTCGATATCAGAATTGGTCTCGCGGTTTGAACTGAGCGCAATCAATCGAAGTAACGCCCGGTTTGATCTGAAGAAGTTGGACCATGTCCATTTTGAACAAACGCGCAAAATGAATGCGGACCGTTTTGTTCAATTGGGGATTGAGGCGTTGCGCAAGGGCCAAGTCGAAATTCCTGCGGATGCGACAGCGACCGATCCCTTTGTCCGTGCCGCACTGTTAACGGTGCAGGAGAAGGGAAAGCTCTTTAGCGAACTTCCCCTTTGGACCGATTTCTATTTCAAGGCGGATGATGCGATTGTCTGCGATGCCGAGACACAAGCCAAGGCATTGCCCAATTTGGCGGCTCCCATTTTAGAGGCGCTAACGAAAGCATTTGATGGGGTACCGGTGTTCCGATCGGCGGCTTTGGAAGCAACACTCAAGGGACTTGCAGTGACGTTGGGGGTCAAGGCGGGAGCCTTGGTACAGCCTTGTCGGGCGGCTGTCACAGGCAAATTGGTGGGGCCAAGTCTTTACCATCTGCTGGAGGTATTAGGACGCGAGAAGGTTAGGCGTCGGTTGATGGCGGCGATTGAGCGGGTTGAGAATGAAAGCCCGGGGTTTTCTCGTCAGCGGGCCTAACCAGGGTAAATGTTTGCAGATTCATCAATCTCAACCCCAAACGAGGTTGCGCCATTCGCTTGCCGCAGGATCCCGCAAGGCTGCTGCACGCTTGATCTTCGACGAAGGTTTCGCTGTTCGCAGGCAGGTTTACCGATCCGTATGACAGACGGACCTGCACACCCCCCTTGGGATTGAAATCACGCTCCGATCATACGCCGACGGAGGCATGGTAATGAAACGGAAACGACACCCCCAAAACTAACCGGGCTTCGCAATCGCAGGTGATTTGGAGCATCGGAATTCGCCCGTACAGGGCTAAAAAGCTTCTCGTGACCGATTTCCCCTGGCGCTGACATGGGCTTTTTCAATTTGACCCTTTTGGGCGGACCGAATTGACGCCAAAAAATATCGCTGGGTAATCCAGTCGCTATGTATTCCAGTCGCTGCGTAATTCAGAATTGCGCTGAAGTCGGTTCCGAAAGTGGTGGAGCCGAGGAGATTCGAACTCCTGACCCCCACAATGCCATTGTGGTGCTCTACCAACTGAGCTACGACCCCACTTCCGGAAGCGGCAATGACGGTAGGAATTTACAGACCGCTGTCAAAACGAATTCCGGTAAAATTCTTCGAGGTCGGCCAACCGATGAAGGAGTTCGGAATCGGCGGGAGGGAACTGAAGTCGGGGGAGTTCGCTGAGGGACGCCCAGGCAAACGCGGAGCAACCGATTGCCTGCGGTTCGCCAGCGTGCCAATGGCAGACGCCAAATCGGAGGTGGATGGTGCGGTCTGGGTAGGGATGGACCACCTCGAAGAACCAACGGACGAACCGCACCTCAATGGCAAGCTCTTCGTTTAACTCGCGAACCAAGCAATCCACCCACGATTCGCCGGGTTCACGTTTTCCCCCGGGAAACTCCCAAAGCCCGGCGAGGTGTCCGCCAGGCGGTCGCTGGGCAACCAAAAGACGTTGGTCGCGAAAGACCAGGCCGGCCGCCACTTCAATGGTGGGACCGGCTTGGGAATGAAATAACGGGGAGGGATGCTCCGAAGGGGACATCTGGACTCGCTCAAATCGCCGGACTTAAGGACGTTGGAAATATTTCTCCATGGGCAGGTCGCATAAGCCCATATCCTTGCCGTAAGCCTATCGGCCGATGCTTTTGTAGATGAAGCCAAGTTCCTCCATTTTGGAAGGGTCGAGCAAATTGCGTCCATCCAGCAAGATGGGAGCCCGCATGCGCTTGCGGGCGCGGGCGAAATCAACAGACGCAAACTGAGGCCATTCCGTGGCAATAATCAGGGCATCACAATCGTCGGCCACGAGGTTCATGTCATCGACGTAGGTCACACCAGTGAGGATGGGGCGGGCTTTGTGCATCGCTTGGGGGTCATGAACGCGGAGGTTAGCCCCTTCCCTTTGAAGTCGAAGGCAAAGGTCGATCGCCGGAGACTGGCGAACGTCGTCGGTATTTTGTTTAAACGCCAATCCAAGAACACCGATGGTCTTGCCATTGAGGACCCACAAGGCTTCCTCCAGCTTCTTTACGAAGCGCTCCATCTGACTGGCATTGATGTTTTGGACCTCCTTTAGGAGACGGAAGTCGTATCCGAGTTCCTCGGATATTTTGATAAATGCGTGGAGGTCTTTTGGAAAACAGCTTCCTCCGAACCCGAGTCCGGCCTGGAGGAAGCGGGAACCGATTCGATTGTCTAGGCCCATGCCGCGTGTAACTTCCTGAACATTGGCACCGGCGGCCTCGCAAATAACCGAAAGCGCATTGGCATAGGATATTTTTAGCGCCAGGAAGGAATTGGCGGCATGCTTGATGAGCTCAGCGGAATTGGTATCGGTAATGATGAAGGGTGCGGCAAATGGGGCGTAAATCTCGCGCATGGCGGCGACTGGGCGCTGGGAGGCCACCCCCACTACCACTCGGTCTGGCTTCATGAGGTCCTCGACTGCGAACCCTTCCCGCAAAAACTCGGGATTGCTGACGACATCAAATTCAACATTGGCGCGGCGATACCGGCGGATGGTCGCAGCCACCTTTTCAGCCGTTTTGACCGGCACGGTGCTCTTATCGACGATGATACGGTAGCTGGTAATGCAGTCGGCGATTTCCCGGGCTACGGTCTCAATGTAGCTCATATTGACCGATCCGTCCGACTGTTGCGGAGTCGGAACCGCGATAAATATGACTTCCGAGTTGGCAACACCTTCGGACGTAGAAGTGGTAAACTGCAGTCGCCCGGCCGCAACATTTCGAGTTACCATTTCGCCGAGCCCGGGCTCATAGATGGGTATGCCTCCAGACTGGAGCAATTCGACTTTGTTGAGGTCGGAATCGACGCAGGTGACGGAATGCCCGACCTCAGCGAAGCAGGTACCGGTCACCAAGCCGACATAGCCCGTTCCAATAATAGAAATTTTCATGGTTTAGGGATACCACGAAATATTCAGGGTTTCCCGGCAGGAAGAGAGCCCACCTTGACGGAATTGGTCACTGTGGAGGCAACTTCCAATTCAGGGTGAGCGGCAACCAAACGGGAGCGTAGGATAGCAGCTTCCTGAACAAACTCGCCCGCAGACTGGCTTCTAGAGATTTCGTCGTACAGTGAAATAGCGGTTGAAAACTGACCAATAGCTTCATGGAGGCGGGCCTTGTGCAAGCGGGCTCGCCAAGCCAGCGGGTCGTTCGGGTAGCTCGCGATAACGCGTTGATAGGCAGCGAGGCACTCATTGGTTTTATTCTGCGAGTCCAAGGTGGTGGCGATCCCAAGAAGGGCCGTGGCGACCAGCGAGCTATCAGGAAAATCCGTGGTGAACTTGTCAAACTGGGCCTGAGCCTCCGTGAACTTCCCTTCGATGTAGAGACGTCCGGCGGCCAATAAACGGGCGCGCTCGGCTGCGCGGGTACCGGTATGGGCTTCGGCGACGGCGAGTAGAGCGGCCCCGGTCGGTTGGATTCCGGCTGCCCCGGGGTTCAAAGCGGAAGTCAGTGCCTCACTTGCGGCGACTTCGTTTTGCTCATGTTGGTAGCGAAAGTACAAAAAGATGACGACTGCCAGAACGACAACCCCCAGTCCCGTCAAAATCTTTGTCCGATTGACCTCGAACCAAGTGAGAAAATCGAATCCGGGAGCGTCGAATCCGGGAGTGGTTTGATGGGGAGTGGAAATGGGCGATGTCGCCCCGGGGGTCGTACTCATAAAAGTGGCGGGATAATTCGGCTGGATTCCGAAAAGACAAGCGGGAACTTGAAAAGCATTTCGGGAATTTCAGCGCCCGCACGGCGTCACGGGGGGGGAAAATGGCCTGAATCCACCCGGGAAAGCAAGGAATTGGGTGACCAAATGGTGAAACAAGGTCACTGGGGTGGATGGGCTACAACGCGGTGCAATAGACAACCTCATCGGGGGTAGTCATTCCGGCACGCACTTTGAGCCATCCATCTTCGCGCAACAAACGCAGTCCGGTAGGGCGTCCGGCAGCAACGATTTGAGGCACTGGTGCCCGTTCCATAATCTTTTCAGCTATGGTCTCGTTCATCACCATCAGTTCATATAGACCGGTTCTTCCCCGGTAACCGGTGCCACGACAATGGGGGCATCCGCGTCCGCGAGCCAATGGGGCGCCAACATCCATCTTAAAATCTCTCGGTAGAGTTGCCGGGTCGGGAACGTACTCTTCGCGGCATTTGGAACAGACTCGCCTGACCAAGCGCTGGGCCATGGCACCGATCATGGTGCTGCTGACGAGAAATGGCTCGACGCCCATTTCGATGAGGCGCATGGCGGCTGAAGCGGAGTCATTGGTGTGCAGGGTGGAAAGGACCAAATGCCCGGTCATTGCCGCTTGTGTGGCGGCACGCGCTGTTTCCAAATCGCGAATTTCGCCGATCATCACCACGTCTGGATCATGACGCAGAATGGCCCTAAGGCCCTTCTCGAAGGTCATGCCAACCTGATGATTGACCGGGATTTGGTTGACGCCGTGAAGGTTGTATTCAACCGGGTCCTCGAC
>CAILNN010000257.1 GCA_903835555.1 uncultured Verrucomicrobiota bacterium
CTTGAAAGGCCAGCGCCCATGCATGCTCGAGCGCCTTCGCCGCGCAATTGGCCATACGCTCCAGGGACACTACGACGTCTCGCGCTGCCTGCACTGATTGCGGATTGTTCGCCAAAAGCCGTTCGCTGACCTCCAGGCTCCGTTGGTAATATCCTAAGGCTTTATTTTGAACACCAACCTGCCTGATATCGCACAAGATATCGCCCATCGATCTGAGCGCATTGGTATATCTTAGAGCAACTACCGGTGAATTAAGGTGTTGCCTATTCCCAGATTCAAACAACTCGACTATCTCCAGAGTGGCGTCAGATGCTTCTTCCAACCTGCCCAGGGAATAAAGACATCCTGACGTCATTTCCAAAGCGTCTGACTTCAACAGGTAATAGCTGGTTGGTTCCCCTGATCGAAATTGCTCGGTCACGCTCACGGCTTCTTCGGCTATTTGGAGTGCCTTCTGAGGGTTGCCGCGCCTCATCAGAGAGCGACTCAAATCCAATAAACTGGTGAATAGTTCGTGGCTTGGACCTTTCTTTCGTAGTGGCTCCACAACCCGGGACTCCAGGTAGGTTGGATCGAACACAACACCGCCATCCGAATCATCAAGTGACATCTGCCGATCCCAGATCATCGACCTTAATCGATTGGCACCCTCCGAAGGCGCTCGGGGTCAGGTGAGGGATAACTTGCGTGGGCAGCTTGGTTCGGACCGCCAGGCAGGTCTGGAGAACTGCGTTACAGCAGGCTGGAAAGCCTGCGCTACGTCGTGTGGCCACCTTTTTTCCATTCCCAAAATCACTTCAAGCGCGAGGCCAGGAGTCCTGAGGCGAGGCGCTCGTCCCTCCGGCGAGGGGGTTAGGCGGATGTCACTTGAATGTCACGATTTACAGGAACAAAAGGTCTGCGATTTTGGGCGAATCTTGACACCCTGTTCTGTCGAGTACATCGCCACGCCAGGCTTTCCACCATGAGGACACGCTTTTTGAAACGCAGTTTTGTTCATTGGATATTGGCTTTGGGCCTCCTCGCAAATCGGGGGGCTGTCGGGGCAACGGAGCCCAAGCTGGTGGTGGCGATCATGGTGGACCAGATGCGGTACGATTATCTGGAGCGGTTTGCCTCGTTTTTTTCCACGAACGGGTTTCGGCTCCTGATGGACCGGGGGGCTTTCATGACCTTCGGTCGCTACAACTATGTCCCAACGGTGACTGGGGCCGGACATGCCAGTTACCTCAGTGGGGCTGGCCCGGCGGAGCACGGCATCATTGGCAATAGCTGGTTTGATAAAGTCAGACGCAAGAATGTTTACTGCGTCGGGGATTCGAGTGTCGAGGTAGTTGGGTCGAGCAGCCCGGATGGGGGTATGTCGCCCCGAAACCTGATCGGAGGGAACTTGGCCGATCAGATGCGACTTCAATTTGGCTCGAAGGTGATTAGCGCCGCACTGAAGGATCGGGCTGCCGTATTGCCGGGCGGGAAAAAGCCAGCCGGAGCCTATTGGTACGATGGAAAGACGGGCCGGTTTGTCAGCAGCACCTACTATATGGCCAAGCTGCCGCCCTGGGTCGAGGCCTTCAATGCGCGGCAACTTCCGCAGAGTTATGTCGGTCAGGTGTGGAAGCGCCTGTTACCGCCCGAGCAGTATGCCTACTCCGACGCGGGGTATGGGGAGGGACATTTGGATGGTGAGACCAACTCCACCTTTGATCATGTGGTCGGCGGTTCCGCCAATGGCTTCGATGGCTTTTTCCCCACGCCGTTTGGCGACGAGTACACGACCGAATTCGCCATGACGGCTTTGGATGCCGAAGGGCTCGGACAGGGGCCTCACCCGGATATGCTGTGCTTGTCATTCTCTTCCCTGGATGCTTGCGGTCATACGTTTGGGCCGTATTCGCATGAGGTACAGGACCTGTTTATTCGACTCGATCGGCAATTGGAGCGGTTGTTTGCCCGTATCGACCAGCGGATTGGGCTCTCGAATGTGGTAATAGTGATGTCGGCGGACCATGGTGTGGCACCGACACCGGAGTTTGCCAGCGCGATGGGATTAGATGGGTCCCGTCAAGGCTCCGGTTTTATGACCGATTTAATGGAGCGGCTTGACAAGGAATACGGAGCCGGGAAGTACTTTCTCGCTCCAGGTCTGGTCAATGGCCACCTCTATTTGAACCCGGATACTTTGAGGGAGAAGCAACTCAGCCCCGCGACGGTGGCGGCGTTGATTCGGGACTATGCCCTGAGTACGGGTTTCTTTCAGGCTGGATATACGCGTGACCAATTGCTGGAGGGGCGCGCTCCGGGATGGATTGGACAATGCGTCCTGAACGGCTACAACGCGGAACGGGGTGGCGATGTGGTCCTGGTGGGAAAACCGTATTTGCTTCCGGGCAAAAAGAACTCAGGAACGGACCATGGGTCGCCGTATGGGTACGATACACGGGTCCCGATTCTCTTTTACGGGGCTCCGTTTAAGCCGGGGCGGTATGCGGATGAATTCTATGTCTCGGACATTGCCGCGACGCTGGCGACGGCGTTGAGGATTGAGGAGCCACCGCTTTCGATTGGGAAGCCGTGTGTGCGGATTTTGGGGGAGAGGTGAGTTTGGTGGGGGAAAGACGGGTAAATACCCGGGGCGGATGGTTCGGTGGTAAGCGATGTTAAAGCGGTCGATGGCAATTTCCTGGGCCGTTGGCCCAGGCTGGTATGAAACCGCGCCTTTGGCGCTCAAAGAACATGCCTTTGGGTGGAATAGAGGCGGGAAGCAAATTGAAATGTTGAGGATTTTAGGGAGCATTATCGATTTTACGGTCAAAATGGGCAGTGCCATCTTGCCCCATCCAAAAACGCCTTCCTGAACGGTGCGTCTCTAGAAATAGTCTGTCGGGTGAAAGGGGGGTATACGGATACAGTTTCAGCTGGGATTCCTTGAGGGCGATGGCCTGGAGATCAGATAACAATCCACTTTTGACGCAATCATTGATGTTCGTGATCGGCAAACTGTTTGTCTCGTAGTAGATCATCAATTGTTTGTATACTTCTCTAATCTCACCAATCCCTGCATACCACTCACGCTGCCATTCTCTATACCTTCTATAGTCATGATAGTTACCGAGAGCAATGAGGGACATGATGAAAACCAGGACCACGCCCACTCCACGACTCCTTCGGGACCGTGCGAGTGCAAGGGAAAAGATGGCCAATGGTAATGCCAGGAAGAAAAGCTTCGGAGGTGCGAGGTGCAGAGTAGGTTGATCCCAGACAAACAGCAGCAGGCTCAAGCAACCTGAAATGATGCCTACAAATGACCGAGCCTTGGACCGAACTATGGTTTTTGCGTCGTTCATAGGTCATTGAGTTTAGGTTGGTTTCTGGGTTGCCTTGCAGCTTCTAA
Organism: uncultured Verrucomicrobiota bacterium; assembly: GCA_903835555.1. Lineage (GTDB taxonomy): Bacteria > Verrucomicrobiota > Verrucomicrobiia > Limisphaerales > UBA9464 > CAILNN01. Next base: position 3,392 of record CAILNN010000257.1, read on the forward strand.
TCTTATTTGGCTACCTCAGCACGACAAGGATCTGGGCGCAACCCCGTTGGGGTTGAATGAATCCATAAACCTTCACCCAGGGTTGGCCCGCAGACGGGCCAACCCTGGGCTTTAACCCATAACCCCCTTGGGGTTTTAATGACCGAGTAGGAAGAGCGCCGCCTTACGGGCGGCGGCTACGAGCATAGGTCAGTTCCAGATGGTGCGGAGGAAGCGGAGGAAGTTGCCGTGTTCGATTCCTTCGATGTCGGTGGCGGTATAGCCGCGTGATTGAAGCAAGGGGGCCAACTTTCTTAAATCGGCGATGGAATCGATTTCCAGCGGGGTTTGTTCGGTTCCGAAGGCCCCATCGAGATCGGAACCGATCCCGACGTGGTTGGCGTTGCCAGCGATCTGGCAGATGTGGTCGATGTGATCGACAAGCGCTTCAAGATGGAGGTTGGCCGAGGCGGGGGTCGTTTCTCCGCGGACCCAATTGGGCGAGAGCATCCAACCGTCCAGCACGACGCCAACGACGCCATCGCGGCGGATGACTTCGCGAATCTGGTCGTCGGTCCACTGGCGTTGATGGGGGACCAGCGAGCGACAGTTTTGATGACTGGCCCAGACGGGTCCGGCGTAGGCATCGATGGCTTCCCAGAAGCTTTCATCGGACAAATGGGTGAGGTCGAGAATGATGCCGAGACGCTTCATCTCGCGGAGAAGATCGCGTCCACGGGCGGTGAGTCCGCCGGTGGCATCGGTTCCCTGGGCATGAATGCCCGGGCCGTAGTGGGCCAATCCGAGGGCACGCAGTCCGTAGGCATAGGCCCGCTCCAAATGGCCGAGGGTTAGAATGGAGTCGGCACCTTCCAAGGAAAGGATATAGCCCGAAGGACGATGGTCATTGAGGGAGGACTGCCAATCGGCGAGGTGGGATTCGAGCGAGGATCGATCGCGGACGGAGCGCAATTCGCCTACGGCTTCCATTTCCCGGTACCAGGCCACCTGACCTTGGGTCATCGCCCAGGCTTGGGCGGGGGATTGCCAGGCGGCGACACGACTCTTGCCCGTGGGATCGACGCGTCCGATCTGGGTAGCGACACAGAGGGCGATTCCACCGCGCCGCAGTTCGGGAAAACAGACCGTGCCGCGTCCCCGGTCCGGGCGATCCGATAATCCGGCTTCGGACAAACGAAGATTGTGAAGTGGACGCTTAAGATCGCGATTCCATTCCAGGGCATTCATCGCCAGATCGAGGTGGGCGTCAAATATCCAGCGATCGGGCTCCTGCGGAGTGGCGGTTTCGGTCATAAGAACTGGACTGATTCTTCCGTGTCCTCCCGTGAATCGCGGCGGATTCACGGGAGACCGGGGGATATTGAAGCGGTTACTTGGCGCGAAGTTTCACTAGCAGGTCTTTGCTTTCGACGGTCTCCCCGAGCTGGACGTGGAGGGCTTCGACCACCCCATCGACCGGAGCGGTGACGGTGGTTTGCATCTTCATCGCTTCCATCATCAGGAGGCGGTCGCCCTTGGAGACTTTCTGGCCGACGCTGACGGACAAAACGGAAACGAGGCCAGGGATAGGGGCACCGACTTGAAGTGGGTCGGCCAAGTCGGCTTTGGGGCGGGTACGAGCCTGCGGGGTCACCTTCTTATCGGTGACATAGGCTTCGCGGGTCATGCCGTTGAGTTCAAAAACCACGGTACGGCGACCGTCTTTGTCGGGTTCGCTCACGCTGACCAACCGGATGATCAGGGTTTTGCCCGACTCAATGCTAACGCTGATTTCTTCGCCGCGACGGAGTCCGTAGAAATAGGCGGGGGTGGGTAGCACGCTGACATCACCAAATTCGCGGGAGTGCCGGGCGAATTCGACGAACACCTGCGGGTACATGAGGTAGCTATAGACCTCATCGGCGGTGGGAATCCGCTTGATCTTGGTGGTTAGTTCTTCGCGGACCTTATCAAAATCAACGGGCACCGAGAGTGTTCCCGGGACTTTGCCTTCGGCGTAAAGCCGTCGGGCTTCGGCGGCACGGGCTTCGCCGAGGACCACGCGCTGGACGGATTCTGGCCAACCGCCCTCGGGCCAGCCCAATCCACCGCTGAGCATATCGACGACGCTTTCAGGGAAGGAGGTGGTTCCTGGTTCGAGATTAACAAGGTCGGCGGGCTTGACTCCGCGCGAAAAGAGGAAGAGGGCAAGGTCACCGACCACCTTGCTGGAGGGGGTTACTTTGACGATATCGCCGAAGAGGCAATTAACTTCGGCGTAGGTCCGGGCTATCTCGGGCCATCGACTGGAAACACCCATGCTGGCGGCCTGCTCTTTGAGGTTGGTGTATTGGCCGCCGGGCATTTCGTGGAGATAAACTTCGGCGCTTCCGGTTTTTGGTGCGGTATCGAAGGGATGATACAATTCGCGAACTTTTTCCCAATAATCGGAGAATTCATTGAGCACTTCCAGGTCAATGCCGGTGGCCCTTGGGGTGTGTTGCAGGGCGGCGACCACAGAATTCAGATTGGGCTGGCTGGTGCTCCCGGACATGGAGGCCAGGGCCAGATCAACGGCATCCACACCGGCGTCGCTCGCCTGCAGAACCGAGGCGCTATTGATGCCGCTGGTGTCGTGGGTGTGGAAATGGATGGGCAATCCAATTTCCTGACGGAGCACCTGTACCAAACGGTGCGCGGCGTACGGGCGACAGAGGCCGGCCATGTCTTTGATGGCGAGAACGTGTGCTCCCATCCGTTCCAATTCTTTGGCCAACTGAATGTAGTACTTGAGCGAGTACTTTTCCCGGTGGGGATCGAGGATATCGCCGGTGTAACAGACCGCCGCTTCGCAGATCGCGTGGGTGCCTTGGACGGCGTCCATCGCCACGGTGAGGTTGGGCAGGTAGTTCAGGGAATCAAAGATTCGGAAGATATCCATCCCGGCCTCGGCGGCATGGCGGACGAAGCCAGCGACGACATTGGCCGGATAATTGGAATATCCGACGGCATTGGAGCCGCGGAATAGCATCTGGAAACAGATATTGGGAATGCGGGCTCGCAGGTGACGCAGGCGTTCCCACGGGTCCTCGTTGAGGAACCGCATGGAGGTATCGAAGGTCGCGCCACCCCACATTTCCAGGGAAAAAAGGCCGGAATCGAGGGCTCCGAGGCGTCGGGCCACGGCATCGGAACACGCTAGCAAATCATAAGAACGAACGCGGGTCGCCATGAGTGATTGATGGGCGTCGCGAAACGTGGTGTCGGTGATGAGCAATCGTGTTTGGTCTCGCATCCATTCGGCAAAGCGTTTGGGGCCGAGTTCGAGAAGCAACTGGCGGGTTCCACGGGGAATGGGCGTGGAAGCGGTGGTGGCGTCGGCGGCACCGGCAGCACGAACGCCGGAGCCTAGAGAAGGGACTCGGGGAACGTCGAGAATGCGGTCGGGGCGATACGATTTGGAGTGCGGATTGCCGTTGACGATGACCTGCCCGAGGAAGTTCAGCAGGCGGGTGGCGCGGTCGCGCTTGGGCTTGAAGCTGAATAGTTCCGGCGTGGTATCGATGAGCGTGGTGGTGGCCTGACCGGCACGGAACAACCCATTGGCGATGACGTTTTCCAGGAACGGAATGTTGGTTTTGACACCCCGAATTCGGAATTCACTCAGCGCCCGATGCATGCGGTCGCAGGCCGTGGCGTAGCTGGAACCGCTGGCGATCACCTTCACCAGCATGGAGTCATAGAACGGGGTGATGACAGCCCCGGAGTATCCCATGCCGCCGTCCAAGCGAATGCCGAAACCGCCAGGCGAACGGTAGGCGAGCAATTTGCCGTAGTCGGGGGTGAACTTGTTTTCCGGGTCTTCGGTGGTCACCCGGCACTGGATGGCGTAGCCGTTTCGGGGGATATCGGATTGAAGTGGAATTCCCACCTGTGGGGAATGCAGCTTATGGCCTTGGGCGATGAGGATTTGGGAACGAACCAAGTCCGTGCCAGTGACGACTTCAGTCACCGTGTGCTCGACCTGGATTCGCGGGTTCATTTCGATGAAGAACCATTGGTGATGGTCCAGATCGTAGAGGAACTCGATGGTCCCGGCGTTGTTGTAGCCGACTTCGCGGGCCATGCGGGCGGCAGCTTCGCACAACTCATTCACCACACCGGTTGGGAGTCCAAAGCTGGGGGCAACCTCGACCACCTTTTGATGGCGGCGCTGGATGGAGCAGTCGCGCTCATGGAGATGAACGACGGAACCGTGGCGATCACCCAGAATTTGCACCTCGATGTGCTTGGCTCGGGGAATATATTTTTCCAGGAAAACCGCCGAGTTCCCGAAGGCACGCCCCGCTTCGGCTTGAGCTTCGTCGAGCAAGCCGCCCAAGTCGGAGGCTTTCATGACCACGCGCATGCCGCGTCCGCCGCCCCCGAAAGCGGCTTTAATGATCAGTGGGAAACCGATTTGGTGAGCGACTTGGAGTGCCACGGCGCGGTCAGAAACCGGTTCTTCGGTACCTGGCAGTGTGGGAACAGAGATTTTTTTTGCGAGTGCACGCGCGGCGGTCTTGTCGCCCATGAGTTCCAGCAATTCGGGACTGGGGCCGATAAAGGCGATGCCGGCTTGAGCGCAAGCGCGGGCGAATTCGGCATTTTCACTGAGGAACCCGTAGCCGGGGTGGATGGCATCGACTCCGCGTTCACGGGCGACGGCGATGATGCTCTCGATATCGAGGTAGGCGGCGACCGGTCCCTTCCCCTGCCCTACCAAGTAGGCTTCATCGGCTTTGAACCGATGCATGCAGAAGCGGTCTTCCTGGGCGAAGATAGCGACAGTCTGAAGGCCCAACTCATTGGCGGCACGAAAGATACGGATGGCGATTTCCGATCGATTGGCCGCCATCAATTTCCGAAACCGTGCGATGGGGACGGGGCCGTTGGAACCGGATGATTCAGAATGCGACATCATGGTGAAGAATGGGTAAGGATGCCGAAAAAGGGTCTCGTGGGACAATGGAAAGTGCCCAATTTCAGGGAGCTTTTTTTGCTTGGGGAGAGTTTTTGGGGAAGGACGGGCCACGCTTGACGCCCGCATCGGCAATTCGTAGTGTCCCATCGGGTTGGTGGTCGTAGATCAATGGTAGATCCCCAGATTGTGGTTCTGGTTGTTGCGGGTTCGAGTCCCGTCGGCCACCCCACCTTCCTCCTTTTCCAGCAGTGTTGGCTATAGACGTGTCGCGGCTGTGGGTTTTTGTCACTAAAACACAGCTTTTGGTTGAGCCCATGAGGCCATTCGCAACCCCGGTTGGGTTGAAATCGTTTTCAACCGTTACCCAAGGTAGGCCCGAAAGCGGGCCTACCTTGGGCTTAGACACTCAACCCCGTTTGGGGTTAAAAGCATGATTCGACGGTTGGACCGGGTAAAGCTCCAGGCGGGCGAATCCCGCATTGGTACAACTTCGGTCCGGCCTCCTTTTTGGTTTAAAATACAGGAATTGATTCCGGGTTACCTCTGACCGCCCATCCAGAGGTGACTCATGCGGTTATCGAACCGGGGACTGAAGACTTTGGTGGTGCGGAATCCAGCCTTGAGCATTTCGGCGTTCATTTCCTTCCGACTCAACCCGATTTCATGGGTGTTGGTCATGCGCCCAATTCGATAGCTGACGAAAGTATGGATGAGGTTGGGTTCATCGGCGAGAATGAACCATCCGCCCGGTTTCAGACAGCGATAGGCCGTATGGATGGTTTTCTTCCAATCGTACGCATGGTGCAAGGCTTCCGATACAAACACGCAGTCAAACGGTTCCTGGTCCTTAAGGACTTCATCGACAGACTCCATTGGACTTCGACGGAAAATCAGCCGTTTGTCGTCGTCGATTCCGCGGGCTTTCAAGGCTTTGACTCGCAAATGCCCAATTTCGATTTCATCGGGGCCTATCGAGGTGGCGACGACCCGATAGCCCATGATGGCGAGGAACTCGGCGACCCATCCTGAACCGCAGCCGAGTTCCAATAAACGATTGCCCGGCTTCAACCCCACCGATTCGAAGACTTGCACCAGTTTGGTAAACGAGCGGCTGTAGGTGCCGAAATGGCGGGCATCCCAAAACGGCTTGACGATATGCCCCTTGATGACTTCGGCGCGGTCCAGGCCGGTCATGGACGAATAGAAGTTCATCTCGGCCTCATAGGCCGCCTGTTGATCGGCAAAGGTGGGTGGGAAAAGCCCGGTCGAATAGTCGCGGAGAATCAGGTAGATGCCAGCGGAGAGCTTTTCCCATTTGGAGAGCGGAAGGAAATAGTTGGCTTCATTGCGGCGCATGAGATTGCGACCGTGACTCAGGAGGAAGCTATTCGCCAATGCTCCGGCCAAGCGCTGGGAAGCGGTGCGAGGACGAGGGACCGAGTTGAGCGGCGCTACGGATGGAGACGTCATGACCGGGCGGGAGGTTGCGCCAGAAGGCAGCCCGTGTCAGGAGTTTTTCGGGAGGCGAGTTGGTTTCACGCGGAGGCGCGAAGGCGCAAAGGAAAACGCTCATTGCTTCCGCCGCAATCTTTGTTACATCGCCGAGTATCGGAGAGAGGTGCCATCATCACTCCATCCCTTCATCACGGGGGCATAGCCAGCCGCCACCCGTGATGCTGTTATTTGGAAGGTTACGAGGTGTATTCCTGGTCGGAAACTTTTTCCATCCAATCGACGGCTTTGCCGTCGAGCAGCTCTGCGATGGCGATATGGGTCATGGTGGTGGTGGGAGCGGCTCCGTGCCAATGTTTTTCGCCGGGTGGAAACCAGACGATATCTCCGGGCTGAATGGTTTCAATCGGTCCACCTTCGCGTTGGGCGCATCCACAGCCAGCCGTCACGATGAGGGTTTGCCCTAACGGATGCGTGTGCCATGCGGTGCGGGCTCCCGGTTCAAAGGTGACGATGGCACCACTGACACGGGCGAGGCCACTTCCCTTGAACGGAGAGTCGATGCGCACCGTGCCCGAGAACCAGTCGTCGGGGCCTTTTCTGGACGGCTGGGAACCAATTCGTTGTATTTCCATCTTTTACTGAGTTTTGAGCGAAGCCATATCGATCGAGAACCGGTATTTCACGTCGCATTTGAGCATGCGGGCGTAGGCTTCATTGACCTTCTGGATCGCGGTGACTTCCACGTCGGCAGTGATATTGTGCTGGGAGCAGAAATCGAGCATTTCCTGCGTTTCAGCAATTCCCCCGATGAGAGAACCGGACAGGCTGCGTCGTCCCATGATCAGGGCAAAGGCGGAGATGGCATGCGGTTTCTCGGGTGCGCCGACGAGGGTGAGGTTGCCGTCGACCTTTAATAGCCTGAGATATCCGATTCGTGGGAGTGCGATGGGCTGGTGGTTCAAATCTCGCCATTTCAGCCGGAACTTTTTTGGAAAGTCTAACCACGGGCGTTTGTCCTGGACTATCTCATTTGGACCCTTTGGGGCCGCTGGCCACATTTCAGGGGCTCAGTATCCCGTTCCGGGCGACAGACTCAGGACTCCTGGCCTCGGGGGGTGTGGTGGCCCACCGACAGGTTTAAAAGACGAACCGCCGGGTAGACTAAAGGTCTGCGGCACAGCAGCATCCCACCCGTGGCGCTCGGGGTCAGGCGAGGTGAAACTTGCCAGGTGGGGGTGGTTCGGACCGCCGGGCAGGTCTGGAGACCTATGGTACAGCAGGCCGGAAAGCCTGCACTACGAGGCGGTGTCTCTCCCTACCGATATTGCTTTAGGTCAATAGCTTACGTGTGGTTTTGAAACTCATCATCTGCATTATTTGGCGGAGGATGCCCGACGGCAGGCGGCTATCAGTGCCGGGTCCTGGATGGCGAGCTCTTGCAGTTTTTCAGCGATTGAGCGGGCTTCAGCGTTGGCAGCTGTTTCCAGGAGGGCCGACAGGTAACGGGTCAGGGCCGGGGCAAAATCCGGCTGTCGGGCGAGGTTTGGCCAATCGGTACCGGTCAGTGCGGCTCGGCTGTGTTCAAGGCTTCGGAGGGTGTCTCCCCGGTCCCATGCCAATCCGGCGAGGAGAAGGAGGTGACTTGCGCGGTTCTCGGGGTCGGCGACGGTCATCCGCTCCGCCATCAACTGAAGTTCCTGGGCGGGCGGCAGCCAAAAGACGGAACGCTGATCCCGATAAATTTTCACCAGGAGATCTAAATAATAATGGGCCAGCTCGCGATTGGAATCGGCTTTGGCCAGGATATCCTGGCGAATGGTGGACAGGCGAAGGGCTTCTAATTCCTCCACGGTCCCCAGAGGCGGCAGACGAGCATACTGGTCCAGTTGACCATTGGCGGTGGGGTCAGCCTGCCATTTGACGCGTAGACTTCGCAGGAGGGCGTCGGAGGGTAGTCCGTAGGTTTGAAAGCCACGTGCGAGCTCACGATAATCCGGGGTGGACAACGGATGGGTCTTAAGGAAGGACGACAGACGGCTTGTTCCCCGGGGTAATCGTTTCTCGTCCAAGCTTGTCCATTGATTCGCTTCTTGATGAGCGAAAAAGGCTGCCTGTGCCAGGTATTCTAATCGAGGATGGTCGTCTTCCTGCCGCACTCCTGCGGGATCGACCAACCAACGTCCGTTGGCGTCCGAGATCATTTCCCGTGCAAGCAGGCTGATCGGACGGCTGAGGCCGATTCGGGCTAAATCGGCATGAATGGCAGGTATCGCCATTCGCTCCAGCAAGCCATTCACATCGGTGCCTTGAGCCTGATCAGAGGCGATGAGTAGCACATCGCCTGTCTGGCTTTGCCACAAGGAGACGTGGGCGAACACCGATGACATGGTTCGAAGGACGAGGTCGAGAGCTTCCTGTTGATTATCATACAAATGGACCCATTGGACCATCAGCCCGCCATCAGCCAGATGGCCACGACAACTCAGGTAGAATTCCCGGGTGAAAAGGCCCGCCACTCCGGTGATCCAAGGATTAGAGGGCTCACTAACGATGATATCATAATGGTTATGGGGCCGAAGCAGGAAAGACCGTGCATCCTCGGTGGATAACCGCATACGTGGGTGGTCGAGTACCTGATGGTTCCAATCGGCAAAGAGTCGCGCGGCCTCGACCACTTCCGGAGAGATTTCGACGGTATCGAGGTGCTGCAAGGAAGGGTATTGGATGATCGCGCCCGAGGTCACGCCACTACCGAGGCCGATAACCAGGGCACGGGTGGCATGGGAATGCAAGAGCATGGGGAGATGACCCAAGAGCAATTGGGTGGCCATATCGCCTGCGGTGCTGGCATCGGGTTTGCCATTGACTCGAAGGTTGAGTTGTTCGTGGGTGCCGTCGTTCCAAGCGTTTACCGAGACTGTTGCGTCGGCTCCATCACGATAATAGGTGAGTCGATTTTCAGAAATAACCTGGCGGAATTCGCGGTAGGAATGCAGGGATCCGGGGTTGCGCCAGAGGCCCAAGGTGAACGTGCGTCGCCAGTCGTCGCTGAAAAGGTGTCGGGTGACCATCGGTACCAGAATCAACACGCAGAGAATGGAGAGGGAACGGGCGAGCGAGGGCACATGCCATCGCCCCCATCCGGGGGGAACGGTTTGTCCGAAACGATGCTGATGATTCTTTGAGGACGCTGACGCGGCATCGGAGTTGTACAACAAAACCAGGGCCGCAGCCAGATTGATACCAACGCCAACACCGAACGTGCCGGCCAATCCCAATGCTGGAAGCAAGACCAGGGAGGTAACGAGTGCTCCGCCCACTGCGCCGACGGTATTCCAGGCAAAAAGCCGCCCAACGATGGCTCCGGTGGCGCTTGAACCGGGCGCGATTGATTGAGCGGCCACCGGCAAGGTGGTGCCCATTAGAAAGGTCGGAACCAGCATCACGAGGATGCAGACGATTCCCTGGAAGGCAGCATAGATGGGGTACACCGCTGGATCGGGGTGTAAAACAACAGCCATGCGTGCGAACAAATAGGGCAGAAAACTGTAAACCGGGAGTGAAAGAGCGACGAATAGGGCGAGGGCGGTTTGGAACCGTCGGAGCGACCGGCGGCCATTGGATGAGGAGGGACGGGATGCCACCCACCCGGAGCCGAGGGCGATTCCGCAGATGAAGGTGGCGAGCATCAGTGCGAACGCATGGGCGGTCGAACCGATGGTCAAGGCGAGAAGCCGCATCCAGGCCACTTCATAGAGCATTCCGGCGAAGCCGGAGAGACTGGCCACCCAAAGCACGGGCCATGTGTCGTTCGAGGGGGGAATTGACTCGCTCCCCTTGCCGACCTGTAATATATCGATGCCGTTCGTTTCGCCTCCGCGATCGACACCCATCCACCCAATTCCGTAGGCGGTGAAGGCGACGACAAAATTGAGCAGGGCGGCCGCGTGGATGCTGGAACGAATGCCGACGTTTGGAATGAGGACAAACTCCACGCCAAGGCAACCAACGACGGCACCGAGGCTATTTAGGGCGTAGCAGCGTGCGACATGGTTTTTGGAGCTTCGTTCGACCGTCCCGTAGGGGCGCAAAAGAACTGGAAGCGTACCGCCCATCAAGAAGGTCATCGGCAGGACCGTGGCAGCGGCGACCAGTAATTTGAGTGCGAATTGCGCGAATCCAGGGGAACCCCCTGCCCCGCCCAGGATCAGCGGATAAACGGATTGCGTCGTCGATAGAAGAAACGGAAAGACCAAGGCATAGAGTCCGATGCAACCTTCGAGCATGGCAAAAGCCAGGAACGGACGGCGTAACCAGCGGTCCACCCATCTGCCTATTAAAGCGTTCCCCAGAGCGAGTCCTCCCATGAAGGCGACCAGCACGACCAGGGCGGAGTAACCATCATGGCCCAGGAATAAGGAAAGGCTCCGGGTCAGGGCGATCTCATAGGTCAAGGCCGCTGCGCCGGATGCCACGATGGAGATCGCGAGGCAACCGGTTGCGAGGGATGACCGAATGGACATGGCGGCCAGATTACAAACGGAACGGGGAAGTCACAACCACGGTTCTGCGGACGGCGACTTACCTTCGGTTCTGCAAAACTGGGGTGGTTCGGACCGCCTAGCAGGTCTGGTGACCTACGATACCGCCGAAAAGACTGTCGGCGGTACGTGGAGTTGGGCGGTACGGCGGAGGATTAGGTAGGCGAGATTCCAGCTTCTGCTGAGGTTGCCCATTGCAGCCAAAGGGATTTGAGACGATCCATGACGGTCTGGACGGTTAGCTGCGATAATCCCGGCTGGGCAACTAACAACTCGAACCGCTGACTGATTGGACGCCAGACCAAAGGATTGGATGGGCCCCACAGAACCAAACCGGGAAGTCCACAGGCGGCAGCCAAATGGGAAATGCCGGAGTCATGACCGATGAATCCACGACAAAGCGAAATGCGCTGAGCGAGCACATCGAGCGGAAGGGAACGGGCGATCTCAACCCGGTCGGGCGGAAGTCCGGAAGCGAGACGCGATAGACGGTCGCCTTCGGCTTCGCCGCCCACTAGGAGGATGGAGCGATGTTCGGTTTCGAGCCAAGTGGACAGAAATGCCGTCCAGGCGGGTTCCGGCCAGTTCTTAGATTCACTCCCGGATCCAGGGTGGGCTACCAGGCAGTTTCTCAACGCCGACTGTTCAGGCTTCAAGAGACTTGGGCTGCAATCCGCGTCAAAGATGCCGAGGCGCTCCAGAGAAACCAGCAACTGTTGGGCAGCATGTTGAGGTGAACTTTCTTTGGGACGATGAGGACCTTGAATCACCTGGGCGGGGGTGACGCGGGCGAGGTTATTTCGGAAAATTTCGTCGGGGTCGTAAAGGAAGCTCAGTATAACATGGTACCGACCGAAGAAGGCTGACAAGCCAGCGTCGAGTACCCCATTACGGGCAAAGAACCCGGCTAACGCGCGAGACTCAATCGGGTGGATTTGGTCCGCCAAACGTCCTTGAAGGGCCACCACCGCGAATTGCGGATAGGCAAGTAATTCGAGTTGAACTCCGGGAAACTGGCGCCGGAGAGCGGCAAGAACGGGAAGTGTCAGGATGAAATCGCCCAGCGCCCCGCCGCGGATGACCAGAATTCGCCCGGGCTCCTGTGGTCTAGGCCGTGTATTCAAATGGAACGGCTGGGGGCGACTTCCAGGCAAACCAAGTCGCCCGCCGAATTGCGAACATAAAGGCGTCCATTGGCGAGAATGGGGGGCGTCCAACACGTGCCACCGATGACTTGATCACGACGAATCAACTCGAATTTCTCCGGTGAAAATCGGGCGGCGGTCAACTCGCCTTTGTCACTCAAGAGCAACAGTTTGTCGCCTGCATTTAGAAACGAACCTTGTCCGAAGCCTTTCTGGGCCCAACGCACTTTGCCGGTATCCCACTCGACGCATTTCAATTCGGCTCCCGAGTTTTTGGTATCGCACAAATTGATCCCGTAGACAAAACCGTCGCGTTCGATGGCGGTTGAAGTAAACGTGCCCAAGGCTCGGTTCGTCCAAACGATGCTTGGTGTTCCCCCTGAGAAGCGAACCAATTGACTTCCGGCATCGGCGGAGCTGATGAAGACGGTTTCGCCGCGCACGAGCGGATCAGCGGCGTGACAGAAATAGCCGCTCCCGAAAGGGGTACGCCAATGTTCCTTACCGTCCTTCAGGTCGACCGCCACGAGAGCGTTGGTCGCGAGAACCATAAGGGTGGGTTGACCGCCGATTTGGGCGAGTGCGGGCACGTTGTAGGAGTTTCCTCGCACGCCGGTGGTCCACCGGATTTCCCCGGTTGTTTTGTCGAGGACCGTTCCGTTACTCCCGTAGTTGAGAACGACAAAGGAATCGATGACCAGGGGCGCACCGACGATGCCCCAATCCGAGATGTCGGCCTTAAGTTCGGGCTGGATGTCCTTCTCCCAGACGATCTTGCCCGTAGCAGCCTTCAGGCAGACGACGCGGGCGGGCTTGATCACGGCATACAGGTTTTCGCCATCGACAACGGGGGTGGAATTGGGGCCACCGTCATACATGACTGGCTTGAGTTCACTGGGCCACGTTTGTTTCCAGACCGGGTTTCCTGTTTCGGCGTCAAGGCACCAAAGGGTGACGACGTCTCCTTTATCGAGATTACCCAACGTGAACAGTCGCCCCTGGCTGACGACGGCGGAGGCATAACCGACGCCGACTTTTGCCTTCCAGAGGCGGCGGGGGCCTTCTTTATCCCATCCGGCAGGATCAACCGATTCAGTGGAGATACCATTGCCGGACGGACCACGCCATTTAGGCCAATCCGAGGCGGAAAGAGTTGCGATGGCGGTTCCCAACAAGAAAAGCCGAACCCAACAGCGTCGAAGCATGGGGGCAAAATTACTTTATTTCGCGATGCTGGCAACAGCGGAGAAATTTGTGCTGGCAGATGGGCAAAAGACGTCCACCGTCTTTTGCCATGAAGCTCGCTTCCATCTTTTACGCCAGCGTGGTCCTTTCGGCATCCGCCGTGGCCCATGCTGAGGACACGTCACTGGCCAAGCCCAAAGGGCCGGTTCAAACCGAGATCGCCATAGCCAAAGCGAAGGCGAATCTCCTTCCCGATGACGCTGCCGAGGCCTGGAAAGTGGTTACGGCGGCGATGCAACCGCCACTGCCGCCTGCGGAATGGAATCAAAAGCAGCCCACCGAGGAGGAAGTCTCTAAATTTAAGGCGTCCATGGCCATTGCGGCAGGACATGCGGCGGACAAGGCGGCTGAATTCGTGGTTCGTTTTCCGGCAGATGCTCATGCTTCGGAGGCTCGCGATGCCCAACGCGACATGTTGAAAACGGCGATTGAGCTCGGGGCGAAGGATCGGGCGGAAGAACTGGCAAAGTTACCCTCGGACGACAAAGAAGTCCCGGCAACTGCGGGCAATGGTGCCGGAGAAAAGCCAAGCGATGACCCATTTGACCAACGGATGCAGAAAGCAGTGACGGTAGCCCAAAAGCTGATGGACAAGGGAATGGAGGCGGTATTGCTGGAGTTTGAGAAGCAAGTCCGTCTCGTGATGGCTGATTATCCTGACCGAGGGGAAGCCTACGGTGCGTTGATGGAAGTGGCCCAAAACCTCGGGGGTGAAAAAGCGAAAGCGATCACCGCCGAAATCGCCCAGAGCAAGGCCCCGGAGCAAGTCAAGAAGATGGCAGCCGATTTGCAGGCAAAGTTGGAGCGGGTCGGAAAGCCCTTCAATCTCAAGTACACGGGAATCGACGGGCGCGAAGTGGATATCGCCAAGCTAAATGGAAAGGTCGTGCTGATCGATTTCTGGGCCACGTGGTGTGGGCCGTGTGTCGCTGAATTACCGCACGTGAAGGAAGCCTACGAAAAACTCCATGGCAAGGGCTTTGAAATTGTGGGCATTAGCTTTGACGAAGACCGGGAGGCTTTGGAGAAATTTGTGAAAGGCAAGTCGATGGCCTGGCCACAATTCTTTGATGGAAAGGGCTGGGCAAACAAGTTTGGCAAGGAATTTGGGATCAATGCGATCCCTGCCATGTGGTTGGTCGACAAGAAGGGATTGTTACGGGACCAGAATGCGCGGCCAGACCTCTCCGCCAAGGTAGAAAAGATGCTGGCGGAATAATCCCGCGGTTGAGCGAGGCACGAGAGATACCATCGGGTCGAACGATCCCGTCGTTTCCGCATCCTGAACGGATGCCAGATGCGAGGTGATCCGGTGGTGCCATTGCGCTCAACCACCGGCTGGGAAGCCTCCGGGTTCTGCTAGATGGCAACAATATTAATAAAGCAGAACTACGGGCAAGAACTGGGTCAATAGTCGTCGTCCCGGTGCCATGTTTCACCGGGTTCGGGGTCCATGTCGCGGGTATGGTAGAGGATGCGTCCGCAGTTGGGGCAGAAGGCGAGAGTCTGACTTGCTTTCGCCTCGACGAAAGACTGTTGGGGCAGCTTCATGTGACACCCCCCGCAAACCGAGCCCTTGACCCCCACGACGACCAAATCGCCTTTCTTGGCAAGGATGCGCTCGTACCGGGTCAGGTCGATCTCATCAATATTTTCGGCGATTCGTTCCCGTTCGGCGGTGCCGGTATCAAAATCGCGCTGAACCCTCGCTTCGCGCGCGGCCAATTCAGAAATGAGCTTATCGGCGTCGGCTTTCAGTTGCGCGGCTTCGCGGGTGGCGGCGGCGAGCTCACGCGCGGCCGCCTCGGCGCGTTCCATCAGGCCAATTTCCTGGTCTTCGATGGCGTGGATTTCTCCCTTGGTGGTTTCGATCTGATGAGCGTAGCGGCGGTATTCCTCGTTGCTCTTGGTCTGGCCTTGAAGGCTTTCGCACTTGCGCATGAAGTCGACCTTGCTGCTGACTTCCAGTTCGAGTTTTCGCTTGTCACTTTCGATTTGTCGCGAGCGCAACTTGGCGGCTTCCAAGCCGTTTTGAGCCGCAGCAGCCTTATCCAGCAATCGTTTGCGCTGGGCGGGAATTTCCTTGAGCTCGGTCTCGATCCGCATGAGGCGACGGTCGCGGTCCTGCAAGACCAGCAATTGTTCAATCAGGGGCAACACGTCGGGTAGGATACCGGCAGGCATGAGGCGTGGTCAACGGGCAACCCAAAGTGGATTTGTGCCGGGCGGGAATTGAGCGGGCGAGACGTCCGGCGTTCCAGGGGTGGGCGGGCGAGATGTCGGCGCTACCGGGAGGACTGGGCGAACGCAATCCCGAGGACGCGTCCAAAGTTTTGAACACTTCTAGGTCCGGGCACCTCTGTCTTGGTGTGCAGTGGATTAAACCTAAGTTTGCCATCATGAGAGAAGGATTTCGAACAACAGCAACCGTGGCCCTCGCCAGCCTCTGGGTGGGCCTAATTCCCCCCGTACTTGCCAAGGACACTGAAGCGCTCCGTTTGGCAAGGCAGTTGAACAAGGCGTTCATTGAAGTGGCGGATGAAGTATCGCCGTCGGTGGTCGTCATTACAGTCACGCAACGAATGGATCCGGAAGAACAACTTCAACGTCGGCAATTGCGCCAGTTTTGGCGGTTTGTCCAGCCGGGTGAGCCGGAGGGTGAAATAGATAAGACGGAGAAAATCCCTTCCCGCCAAGGATTGGGCTCTGGGGTTATCATCCGAGAGGAAGGCTACATTCTCACCAACAATCACGTGGTTGACGGGGCGGAGAAAATCACTGTTCGGCTAAAAGACGGGCGTGAATTCGCGGCCGAGGTGAAAGGAATCTATCCTGATGCGGATGTGGCCGTTCTGAAGCTTAAGGGAGACGCGAAAGACTTAACGGTCGCACATCTGGGGGATTCTGACAAAGTGCGGGTGGGTGAGTTTGCCATCGCGATTGGGGCTCCATTTGAACTCGACTACAGCGTCACCTACGGGCACGTGTCGGCAAAGGGGCGGGGAAACCTGATTGACCGAGGTCTCCAAGACTTTATCCAAACGGATGCCAGCATTAACTTTGGCAACAGCGGAGGTCCGCTAGTCAATCTGGATGGCGAAGTCATTGGCATCAATTCAATGATCCGGGGAGTGGGCACGGGTATTGGGTTCGCGATTCCCTCGAATCTCGCCCGATCGGTGAGCGACCGCATCATCTCGGACGGAAAGTTCGTACCGTCCTGGATTGGGGTTAAGCTGGCTCCCCTGGATGGAGACCGCGGCCTGAAAGAGGCGATGGAAGGCGTGACTGAGGGAGCGATGGTAGCTTCGATTCGTGCGGAGGGACCTGCCAGTAAATCGAAATTGGAGCCCGGCGACGTCATCGTAAAAATCGATGGAACGGCGGTCAAATCGGTAGACCAAGTTCGCTCGGAAATTGCCCGCAAGAGCCCGGGCAAGGAAGTTTCGCTGGAGGTCATTCGGGAGGGAAAACATCAGCAGGTCGCGGTCACGCCCCAAGTCATGCCGGAGAATGCTCTGGCGATGATGCGGTCCAGCCAGCCGTTGTCTCCAGCAACAACCCCTGCAGCAGATGGACTTACCCTCAAGACAATCAACGCTGAACTTGCCCGCGAAAGCGGGCTCACGGTGAATTCGGGTGTGCTGGTGACCGATGTGGACGAAAAGAGCTTGGGGGCGCGTCTCGGATTCCAGGCAGGGGATGTCATTACCGAGGTCAATGGAGAACCGGTGACGAGTGTAAAACAGTTACGACAAGCGCTGAAGTCGAACAAAGCAACTGGGGCTCGTTTGAAAATCATCCGTGACGGAGCCCGGGAATTCCTCTTGTACCGGAATCGGACGGAATAGTCTTTTCAGACAACAATTTGCCGCGAATAGTGATTAGGTAAGGTCGTTGGGTTGGGTGTGACGCGCCGGGGGTTTTATGGTTTTCCCCCGGCGCGTTTTTTTGCGGAGGCTATTTTTCGACGGGTTTTCCCTCGGCTTGCCAGGCTTTAAATCCGCCCTTTAGGTTGACGAGGTTGGTGAAACCAATCTGGCTCATTTTTTCGCAGGCTTTGGCACTCCGACCGCCGACAGCGCAATGGACGAGGTATGACTTATCTCGTGGCAACTTGGCGATTTCGTCACCAAATTTGGGTGAGCGAAAGTCCAAAAGAACCGAGCCAGGAATATGTCCGGCGGCGAATTCCTCTGACGTGCGGACGTCCAAAACGACTGGTTTGGGGTCGGCGACACGGAGTTTTTCAAATTGGGAGACGTCGACGTCTCTGTAACCTTTCGCGGCGGCGGCGGGCGCGTTTTTTGCCGGAGGGGAAGTATCTTCGGCGACGAGAGGCTGGATTGCGACGAGAGACGCGAAGGCGAGAACGAGTGGAAATGACTTCATGGCAGGCAGTAAACGGGATGCCATTTCGGAAGACGATTTTTTTCGCGAATCAGAGGACGATTCGGCGGGAAGCGATGAATAAGCTCGGATGCACTTCGTGTTGTACTTCGTGTTGTGTCTCCGAGACAGGCTAGGATATCGATCACCTTGAGAGTCCAAATCCGAATTCATCGGCAAGATACAACAAGTACCGACGAGACCGGGCGCAACTCCTTTGGGTTGAAAGCATTTCGAACCAGAATGGTTTACGGGCGGACTTGGGCCGACAGGGGGTCTATCGAACGGGCGAGGGATGGCAATTGCGAAGAGGGCGATTCTCGGCTACCCAATGGGTATGCGCTTTATCGGCAGTGTGTACGAGAAGCTCCAGCGGCATCCCAAACGAATCGTCTTCCCGGAGGGAACCGAACCGCGGGTACTGCAGGCAGCACGGCAATTCCATTCGTTACGGCTTGGGGTGCCAATTGTTTTGGGTGACCGAACCCAAGTCAAGGAGGCAGCGGAGGCATTGAATGTATCGCTGGAGGGCATTCGCATCATCAATCCGATTGAAAGCCCTGACCTGGATAGCTTTGTGAAACGGTTCCTACTCTTGCGGCGCAGCAAGGGAGTTGAAGAACCGGAAGCCCGGGAAGCGATGGTCAAGCCCAACTATTTTGGCGCGATGATGGTGGCGATGAAGCAAGCGGATGGGCTGGTGTCTGGCACCAATGAAATCACCGGGAGTGTGCTGCGTCCATTGTTCCAAATCATCAAAGTTGCTCCAAAGACGACGACCGCGAGCTCATGCATGGTGATGGAAGTTGAGGACACGCGTTTTGGGGATCGCGGAGTTCTCTTCATGGGTGATTGCGGTGTAATACCCGATCCGAGTGTCGAACAATTGTCGGATATTGGGCTCCATGTGGCACAATTAGCGCGCCAATTGATGGGCACGATACCCCGCGTGGCCTTTCTGAGTTACTCAACCAAGGGAAGCGCGACCCATCCGAGCGTGATCAAGGTCCGTGCCGCCAGCGCATTGGCTCAGCAGCGAGCAAACGAGGGACAAATCGAGGCCGAATTCGATGGGGAATTGCAAGTAGATGCGGCACTGGTACCGGAGATTGCCCATCGAAAGTTGCCGGAAAGCAAAGTTGCTGGACGTGCCAACGTCCTGATTTTCCCCGACCTCAATTCGGGAAACATTGCGAGCAAGCTCATCCAGCATATCGCGCGGGCGAATGCGTACGGGCAGATATTGCTTGGCTTGGATCGTCCGGCAGCTGATGTGTCACGCGGTAGCAGTGCGCACGACATCTTGGGCGTGGCCGCCATTGTTGGTTTGCAGAGCATCGAATACCAAAAGCTTTACCCAGGAGCTGGCGAGTATCTCCCGGGAGATTTGTAAGCCGAACTGTGGTCCGAAAACGATCGATATGCTTCTGAATACCACGACCCCGCGCGTGTATATTGCCGCCACGCGGCAAAATGACGGTAAAACGACCAATTCACTTGGCCTTTTGGCTGCGCTTCAGCGGCGATTTGGGCGGGTTGGCTACATCAAGCCGGTGGGCCAGCGGTTTGTCGAAATTGACGAGGAAAAGATCGACGAAGATTCGGTTCTGATGGACCGGGTATTTCGGCTGAACTGCCCATTGGTTGATATGTCACCCATCGCTGTGGAGCCCGATTTCACGCGGCGGTACTTGCAATCATCCAACCTCGAAGGACTCATCAAGAAGATACACAAAGCATTCGATCGAGTGGCCTGGGAGAAGGATTTCGTGTTGTGTGAGGGAACCGGGCATGCGGGTGTGGGTAGTGTCTTTGACCTCAGCAACGCTGCGGTGGCGCGGTTACTTTTTGCAAAAGTAGTCATTGTCACCCGGGGGGGAATTGGGCTTCCGATTGATGAGGTGGCGCTCAATCGGGCGTTGTTCGAGCGTGAAGGGGTCGAGGTCATCGGTGTCATTTTAAACAAAGTACTCCCGGATAAAATGGAGTATATTGCCGAATTCGCAGAGAAAGGCCTGCGCCGCAAGGGTCTGAAACTCCTGGGAGTGATTCCACACCTTCCGCTACTTTCAAGTCCAACTCTCGACCTCATCCGTGAAGCCCTTAAAGCGCGGATATTGAATGAAAATCAACAGGGGAATAATATCGTTCAGAAGGTGATGATCGGTGCGATGGGTGCGCGACGGGCGGCAAAACTATTGGGTCCGGGAGTTTTGCTCATCACTCCGGCCGATCGCGAGGACATGCTCAAGGCCGCATCGGAGTATTTGAGTGGAGGTGGTCCAATGGCCGGCGTGATTCTCTCGGACGGTTCGGCACCGATGCCAAGTGTTCTTCGATTGGCGAAGCAGCTCCCCTGCCCTGTTCTGCTATCCGAGGACGACAGTTATGAGGTAGCCAGCACGGTTCACGACTTGATCGTCAAGTTAAGACCTGGCGACACGGAAAAAATCCGTCTTGTGCAGGAAGTCATCGCGGAGCATGTCAAATTGGATAAGATTCTCGATGCACTCTGAAGGTGTGAAATGAATGCCAATGACGTATTTCTCGACGCGGGCCAGGACTGTTTTTCGCTCCGCACCAAGGCACCTGGGCCGATCGGAAAACTGCCGCTAACGCCCGAGATGCTTTTGGAACGGCCCAGTGGGGATTTGTTTGGCCTTAGCCAGAATGCCGGGATGGGATGGAATCCGTCGGAACTGGGACGCGATTCCTATTTGATCCTTTCGACGCTCGGTGGGGTTCGTGCTCCAGGCGGTGAACCGATTGCCCTAGGGTACCATACGGGGCATTGGGAAATTGGTCTCCTGGTCCAGGCGGCGGCGGAGGAGTTGCGACGGCTCCGGGCGATTCCTTTTGCTGGATTTGTATCGGACCCATGCGATGGGCGGACTCAAGGGACGGTTGGAATGATGGACTCGCTGCCGTACCGCAATGATGCGGCCACGGTATTACGTCGACTCATCCGGTCACTGCCCACCCGAAAAGGGGTCTTGGGAGTGGCGACTTGCGACAAGGGTTTGCCAGCGATGCTAATGGCGATCGCGGGTGTTCCAGGCCTTCCCGGGATTATCGTGCCCGGGGGAGTCACTCTACCGCCGGAATTCGGTGAAGATGCCGGGAAGGTACAGACCTTGGGGGCGAGATACTCGCACGGACTTGTTTCGCTGGATGAAGCAGCGGAATTGGGATGTCGCGCGTGCGCGAGTCCTGGGGGGGGCTGCCAATTTTTGGGAACGGCGGCGACTGCTCAGGTGGTGAGCGAAGCGCTCGGCCTTTCGCTACCGCACTCGGCATTGACTCCCAGTGGCGAGGCTGTTTGGCGTGAAACAGCGGTCCAATCGGCGCGAGCCATTGTCCAACTCGGTGCACTGGGGCGAACGACGGGAAACATCCTGACCGATGCCAGCGTCCGCAATGCCATGGTGGTCCATGCGGCATTTGGCGGATCAACCAATCTTCTGCTTCACGTCCCTGCCATTGCCCACGCGTCCGGGCTCCGGCGTCCGACGGTGGAAGACTGGACCCGAGTCAATCGCGAGACCCCTCGGTTGGTCAGCGTGTTACCGAACGGCCCCGTTCACCATCCAACAGTACGAGTTTTCTTAGCAGGTGGGGTTCCAGAGGTGATGCTTCACCTGCGAAGCCTTCGTCTGCTGGACTTGGATGTCCAAACGGTGGCGGGAAAGCGACTGGGAGATGTGCTTGAAATCTGGGAACGATGTGATCGGCGTCAACAATTTCGAGATGTCCTCCAGGCAAAAGACGGCGTTGACCCGGACGATGTGATTTTTTCTCCCTCGGCGGCGAGAAATCAAGGCCTTAGGAGCACGACCGCTTTTCCCCGAGGAAATCTGGCCCCGGAAGGATCGGTCATTAAGAGCACGGCGATTGATCCGAGCTTGATTGACGAAGACGGTGTCTTTCGGTTTGAAGGCCGAGCGCGTATTTATACAAGGGAATCGAAGGCAATAGCAGGGATTAAGCGAGGCGAGGTCAAGGCGGGGGATATCCTTGTGCTCATGGGAGTCGGCCCTATGGGGACTGGGATGGAAGAAACCTACCAAATCACCAGCGCCTTGAAGCACCTTCCGTGGGGCAAATCGGTGGCCTTATTGACTGATGCGCGATTCAGCGGGGTGAGCACGGGTGCCTGTGTGGGGCATATAGGGCCCGAAGCCTTGGCGGGCGGGCCGCTAGGCAAGGTAAGGGATGGGGATCGCATTCGAATTCGAATTGATTGCCTGGAACTGACGGGACGGATCGACTTTGTCGGCGAAGGAGACGAGGTGCTTAGTGAATCCGACGCCGTTCGAATACTGGGAGAGCGAAATCCGAATGTTGACTTGGCACCGCATCCGGACCTGCCTTCCGACACTCGGCTATGGGCTGCACTCCAATCCGTGAGTGGAGGAACTTGGGGAGGCTGTGTGTTTGACGTTGAAGCGATTGCGGGCAGATTGGGCCTAAATTACGGGCTTCCCCGCTGAGGCCGGGAAAACCGCGACGGCTCGAAGCCGCCATTGGGCATCCTCAACCCTTAAAAGGCATCGCGTTTTTTCTCGTCGCTAAAACGCCAATTTGTTTGGATCGACGGCTGATGAAACCAATTGCCTTGTGTATTGTTGGGTGTGGGGCAGTGGTGGCTGACCTTCACATGCCGGTGGTCGAGTCCCTACAAAGAAAAGGTGCCGTGAATGTGGTTGCCTTGGTGGATAATCAGAAAGACAGGGCGGGCAGATTCGCCCGAAAATTTCGGGATGCGAAGGTCTATGATAAGCTGGATGAAGCCATCCAATCGAAACCGATTGGGCTGACTTTTGTAGCCTCTCCTCCGGGACTCCACGCGGAGCATGTCCTTGCTGCGTTAAACGCAGGAAGCCATGTCCTTGTTGAGAAGCCGATGGTGACCAATTCCATCGATGCCCAACGATTGGTCGACGCATCGAGGAAGAAGGGTTTGGTCACAGCGGTTGGGCTTCCCCGGCGCTATTATCCCCACGTAGCCGAGGTTGCTGAACGAATTGCAAACGGAGATTTTGGTCCACGATTAACATTTCGGTACCGGGAAGGTGGATCATTTGGATGGCCGGTCGCCAGCGACGCGGTATTTCGCCGCGAAAAAGCCGGAGGAGGCGTCTTGATGGACAAAGGAGTGCACGCTCTGGATGTTTTGGAACAACTATTTGGTGCCGTAAAGATCAAGGGATGCCGTGATGACTCACAAAGCGGAGGGGTTGAATGCAACGCTCTTTTGGACCTGGAGTATGTGCGCGCGGAGGGACAGTTACAATTAAGCTGGGACCAGCCCTTGAATAACGGAATCTGGGTTTCAGGGGAAAAAGCTGATGCGTATCTGGCATTGGAAACCATCCATACCTATCGATGGCGCGAACCGAAGGGAACCTGGAAAGTTTTGCCGGCTCAAAAGGACTGGCCTAATTCGCTGACACCAAACGGGCCTCGAAAATCGCCCTCGGACTACTACCAATGCATTGGTTTGCAGTGGTGGGGCGCGTTGCGGGCAATCGCGTTGGGAGAACCTCCGGCGGTGGACGCGGAACGAGCGTCTCAGGTGATTCGCGCCATCGAATCCTCCTATAGGCAATCTCAATCGCTTGTCCTGCCATGGCTTTCTCGGCCTGAGCAAGTGACCAGTCAAAAACTCCATTGGAGGGCAGCAGCTTGAAACGAATCGCATTAATTGGATCGGGGGGCTTCGTAGGTGCCCGGGCTCTGGAAATGAAGCATCTGAACGCTTCTGGATTCGAAGAAATCGAATTCGTGCCCATTATTCGCCAATTTCGAGGCCTTGGTCGCATCTCCAAACTAGGGCTTAGGAACTACCGAATGGGGGACCTTTCCAAACCGGAGTCTTTGAAGTCGGCCCTTGCCGGATGCCACGCGGCTGTAAACCTGACCATGGGAGACGACAGCCGAATCACATCTGACGTTCAGAATCTATATCGAGCCTGTCAGGAGGGGCAGGTGGAAACATTGGTTCATTTGAGTTCGGCCGAGGTCTATGGAAGGTGCGACACGCCGGGACTTCATGATGACTCGCCCTGGCAAACCGATCATTGGATGGAGTACGCCCGATGCAAGGGGCAGGCAGAGGATTGGCTTCGGAACACCCTCGGACAGAGCGGTCCCAAGATTGTTGTGTTGCGTCCGGGATTAATCTGGGGACCTCGGTCTGGATGGTTGGCCGAACCAGCCCAAGCGATTCACGATGGCACAGCCTATTATGTAGATGGGGGGAAGTGGGCCTGCAATCTCTGCTTTGTCGACAACTTGGTGCGATCAATCGCGACCGTTGTCCAAACGCCGACGAGTGGCTTTTATAACCTGGGCGACCCCGGACGCCCCACTTGGCGAGGGTATTATCAAGCGTTGGGTGAGGTCCTGAATCGAGACGTTTCGCAACTGACTGATTTTCCAGAGACCGCTTATCGCCCGGGACTGAAGGAAAAGCTATCGAGTTTGACGAAAAGTTCCCTGGCAAAATCCATCAAACGCCGGATGCAAAACCAAACAAAAACGGCGATTAAATTCTGGCTAACTGAACGATTTGGAGGTGGTTCTTTGCACCTGCCTGGTCCGAGTCTATCGAAGGGTGGCTGGTGGTTACGGACCGTCCGTTATCAACTTCCAGTGGAGAAATTCAGCAAGACATTCCCATCCGCAACCTTGCAGACCTTTGAGCAGGCAATGGCGAGCTCAGCGCAGTGGTTGACATTTAGCGGCTACCATGAAATCTGAGGAGAAACCACCTCTCCGGGTCAGTGGGTTGCCGCTGAGTGGCAAACGGGTGCTGACATTTTTTCCCCAGTGCGCGTCCCCCCCGTCGACTGGAGCCCATGTCGGACTATGGCAGCGGCTGGAGAGCTACCAAGCATTGGGGGCGGAAGTTCATCTTGTCGCTCCTCAAGCGACTTTTCCCAAGAACGCACGTTGGTCCCCTGAAGCGAGGACCTTCACCGAGGCCAAAGGGGTCAAATTGCATCTAGGCCCAGCGCATGTGGGAACCGTCGATTTCTGGTGGGCGGCGGCGTGGCAGGTCGCAGCCAAGAAAATTGGGCGGGTTGTATGGCCCCGACCGGACAGCATCTATTATTGGCGGCCCCAGTTGTTTGCCTTCTGGAGGCGGCTTGTTCAATCTGGTCAATTCAAAGTTGGGGTGGTCAATTATGCGAATTGGTACCGATTATTGCCAATCGCGCAGTCGATGGGCATGACCACCGTTGTCGAAATGCACGACCTATTAGTAGAGCAATTCAAGTCTCGCTATGCGGTTGCCGGGCTTCATCCCAGAACACCAGCCCAAATCGCCGCCTACCAGGCGGCTGAAGCTCGCTGTTTAGGAATGGCCGACCTCATCATTTCGGTTAACCAGCAGGAATCCCGATTGGTCGAACGTGCACTTGGGCGCCCTGTGTTGACGATGCCGTTCGGTTTCCGTGAACCTGCGACCGTGCAAAAGCCAATTCCGGTGGATATTCTAGCGGTGGGATCCGGCATTGAACATAACAAGAAAGGACTTAGAGCATTTTTGCAAGGGGCGTGGCCGGAAATCATCTCAAAGCGCCCGGAAACGACAATGACGGTCTGCGGAGGGATGGGAGAGATTTTAACGGGAAATGAGCCCGGGATCACGAGAATTCGATTCGCGCCTGACCTGGCCCCTCTGTACGCCGGCGCAAAAATCATCCTGCTCTGTACCGTCTCCGGCTCGGGAATCAAAGTTAAGGCTCTGGAGGCTCTTTCCTTTGGAGGCTGCATCTTGGCGCATGAGCATAGCGTGGAAGCGCTTGAATTCGATCCGGGAGTGCACGGAGAAGTCGTGCACGACTTGGCGAAAGCATCTCCAGTCGCGCTTGAATTGCTTAGGAATGACGCGCGGAGGAAGAAGTTGCAGGCGGCTTGTCTGGAGCGTTTTCGCAGCCAGTACAGTTTTGAGGCGACGCTACGTCAATTACGCGATGCCCTGACACCGCTTCTGGATAGGGCCATAAAATAGAGTATACCCTAGGGTGATAATTCGATAGGCAATTGCCCCTGTCGCTCAATAGAAGGGGCGGGGCAACGCTGACCTGCGGCCCCGAGGGCGGCCATTACGGAAGCCTTCAAGGCGTTGACGCGAACCGGCAACGGCCAATCACTTGGGGCTTCCAGTGTGTAAGTGCGGTCCACTTTATGAACTGCCAGCCAGACGGCCTCAGGCCAGAGTGGGCGGGCATGTGGTTCTGCGGAAGGTCGGATGATTCCCGGGCTGTCCACCGGGCGTCCGTCAACTTCGGGGAGGTGTTCGATAGGGCAGACCGGAGAGACCGCATTCACCATGGTTTGAGCCAAAGAGGGG
This sequence comes from uncultured Verrucomicrobiota bacterium, assembly GCA_903835555.1. Classification (GTDB taxonomy): domain Bacteria; phylum Verrucomicrobiota; class Verrucomicrobiia; order Limisphaerales; family UBA9464; genus CAILNN01. The sequence goes on from CAILNN010000257.1 coordinate 29,471, forward strand.
TGTTTCCCTGAGTTGAGCTCGTAGCAATAAAACCCATTCGCTTCCCAATCTTCGTGCAGCAGAAGGGAGAGATGGAGGCGGGGCAATTGCGTCAACCAGGCAATCTGTCCGATCACTTCATTCGATTTTGGGTGGCGAAAGTCTCGATTGAGGTCAATGCCGATCGAGTTTTCGCGGGTATTGGACAAAAACCCATCTGGATTGAGGCACGGAATTATCCAGTAATTGCCCATCGGCCATTGGTCCTCGCGCAAGAGTTCCAAGATTGCCAGCGGTCCGGCCGGTTCGTCACCATGGATACCAGCTGACACGTAGAAATTCGGGGCTTCCGGAAGAGGAGATGGACGCACGAGTGCAATTCTCCTAAAAGGCTCTGGAGCAATGGTTTCCACACTCCAGCCTGCGCGTTCTGCGGCGGTCCGGCATGCGGACATCACCTCATACGGGTTCAATCGTTGCCCCCAATAGGCTCCCTGATTCAGGCCCAATCGTTTCACGAGGACAAGGTGGGCGACCTTCACCCATTTTCAATCTCTTCTGTCAGGGACCAGGTTCGACCTCGAATCAGATGGCAGGGTCCGATCGATTTGTCGGAACGAGACGAATTCGCTCGCCTAAGAACGCATCCGCCGTAGCGTCGGGAACGCATTACGTCATCAACGAATGAAAGTAGTCATTTTATGTGGTGGGCTAGGAACTCGCCTGAGGGAAGAAACCGAATACCGTCCCAAGCCGATGGTGCCAGTGGGTGGGCGCCCGATCATCTGGCATATCATGAAGTATTATGCCCATTTTGGGCACCGGGAATTCATCTTGTGTCTTGGCTATAAAGGCGAGGTGATCAAGGACTATTTTCGGAACTACTTGTGGAACACCAGCGATGTGACACTGAAGCTTGGGCGAAATCCTCAAATCCGGTATCACTCCACTCATGACGAGGAGGATTGGACGGTGACTTTGTTGGAAACGGGCCTTGAGACGCAAACCGGCGGGCGTTTACGCCGGGCCTTGACGCATATCCAAGACGAACGTTTTTTATTCACATACGGGGACGGTCTGACGGACAGCGATATCAATGCGTCAATTCGTTTCCACCAAGCCCATGGCGCGGTGGCAACGGTCACTGCGGTAAAGCCCGTGGGGCGGTTCGGCGAATTGGCCATGGACGGGCAAACCATCACTGCCTTTCGGGAGAAGCCAGAGCAGGAGAGCGCCTATATCAGCGGGGGATTCATGGTTTTGAATCAGGGCATAGGGCGGTATTTGGAAGGGGGAGACTCTTGTATTTTTGAGCGCTTTCCGATGGAAAGACTGGCATCGGAAGGACAACTGAAGGCCTATTGTCATGATGGTTTTTGGCAGTGCATGGATACCTATCGCGAGCAGCAACTGCTGGATCGGTACTGGTCAACCGGTGAGGCCAGATGGAAAGTCTGGTAGAAAATCGACCCATTACCATCCGACGGCTGCGGCAAAATTGCGGCCAAACCCGTTTCGTCCCCCCATCTCATGCGACTACTTGTCACTGGCGGCACAGGGTTTATCGGACGGGTATTGGTCCGGCAGGCACTTGCTTCTGGAATGGAAGTAGCTGTCCTAACGCGATCGACGCCCCCGTTTGGTGACGAACGAATCCGATGGATATCTGGGACGCTGCTAAACCCGGATTGGGATGCAATTCGCGGGTGGCAACCCGAGGTGTGCGTGCACGGGGCTTGGATTGCAACGCCGGGAATCTACCTCCAATCACCAGAAAACGGGATTTGGGCCACCGCCAGCCACCAGTTCCTGACGCGGCTATCACGAATGGGACTCCAGCGGGCAATTGCCTTGGGGACATGCATTGAGTATGCGATGACCGGACAGCCGTTTCGCGAGGGGGCCACTCCCATCCACCCGACCAGTCCTTATGCTCTCGCCAAACATCAACTGCATTCCCGCCTTGCCGTGGATTTTGCCAACAGCGGAACGTCACTGGCTTGGGCGCGAATTTTCTATCCCTATGGACCGGGAGAGCATCCCGCGCGACTTGCCAGCTCCATGATCCGTCGGCTTCGAGCAGGAGAACCGATCCGCTTGAAGACACCCGAAAGCATCAAGGACTACGTGCATGTGGAGGATGTCGGCACGGCACTGATCTGCCTTGTGCGGAGTGCCTTCCAAGGGCCCGTAAATGTTGGCAGCGGAACCGGCATACGCATTGTCGAGTTCGCCGCCATCCTTGCCCGCCTGTTGGAACGGCCCGAGCTGGTGGAATGGGAGAGCCCAGAGCCCGATCCGCTTGATCAGATCGTAGCGGACAACCAACTCTTGCGCGGGCTCGGCTGGAAGCCTGAGGTGAAACTTGAAACAGGCCTCGCTCAAATGATAGAAACGGAATCGAAATGAGCGAGCGAACGGCCTGTTCAGGATGCGGCTCAACGCTGCTCACAGAACGATATTGGGTACCTCGGCAGCCGGTGGTGTTAAACTACCGCTTTGGTAGCCTGGACGCGTCTCGAACTGTTCATCGCCGCGATCTGGAATTGAGGCAATGCAGCCATTGCGGTCTGGTGTTTAATGCCATTTTTGACCCGACGGTTATTCCGTACGATGAGAACTACGAAAACCGCCAATGTTACTCTGCGGCTTTCGGAGAACATCTACGAACGTTGGCAGCAGATTTGACGGCAGACAACCATCTGGCTGGTCAAAATCTTTTGGAGGTAGGCTGTGGCAAAGGTGATTTTCTCCGCCTGCTGTGTCGGACGGCTTCTGCGGTCGGCGACGGATTTGATACATCCTACGAGCCGGGGAGCGAACCCGAGCCTCCATCGGTACGGTTTCATCGCTGTTATGTTCAGGCGTCGGATATTCAGAAACCCTACCAAGCGGTTATCTGCCGCCACGTGATCGAGCATGTGGCAGAAATTGGGTTATTTTTACGCGAAATTCACGCGATCGCCGTAGCCGCAGGGGACCCGGTGGTCGTTTTGGAGACTCCGCGGTTTGAATGGATTGTAGAACAGGCCAGCTTCTGGGACATTTTCTACGAACACTGCAATTATTTTCCGGAGGCCACGCTTGCCTATCTATGCCGGGCGGTTGGATTTGATGTGGTCCGGCACCGACGGGTGTTTGGGGATCAATATCAGTTGTTGGAGCTTCGGCCCAATCGCGACCGGGCGAGGGGAACGGCACCCGGAATCGAAGGCCGGGCAAGCCTGGCGAAGTTTGCACACCTCGCCAGTGAGAAGCTGAGAGTTTACTCGGAAACGATCGCCGCCCTCGCATCTGGAGGCACATGGGGAATCTGGGGAGCTGGTGCCAAAGGAGTCGCCCTGGTCAATCAATTGCCGGGAGATTTGCCATTTGTTGTGATTGATTCCAATCCGGCCAAACAGGGTGGCGTGATCAGCGGAACATCGGTGCCGATTGTGGGTCCCGGCGATCACCGGGTGGCGAAGCTAAAGCTAGTGGTGATTGCCAACCCGAATTACGCCGTCGAGATTGGATCGGTTCTTCAACAGATCGGATTTCAAGGAACCACCATCAACCTATAGCATGAAACTAACGATCGATACCGAGGCAAAAACCGTTGTGTACGAAGGAAACGGCGGCATGGAGACCGTACCCCTTTATTCGGATCGCGCCTTTGATCTCATCGCCGACCAATGGGTGAAGGTGGGATGGAATCAGAAGTACTCGTATACCTTCTCCTGGATGGGGCGCCCGATCATTCAGTTACCGGAAGACATGGTTAGGACCCAGGAGGTGATTCACCGGGTGCAACCCGACGTCATTGTCGAGACGGGAGTCGCGCATGGGGGGTCCCTTATCTACTACGCGTCCCTCTGTAAGGCCTTGGGGCGTGGACGAGTTATCGGTATTGATATCGAAATACGCCCACATAATCGACAGGCAATCGAATCGCACCCGTTGGCGGGCTATATCACGCTGATTGAAGGAAGTTCGACAGACCCGGCAATCGTTGCGAGGGTCCAACGGGAAATTCGGTCCGGCGAAACCGTACTTGTCCTGCTTGATTCGAATCACACGCGGCAGCATGTGCTCGACGAGCTAACTGCCTACCATTCTTTAGTGACGCCGGGCTCGTACATTGTGGCCACGGACGGAATCATGAAGGACCTTCAGGATGTGCCTCGGGGACATTCGAGTTGGAGTTGGGACAATCCTACCGATGCAGCAGCAGAGTTTGCGTCCGAGCACCCCGAATTTGCCATTGAGCAACCGGCATGGCTGTTTAACGAGAGCGGCTTGACCCGTAATCTGACCCATTGGCCTGGAGCCTGGCTCAAGCGAATTGGATGATCCGTGGCTGCCGGAGGTCCTGTTTTCCAATTTTTTCCCCATGTCACCCTTTACATGCCGTTCCTGCGGTACCCCCGTTCGGGAGGATATCCTCGATCTGGGCCTTCAGCCGCTGGCAAACAATCTCCTTCGTCCGGAGGACATCGAAAAACCCGAGCCGCGTTTTCCTCTACGGGTAGCGGTTTGCGCTGATTGCTGGCTCTTGCAGATAACGGAGGTCGTCCCGCCGGCAACCTTATTCAGTGAATATCTTTATTTTTCATCGTTTTCTGATGCGTTGCTTCGCCATGCTGCGAATGCGGCAGCCCGTTATCAGCATGATTTTCAATTAGGCAAAAACAGTTTCGTGGTGGAAATCGCCAGCAATGACGGTTATCTACTTCGGAATTTTGTGGCGGCGGGAATTCCCTGTCTTGGCATTGAGCCGGCGGCCAATATTGCCGCAGTTGCTGTGCAAAAGGGCATTCCGACTTTAAGTCGTTTTTTCAATGCGGAGTTGGCTCTTGAGGTGGTCGACAGGCACCGTCGACCGGACCTCATCCTGGGCAATAACGTATTCGCTCATGTCCCTGATATCAACGGGTTTGTAGCGGGATTGAAGACACTTCTCGCCCCAACCGGAAGAGTGGTCCTGGAATTTCCGTACGCCTGCGATTTGATCGAGCATCTTGAATTCGACACCATCTATCACGAGCATGTCTATTATTTTACCCTGTACGCGCTTATCCCACTTTTCGAACGACATGGGATGGCGGTTACGGATGTTGAGCGAATCGCGATTCATGGAGGTTCCCTGCGGCTGTCGGTATCCCACGCTGGAGCCCGCGAAAGGACTGCGGCGGTCGATCATCTCCTGGCCGAAGAAAAGGGCAAAGGGGTTCATACCCTGGCGTACTATGAGGGCTTCACCCAGCAGGTATTGCGGATCCGGGATGAACTTGTGGCGCTGATTGGCCGCCTCAAGAGCGAGGGAAAATCGATAGCTGCCTATGGGGCATCGGCGAAGGGAAGCACACTTCTGAATTTTTATGGGATTGGTCGCGAGAGCCTCGATTTTGTCGCGGACCGGAGCACGGCCAAACAGGGTCGATTCACTCCCGGCTCCCATCTCCCGATTGTAGCGGCGGAAGAATTGGTGCGCCAGCGTCCGGCTTATGCGCTTTTGCTGACCTGGAATTTCACCGCTGAAATTCTTCAACAACAACAGACCTATCGGGATTTGGGAGGGCGATTTATCATCCCCCTGCCCCGTGTCCATATCATCTAAAGAGCCATGGTTTTCAAACCGGCGGCATTAGACGGAGTTTGGTTGGTCCAATTGGAACCCCGAATCGACGAACGTGGCTATTTTGCCAGGACCTACTGCGCGGAGGAGTTTTCCCGGCATGGACTCAACATCGATTGGCCTCAGGGAAACGTGACTCGAACAAATCGGCGGGGAACGATCCGCGGGATGCATTGGCAGGCCTCGCCAAAGCCGGAAGTGAAGCTGGTGCGTTGCGCGGCGGGTAGAATTTGGGATGTCATGGTGGACGTGCGTCCATCATCCCCCACCTGGGGGCGTTGGCTTGGGTTTGAATTAGACGCCACCTGTGGTCTTCAACTTTACATTCCTGGGGGGGTTGCCCATGGGTTCCAATGCCTAGAAGATGGGAGTGAGGTGTCTTACATGATGTCCGAGTATTATTTTCCTGAGTTGGCGCGGGGACTTCGCTGGAATGATCCCGAAGTTGGCATTCGCTGGCCCCTGTCCGACCCATTTTTGTCGGCAAGGGACCAGCAACTCCCAAGTCTTTCCGACCTACTTACCGATGGCCCATGGCAACCGAATTGATAACGGCAATCCCCGTCTACAATGGCGAGCGTTTTCTCCCGGCAACTCTGGAGTGCCTTGCGGCCCAAACTCGAAGACCCGATCGATTGGTCGTGATCGACAATGGGTCGACGGACCGAACGCCCGAGATAATTCGTTCGTTTGGTCCCATTCGTTGTGAATACCGGAGGAACGACCGGAACCTGGGTGTCCTTGGAAACTTGAACCGGTGTTTGCAACTGAGTTCCGAAACACGCCACCTCCATCTCTTGATGGCGGACGATTTAGTGAAGCCGACCTTTTACGAACGATTGGTTCAGGTGCTGCGAATGGCACCGAATCGAGGTCTAGCGTATTCATTCCATGAGAATATATCCCAAGCGGGAGCGGTATTGGGACGGGCGCAGACGGCGGCAGAGGGGCCACCGCGTCGGGTACCCCTAAAGACGTTTTTGATACCCCAGTCTGAGTGTCAAACCGTCATTCTTCCGGGGGTCCTTTTCAAGACTGACTTCCAACCGCCCGTCTGCGAGTTTCGCAACATGCCCCAGGTCGGGGACGGACTTTTTCTGGCTGAATGGGCGGTCAAGACGGGCAGCGTCTTTGAGGTGCGGGAGTTTCTATGCCAATATAGACTTCACCCGTTTAGTGCGTCTTCCAAGCACATTTACGACCTACAAGCGTTTGTACGGGATGAATGGGAATTGGCGAAAACTATTCGAGAGTGGATAGAGGAACCTTTCCTGCTTCGCCAACTTCGGCGACTTCGGCTCTGGGCGATGTATTCCGCACGGACGCAGGTCAAAGTGGACATGATGCGAAAACTGCGACCGGAATTTGCGCGTGATATCCGGCAATTCCAAGTCGAAGCGTTTGGATTTTGGGGAATGACAGCCGGGGTATTATCAGTCCGGGCACGGGACATGCTTCGAAAGCTGCGCGGACGCTCAACGCGAGCCGATGAATTGCTTTCCACGACGGTGTAGATCGGAATAACAGGAAGCCTGTCGGAGAGAGAATGTCACCTTGCGAAACGATGGCCCATTGGGTTAAAGTCCTACTCCGCTTGGTTTCCCGACCTGACCATGACGATTAACTCGCGCACCATTTCTTCCCGTTTTCCGCTTCTCTGGGCCACC
>CAILNN010000258.1 GCA_903835555.1 uncultured Verrucomicrobiota bacterium
CGCTTGATGTCGACGATGAACATGGCGTCCGGCTGGGACTCAATGGTACGGAGACCGTCCAAGTTCTTGCAAAGGCGTTGTTGCTCACGGCGAAGCATGGATTGCTCCTGCTTGACGTAGACGTTGATGCTGCCGTCGGCGTCCATGCGCTCGATATCGCGCATGCGCTTCATCGAGCGCTTGACCGTCTTGAGGTTGGTCAGGGTGCCACCGAGCCAGCGTCCGACGACGTAGGGCTGGGAGCAGGACTTGGCCGCTTCCTTGACGGCTTCCTGGGCCTGTTTCTTGGTGCCGACAAACAGGACGTTGCCGCCCTTGCCAGCGACACCAGCGAGGAAGTCGCAGGCTTTTTCTAGCTGAGGCAGGGTCTTGCTCAGGTCAATGACATGGATGCCATTGCGAGCCTCAAAAATGTACTGCTTCATCTTGGGGTTCCAACGACGCGTTTGGTGCCCAAAATGACAACCCGCTTCCAACAATTCTTTGATACCTACGTTAATCACGTGATGACACTTCCCTTGGTTTCGATCGGGTCCGGAAAGAAAGCTCCGGCGACCATCCGGCGGAAGTACCGGATTTAATTCAGTGTTGTTGTGGCCGCCAGCCGCCCTCGCGACTGGACCTTTCCAGGCCGTTAACCCCCATCGTTCCCGATGAAGGGGCGGAAGAGTCGCAAATCGGCAGCCGGTGGGCAATAGATAAATTCGGCGTCCAAACCAGGCATCGCATAACCGCAGATTTGCACAGATTCACACATAGATTATGAAGACAGGGACTCCATTCGGGAAAAATCTGCGTAAATCTGCGCGAATCTGCGGTTTATCCCCAATGGCACCCCATCCCGCCTAACTCAACGAAGCCGGATCAATATCGATGGTGAGGGTGACCTCGTCGGGGAGGATCAAGGTTTCCTGGTGCTTGGCCAATTCCTGGCTCAGCCGACTCATGGCTTTGGTACGCAGCATGATCTGGTATCGGAAGAAGCCTTCCGCCCGCGCCAGCGGTGCCGGGGCGGGCCCAGCGATGATTAGGTCCCGCCAACCGGCAAACCATTTGTCCAACTCTTTCCGCAGGTGATCAACCGTGAATTTGACCTTGTCTTCATTCCGGCCCTTAACCGTCAGCAGCGCGATACGGGCAAACGGGGGATACTGCAACTGTTCGCGAAACTCGATTTCCTGTTCGTAAAAGCCGAGGAAATCGTGTCGTCGGGCATATTGGATCGCCGGGTGAAACGGAGTGAACGTCTGCACGAAAACCTCCCCTTCAACATCGCCGCGTCCGGCACGCCCGCTGACCTGGGTCAGCAACTGAAAGGTCCGTTCGCCTGCCCGAAAATCGGGCAGATGCAGCGACAAATCCGCATGGACAATGCCCACCAGGGTGACATTGGGGAAGTGCAATCCTTTGGCGATCATCTGTGTTCCAACCAGGATATCGATCTTGCCGGTTCGAAAATCGGTCAGGACCCGACGGTAGTCTTCCTTGTGTTTCAGGGTATCAGAATCCATTCGTTGGATAGTGGCGTGGGGATATAATTTCTTCAGAGTATCCTCCACCCGTTCCGTGCCCAACCCGCTGTAACGAATGGCGGGATTGCCACAATTGGGCTGAGGACATTTCGTTGGCGCGATTTCCTCGTGGGCGCAAATGTGGCAAAGGAGCTGTTGGGCGGCGCGATGGTAGGTCAATGAAACGCTGCAATTGGGACAACCGGCCACGTACCCGCACTTTTCGCACAGTAACGAGGAGGAGAAGCCACGGCGATTGAGAAAGAGGATGGTCTGCTCCCTGCGTTCGAGTCGCTGAGTGATCGCTTCCCGCAGGCGCGGCGCAAAAATTGGCGGTGCCCCTCCTTTGCCTCCTTTTCCCGCCTCCCGAAGGTCGAGCACACGCACCAATGGCAGCTTGGTATCGGTCACCCGATCAGGCAGCTCAATCAGGGTGTACTTTCCACGCTGCGCGTTGTGGTAGCTCTCCAGGGATGGAGTGGCCGAACCAAGCACCACCACGGCTTGTTCTCGTTGCGCCCGGACCACGGCGACGTCGCGGGCATGGTATCGGGGCGATTCCTCCTGTTTATACGAGCCTTCATGCTCCTCATCCACGATCACCAGACCCAACGGGGAGACCGGGGCAAAAATCGCCGAGCGCGCCCCAATGACAATCCGGGCGCGACCCGACCGAATCTTGTGCCATTCGTCGTGCCGTTCACCGGAACTCAAGTGGGAATGCAAGACCGCGACCAAGGTGCGCAGAGGACCACTCGAAAACCGGGACTTGAACCGCTCAACGGTCTGTGGTGTCAGCGATATCTCCGGTACTAGCACAATCCCGCCCAGTCCCCGCTCCAGGGAATGGGCCAGAGCTTGTAAATAGACCTCAGTCTTGCCCGAACCGGTGACCCCATGGAGGAGGAATGCCCCGCCGGTGAAAGGAGCTTGCCGGTCTCCTGCCAAAGCAACCCGCCGATCGACAGCCGAAGTAATGGCAGCAAGAGCGGATGCCTGGCGGGGATTCAATACGAGTGGTTCACTGGCCACCACCACCTCGTTGGCATACGGATCTCGCTCGCTCCGTTCGGCGGTGATCTTGACCAACCCTTTGTCCTCCAAGCGACGGACGGTGTCGGCGGTGGTTTCGCCGATTCGGACTAGCTCTTGCAGCGGAATTTCCCGCCATTCTTCGATGATCCGCCAGATCATCTCCTGGCGTTTAGTGAGGGTGGGAAATTCGCCCACCGGCGTTTGAATCCGAACCAGTAACCGTTCCCTCCAACCGTCCTTTTCCCGGCGAACAGCTTCCGGCAGAACGCTTTTCAAGGCCAATTCGACCGGGCAACAATAGTATTCGCCCATCCAGCGGGCGAGGCTGAGCACTTCGGGAGTGACCATGCCCGGTTCACCCAAGACCTTGGTAATCGGCTTGAGGTTGGTGTGCGGCGAATGGTCAGCCAGCGCCGTGACAACGCCCATGACCTGGCGGGAACCAAACGGCACCTTGACCCGGGAGCCGACCTCGACGCGGTTGACCATTTCCTCCGGGATGGAATAATCAAAGTCGCGGCGGAGAGCGATCTCCAGGGTCACCCGGGCGATCATGACCGTGCGTAGCGTTGCTCCTTCGAGGGATCGATCGGGTTCAATGGGTCGCTTTCTTAAGCGAGGCTAAATACTCGATTAGATCAACAAATTCCTGGACGCTCATGTTGGCTTCCAAGCCAGCGGGCATGATCGAAAGAGCCTGCTTCTCTCGTCGAACAATCTGCGACTTTTTATAACGGTTGACCACGCCACCGGGAATCTTGACCGCCACTTCATCCTCCGTCTCGCTCGCGATCAGCCCCAATACTTCGTCGTCGCCTTTGAGGACAAAGTTCCAGGCTTCGAAACCAAACGAGATGCCGGCACTCGGTTCCAGGATCGCCGTGCACAGAGCTTCCTTACCAAGCTTCGTCCCAATTTCGGACAAGTTCGGCCCAAAATTGATCCCTTCGCCATTGATTTGATGGCATTGAATGCAGCCGATTTCAGCCCGGCGAAAAACAGCCGCACCGCGTGCGGGGTCGCCGGTACGCTTCACCAACTCCGCAATGGGGGGTAAATGATGCTCACCCGCAACCGCCTTGGCGGGAAAGGCCGCATCGACCGCACTCTTGATTTCTGGCCACCGGGCGGCACGCAAAGCGGCGGCGGCCGTTTCGCGTAAATCATCGGGCAGACGCCCTGTCTTCTCGGCGTCCAACAGAGTTTGGGCACCTTCCCGAATCCGAGCGAGGGCGGTGATGGCCGCCTGGCGAACCGGGAGGACTTCGGTAGTCCGAAAAACGATCGGCTGTACCCAGGGAAGTATCCGGCGGTCCCCGGTATCAGCCATCGATTTCAGAATGGGCGGACGATTCGTCACCGCCGGTTCAAGCAGGTTGGCCAGCGGCGTGGTGTCGGCGGCATTGAGCAACATCCGCAAGGCTTCAATGGCGGCAGGGTCCTCAGGGTGCAGTTGAACAAACTCAGCCAAGGCGGATTCCTGGCCGGTGAGTTGAAAATCTTTCACCAAACCGACGAATTCCGGTTCACCTCTCGTCTGCCCGACAATCTTCAGCACCACCGCTTGCAAAGCGGGATTGGCCTGAAGGTCCATGCCCTTCAGGCGGTCGAGCGCTTCCAGCTTGACCCGGACCTCATCCGGCAGGGTCCGTGCTGCCACGGGCAATGTCCAGGCTACAACAAGGGCCATTCCCAAGGCGAAACTGGCCGACAATACGCCTTTCCGGAGCTTGAACTGCGTCAGGGGGGAAAAGTAGCGAGACGCCGCTTCCACTCTGGGGGGCGGCACGCGTTTCCCTGGTTTGAACTGCGTCATGGGGAAGTGCTACGGCATGGCAACGGGAAATTCCATCCTTTTGGCGCATGCTTTCGCGGTTGTTTTTATTTGGGGCTCTGTTCCATGCTTCGGCATGCACCGTTTCTTTTACCTCGCTGCGGCGAGTCTCGCGCTGTGGACCGCTCAGGCGGCCGACAATGTTTTAACCCCCAAGGAGAAGGCTGATGGCTGGGTCTTGTTGTTTGACGGCAACTCGACCACTGGTTGGCACAACTTCAAAAGCACCGGCGTCAAACCCGGTTGGAAGGTCGCGGACGGTAATCTCGTTTGCGAAGACCCGCATAACGCCGGTGACTTGGTCACCGAGGGCCAGTTCGGATGGTTCGAACTGGAACTCGATTACAATATTTCTCCGGGCGGCAACAGCGGCATCATGTTCCACGTCCGCGATGAGGGCGGCGCAGCCTGGGCCAGCGGACCTGAATTCCAGTTGGAAGACAACGCGCTCGCGGGAGACCCTCAACGTTGCGGATGGCTGTATGCCCTCTATCAACCGCCAATCGATCCCAAGACCGGCAAGACACTGGATGCCACCAAACCCGCTGGCGAATGGAACCACATTCGCTTGGTCATCGATTCGAAGTTGTGCGTGCACGAAATCAACGGCGTGAAGTACTTCGATTACGTGCTGGATAGCGACGACTTCAAAGCGCGGGTGGCCAAGAGCAAATTTGCTTCCATGCCTCTGTTCGCCAAAACCCATAATGGCCGGATTTCGCTGCAAGGCGATCACGGCAAGGTCCGTTTCAAAAACATCAAGATTCATCCGTTGAGCGCCAAGTAATCGGTTTGCCGATCGCGAAAAACCAATAGCCTGACATCCCGGCCTATGAACCGCTCCCGTCTTATCACCGCATGGCTTGGCTTAGGCATGGCCGGGATGTCCGCTCTCCAGGCGGAAACGTATAACCTGGGAACCGATTCGGAGTACCAACCCGGCGTACCCCAGGGCCGGGTCGAAACCTTCGAGTATCACGATTCCAAGGTCTTTCCTGACACCCATCGCAAAGGATGGGTCTATATTCCCGCCCAATATCAGGACAGCCAACCGGCGGCGCTGATGGTGTTTCAGGATGGTCACGCCTACGTGTCCACCAACGGTGAGCAGCGGGTTCCCATCGTCTTTGACAACCTGATCCACCGGAAAGAGATGCCGGTCACCGTGGGTGTCTTTATCAATCCCGGCGATCGCTCGGAGGACACCCACAAGGATGGTTGGCAGGCGAACAATCGGAGTTTTGAATACGATTCCCTCGGCGATGCCTACGCCCGCTTTCTCACCGACGAACTATTGCCCTTTGTCACCAATAGCTACCATCTCAACCTGAGCAATGATCCCAAATTGCGGGCTACCGCAGGCATGAGCAGCGGCGGTATTTGTGCCTTCACCGTGGCTTGGGAACAGCCTCAACATTTCGGCAAGGTCCTTTCTCAAATCGGCAGCTTTGTGAATATCCGGGGCGGCAACGTCTATCCCTCCTGGATTCGCAAGACCGAGCGCAAGCCAATCCGTGTGTTCCTCCAGGATGGCAGCAATGACCTCAACAATCTCCACGGCAACTGGCCGCTGGCAAACCAGGAGATGGCCAGCGCTCTGGCGTTCCAAGGCTATGATTTTTATTTCGTTCTCGGCACCGGTACCCATAGCGGTCGGCATGGCGGCGCGATTCTCTCCGAAACCTTGCGCTGGCTTTGGCGTCCGGAAGTGGGTCTGCCCGCTCCATTGACCAAGGATAATCTCAATGGCGACGAGGCCCTCTCCAAAGTGTTGCCCAATGGCGGACAACCGGGCGATTGGGAATTGGTAGGGCAGGGGTACGGCTTCACCGACGCCGCCTGTGGCGATGCCGATGGCAACTTCTATTTCAGCGACCTGGGAGCCGGTCTTCTTTACCGCGTCGGGCTCGACGGAAAGCCCGAAGTCTGGCTGGAAAAGGGACCGAAGATCAGCGGTCTTAAGTTTGGGCCAGACGGACGCCTGTATGCCGCCACTCAGGGCGGCGGGTCCGACAATCGCAAGAAAATTGTGGCGATCGATCCGAAAACCAAAGAGGTCAGTGACGTGGCCACAGACGTCGAACCCAACGACCTGATCGTTTCCCAAAGTGGCTTTATTTATTTCACCGACACCGCAGCCGGAGAAGTAGTCCGGGTTCCAATTAGCGCCCGTGGAATGTCGCGTCCTCCGGCCATCGCTCGGGGAATACGTCAACCCAATGGCATCTCCCTGAGCGCAGACCAGCGTATGGTGCTGGTGAGTGAATACGGCGGCACCAATGTTTGGAGCTTCCTGGTGACGGCAGGTGGAGAATTGCGGGGCGGAGAACGCAACATGGAGCTTCGGGCCCCCATCGGAAAAGCCGACAGTGGCGGTGACGGCATGACCACCGACAGCAGCGGACGCTGTTACGTCACCAGCCACCTGGGCATCCAAATGTTCGACGTGGGCGGGCGAATGGGCGGGGTCATCGCAAAACCGCAGGACAAAGCCACCGTCAGTTGCGCCTTTGCCGGCCCCGACCGCTCCTACCTCTATGTGTGCAGCGCCGACAAAGTCTACCGCCGAAAGACCCTGGTGAAAGGGGCCCTGTTTTACCAGCCTGGGAAGTAAATCGCGGGTAACCGCAGATTAACGCAAATTCAAATCATGCAGTTTTCGCATCCAAGCGAATCTGCGTAAATCTGTGCTAATCTTCCGTTATCAACTGCATTTCTAAAGAGATTGTCACGGAGAGCTCAGCGGACTACCGCCCCCCGGTCCACGACGTCGGACGGAATTGTGCCTTTCCCACCCGAACACTCTCCGGTGGCAGAGCCGCCGATCCTTCTGCGCCAGACACCGCATGCAAGGCGAGCTTGACTGCGTCAAAGGTGTCGCCATGCTCCCCACCGGGTCCTGTCTCGGCCAGGAAACTGCCCCGATCCCTGCGTACCCGCCGAAAATCCACCCGCACATACGGTTCCGGTGGTAAGGTGAGCTGATTCCGTTCGAGCGCTTGCACCAGCCGATGCCCCAGATAAACCTTCATCGAGATCGGGGCCTGGCCCGGCGGCGTGATGGATTCCGATCCAGTGACTAAATCCACCGGCAGCAGCGCACTCAGTTCCGCCCGCACCTCCGCCGCGAAATAGCGTTCATTGGAGGCATCCACACACAATCTCCGGGGCCGAGCACCCCGCCGGGTGATCTGCTCAATCAAGGCTCGCACTCGGCCCCGCGCCAACGCCGGTTGTCCCAGCTTCCACACCATCAGACTGCGCACGACAAAACCGTCTGAGAGGCGTTCCACCATCGCTACCGCACTCGGATTGCTCCGCTCCCGTTCTGTGGTCGCCAGATCCCAACCCAGCCCGATTTCACCCCGTGTAAGGCTATCCCGGGTCCAAGCCATCGCGTTGGTCCAGTCGTCGTCCGTCTCTATATAAATGAAACGAGCCTGATCGCGTCCCCGCGCCTGAGCCGATTCCAGGACATCCAGTCCCACCGCCGCCGTTCCTACCCGCAGATGGATGATGCCGTAGTTTCGTCGCCAGGCATCAGCATCCAACGATCGCGCCCGATGTTGCTCCGGCGTCAGTTCACGGCCGGTATCCAAATCATAGAGCGGCACTCCGGCGGCGTTGGCATCAAAGACATCGACCCGATGCACCAGTTTTCCTGCGGATGACCGATACCAGTTGCCTGCTGGGTTAACCGGGAATTCGGTGCCCGGCGGCGGTTCGGTCAGGGTGTAGCTGAAATGGGCATCATCCACTGGCGGGGTTGTTGCTCCCAGCAAGCGAAAGTTGCGGTCGGTCGAAACGATCGGTTCGATTGCCTCCCACAGGTCCTGTAACTCGCGGATAAATCCGAATTCATCCAATAAGACCGTTCCCGTCCAACCTCGGGCGGTGGCCGGATTTGGGGCGATGATTTGCGTGCGGGAACAATGACTGCGATCATGCCACACGCGGAATTCCAGTCGCTGTGCCTGGAACAGGTCCGCGAAGTCCTTGGGGGATGTCTTTGGAGGCAGGCTGCGTCCGGTACGTCCGTCAGCCGCTTCCAGGCAGGTGCGGGTCGCTCGGGAGACAGACTGGAGCCGGGGCAGGGCGGCTTGCAAAATGGCCGCCTCCTAATAGATCAACTCGCGTCCCAGTAGGAGGGAAGCACTGGCATAAGTGACTAGGCGTCCGCGTTTGCGCAGCATTTCCAGGATGGAAACCTCCGCCAGCGTGGTCGATTTCCCGCCCTGCCGTCGCCACAGAAGCAGCCAGCAGCGCGGGATTTCGCCCTGTTCCACCGCCGACGTGCCATCCAGCAGGCGCGGAACGGACCTGCCGACGAA
>CAILNN010000259.1 GCA_903835555.1 uncultured Verrucomicrobiota bacterium
GTTTACGGCTCGAAAAACGCCGGAACCGAGCTCACCCTGATCCCCAGCGGAGCGGTCATCGACGGAAACGCAGGTAATAATTATAATATTACCTTCGCTAGTGCTGCGACGGGAGTGATCAACCCCCGCGCCATTACCGTCACCGCCTCTGTCAACAGACGAGTTTACGATGGCACCGCAGCTGCGAGTGCCGTCCCTTCCATCACCTCGGGCAGTCTGGCCACGGGCGATAGCCCGGGCTTTACTGAAATCTACAAAAACCGCAATATCGGGATTGGCAAGACGCTTTCTCCCGCTGGTGCCGTCAACGATGGCAACTCCGGCCACAACTACAACGTTACTTTCGTCAACGCCAGTAGTGGTGTGATCTCCGCCCGACCGATCACCGTCGCGGCAGTCGCCAACACGAAGGTCTACGACGGCACCGCTTCTGCTACAACTGCGCCCACGATTACCTCGGGCACGCTGGGTACGGGCGATACCGCGGGTTTCATCGAAACTTACGACAACCGGAATGCCGGATCGGGCAAGACCCTGACTCCCAGCGGTGCGGTAGCGGACGGCAATTCGGGTAACAACTACACCGTCACTTTTGTCGACTCAACCTCCGGGGTTATTACGTCCCAGCCAGTAACCGTCACCGCCACACCGAACGTCAAGGGCTATGACGGGACGACGAGCGCCAGCGCGATGCCGTCGATTACCGCTGGGAGCCTTGGTGCTGGCGATACCGCCAATTTCACGGAAACCTATGCCGCCAAGTTCGTCGGTACAAGTATCCGGCTAAGGCCAACGGGTACCATCAGTGATGGAAATGCGGGCAACAATTACACGATCACCTTCGCCAGCGTGAACACCGGTGTGATTACTGCCCGATCTCTCACCGTAACGGCTTCGAGCAATAGCAAGGGCTACGACGGAACGACCACCGCTGCGGCAATTCCGACCATCACCTCCGGGAGCCTGGTTACTGGGGATACCGGGTCTTTCACCGAGGTCTACAGTTCGAAGAACGCCGGAACCGGGCTCAACCTGGTCCCCAACGGAACGGTCAACGACGGCAATGCAGGGAAAAATTATAATATTACCTTTACCAGCTCACCGACTGGAGTGATCAACGCCCGCGCCATTACCGTCACCGCCTCTGTCAACAGACGAGTTTACGATGGCACCGCAGCTGCGAGTGCCGTCCCTTCCATCACCTCGGGCAGTCTGGCTGCCGGTGATTCCCCCGGCTTCACCGAAGCCTACAACAACCGCAATATCGGCATCGGCAAGACGCTTACTCCTGCGGGTGCCGTCAACGATGGCAACTCGGGCAATAACTACAATGTCACTTTCGTGAGCGCCAACAGTGGTGTGATTAGCGCCCGACCAATCACGGTGACCGCCGTCGCCAACACGAAGGTCTACGACGGCACCACCACCGCTGTCACCCCACCCACAATTACCTCTGGAACCCTGGGCACCGGCGATACCGCCGGATTCATCGAGACTTACAACAACCGCAATGCTGGGTCTGGCAAGACCCTGACTCCCGGCGGGGCGGTAAGCGATGGCAACTCGGGCAACAACTACAACGTCACTTTTGTTAGCACGGCGACGGGAGTCATCACGTCCGAGCCCGTGACCGTCACCGCCGCGCCGAACATCAAAGGCTATGATGGAACAACAAGCGCCACCGCTGTGCCGACCCTGACCGCTGGGAGCCTGGGCACCGGCGATACCGCCAATTTCGCTGAAACCTACGTCTCCAAAGTCGTGGGGACAGGGATACAACTAACGCCCAGCGGCACGATCAGTGACGGAAACGGGGGCAACAATTACTCGATCACCTTCGCCAGCGCGAACACCGGCGCGATCACGCCCCGTGCGCTTACTGTAACGGCTTCGAGCAACAGCAAGGTATACGACGGTACGACCTCTGCGGCGGCGATACCGACCATCACATCGGGCTCCCTGGTCGCGGGGGATACCGGCTCTTTCAGCGAAGTCTACAGTTCGAAGAACGCCGGAACCGGACTCACCCTGATCCCCAGCGGAACGGTCCATGACGGGAATGCCGGGAATAATTACTCGGTCACCTTCAGCAATACCACGGGCTCGATAACCAAGGCGGCGCTGAACGTGGTCGCGACTGGAGCCAACAAAGCGTATGACGCGACCACGACGGCTTCGGTTTCATTGTCCGACAACCGAATCGCGGGCGATAGCCTTAGTGAGAGTTACACAGCCGCCGTCTTCGCCAGCCCTTATGTGGCCAAGGGGGTACCGATCAACGTCACCGGCATAGCATTGACGGGTCAGGATTCCGGCAATTACTTCTGGAACGCCACGGCGACGGCCATCGCCACTATAACTCCGGCTAGCCTGCTGGTGACCGCGAACAGCGCGGTTCGCCTAGTAGGCCAACCCAACCCGGAGTTTTCAGGTAACCTAACGGGTGTGCAAATGGGCGATGGAATCACAGCGATCTACAGTTGCCCCGCGACGCCTGCATCGCCGGTGGGTTCGTATCCGATCGGGATTAGCTTGCTTGACCCCAACGCGCGTCTGGCCAACTACCAAGTCACGGCGAATGCCGCGACGCTGACGGTCATTAGCCCGCCGACTTTCCAGTCCATCGTTGCAAAGTCTGGATCGGTGAGTCTCTCGTGGAACAGTGTTCCCGGCTTGGTCTATCAACTGCAATATACGACCACCTTAAACCCGCCGGTGAAGGATAACCTGGGGACTCCCATCACTGCCACTGGTGCAGTCATAACCTACACGGATACACCGGGAACGGATCAACAGCGGTTCTATTTCTTTTACGTCCAGCCGTGAAATTCGACACGATCGGCGTCTGTGACCATAGAACTATCCCTTTAATACTGCTGCATTCTCGGGCGTCCACTGGTCTACCAGCCACTGGGCGATGCGGTGCAATTGCTTTAATCCGCCCCTTCTTGATTCCCGGGTTCGCTCGGCGATCGCTTGGGCATGGCTCAGTTGGTCGCGCAGTTGGGTGCGCTTCTTCGCATCGAGCCTACCCCGCTCAGCCCGGCTACGGACCAGACCGGGCGTGGTCAAGGCCCCGGGCACCGACCAGTCTCGGTCGGTATTAAAGACTTGGAATAGGAAGAACAGATCGTCGACATCGGACGGCTGCCAATTGCGTCCGAATAACTCGTGGCCTATTCGGACGCGAAGTTCGGCATCCGGTAGATCAGGGTTGGACGTCAGCTCTCGGAAGACTAGGCGGATGGCACGGACGGGCAGTTCGCGATAAGGATTTTCGCCTTCCTTGAGCCAACCAAAGCCAAACGGAATCTGGCGACGCCCCACGAGCCACGGCTCGTTCCACTCCGTATTTGTCATGACATAGCTGTAACATTCGAGCGATGGCAGGTAGCCACTGCATTTGGCGTCGCGTGCCTTTTGCACCCCGTTGCGGATGCCGGCAACGTCGAAGCGGCTGGGGGCCTCGTTCCACCACCACGCGCCGCGTGCCTTTGCGATGAGTGCTGGTTCCAAAGCGGCACTATGGGGGGTGAAGAAAAGCGTCCAGCGCGGATCGAACGATTGTTTACTAGCGGTGGCTTCGGTAAACGAAAACCGCAGTTTCGCGCCGGAGAAATAATGCGGATAAACGACGACCGTTGCGTCGGGCTTGCGCACCCAGACTTCGCTTGAGATGTCGCGCACAAAGGCGAACTCGTGGTCAAAAAACTTGGGTCCGCATTGGTCGCAGTGACAAATGGCGTAGTCGCTCGACTCGATAAACAGTCCGTCGGCCTCGGGATAAAACTCGAACGCCATCTCGCGGACATACTCACGCATGAAGCGCTGCGACTCCGCCTTGGCCGGGCAGAGATTCCAGCCCCAGCAGCCGATGCCAAACTCAGTGACGGGCTTTCCGTCCGCTCCCACCGCCTTGAGTTCGGGGTGCTCGATTGGGTATTGGTTCACGCCGTCGTAGCCGAAGGGTGTGAAGCCAAGGAGCACCTTGATCCCGCGCCGGTGGGCGTGGGTGATCAAATTGCGCGTAAAGTCCTTCTGTACGTTTTGGTGTTCGGCCGCCCACTGCCAGGTGATGGGGAATTGCTTGGAGCGAAAGGCACCCGCGATCCAAAGGATGATCGTGTTGGCACCATCGGCAGATGCGTCGTCCAAGATTTCCTTCCAAACGGTCAGGCCAAAGGTTGGCATCCGCATGAAGCAGAGGTAGTAGCCTCGCTGTGCGAAAACCGGATTTGATTCTGTGCCATGCCCCAGCGCAGGCACGGCCAGCGCAAGGGCACCGGTGGCGGACGTGGCGATGAAGGAGCGGCGATTCATGGTCGAAAGATGCTCAAAACGCTGCTTTATGCGAAGCGCGAGCACAAGCATGTCCTGCTTCAATTCGGCGCGAACTGGAGCGGGTGGTGCCATCGGCTGCATCAACTTTGTGGTTCGGACCCGGGTATCGCCGAAAAGCTGAAGTACGACTACGTGGTGGTCCTGGTGGATGTGAACGAGGATCACAACAAGGAGGTCGACGTGAAGTATGGGCATCCCACGCGGTTTGGTCTACCCGTGCTTGTGGTCCTGGACGGCGACGGCAAGCCGCTGACCACGCAAGACACGGGCAAACTGGAAGAAGGAGATCACCACAGCCCCGAGAAGGTACTGGCCTTTCGAAAAGAATGGTCGCCAAAGAGCCAGCTGTGAAAGTGGAGATTGTCGAGCGTCAGGAATAAGCCGTAACTCGTGGTTCTTCATCCTTTCAGTTACAGTTGGCCTATCACGGGTTATACTCTTCAGAAAAGCGTAGAACCTTCTTCTTAACGGCAGTGTCCCACCCGGGGCACCCGTGGCACCCGTGGCCAGACGAGGAATTATTGCGCCGTGGGCGTGGTTCGGACCGCCTCCGGATCGACGGAGTCTCGCCCTACCGATGTTGCTTTAAATCAGCAGTTTACGAATCAATTGTTCGGGTAAAAAAGAACGCTGCCATTCGGAAGTTGAATCCGCTGGACAGGGAAAAGGGCGGCCAACTTGAACGTCCCTGCGCTTGTGTATTTTGGGCAAAATGATTTCTTTATCACCCCAGCAGACGCGCACCTTTTGCATACGACATTGAGCGTGAGCCGATTTCAGGCTTGCGGACCGTGCATTCTTGGCTTTTACAAGGACCCGAACTTATGCGTACCAAACCATTTTCTATTTCCATTGCAATCCTTCTGGTCACCGGGGGTTACCTAGCCGGTCGGGCGCAGTCTCAGAGTAACCAACCGGCGAAAAACGATCCCCCGGCGGAGCAGGTAACGGGTATTGGCGGTGTATTCCTCAAAGCTCACGACCCGAAGAAACTGGCCGCGTGGTATCGGGATAACCTAGGTTTTCCCATGAAGGGTGCCATGGCGAAATTTCTCTGGAGTGAGCGAGGCAAGCCGGAGCAACAGGGACAGACCGTTTGGTCGCTTTTCCCCACGAACACGACCTACTTTGGTGCCTCTCTTTCGCCGGTGATGATTAATTACCGCGTGACGAACCTGGATCGCATGATAGAACAGCTTCGAAGCAAGGGCGTTGCAGTCGAAAAGACAGAGGATTCCGATTACGGACGGTTCACCTGGGTGACCGATCCGGAGGGCAATCGCCTCGAGCTTTGGGAACCGAAGGCAAAATGACGCGGGCTATGAATGCCGACCCATGGGTGAAACGCCCTATGGCGCATTCGATGAACCGGCCTTAAGGACATCTTTGTGATTCCAGGCGAACCCCTGGTTGCGAAGTTCAAAACCCAAGGGACTTGTCGTCACAAAGAACAACATGTTTATCCCATCTAACGATCCGTCTCTATGGATTAGCTCAGTTTCCGTATCGATCTTCCTTTCGACCTCACTCCTGGCGGGTAGTTTCATTGTCTCCATGGAAGCACCGGGGGTCGAAAGCACGACGTCCACCGGCAATTTTATCGTCGAGAATTTTGATTCCGTTCAAGCGGGGTATTACACCAAGCTCGTTCGACCGATTGGCACTTACAACATCGATTCGTCGGCCTATCCCGGCGCTGGAATTCCCGGAGTTAATCCTGCCGATCCAGGCGGTTTTCAGGTCAAATCCGCCGATCAATATGGTGGTTCTGGCGGTCAGGGGAATTACGTCGTCAATGTTCGTCCGCTATCCAATAATGGGGGAATCCGCTTGAGCTTTGGCAGTGATCAGAATTACTTCGGTTTCTACTGGTCCGCCGGAACGCCCGACACCGTCATCTTCTCGGACAAAGGGACGGTGGTGTTCAGCTATGCCATTCAGAACGTTTCGGGTTTTATCAATACTCTTCCCAATAGAAGCAGTTATTTTGGCAATCCTGATCAACCATTCCGGGGTTCTGATAGTCCAGAACCCTTCGCGTTCTTGAACTTTTATGCCCCGAAAAATCAACCGTTTGACTCCGTCTATTTCAAAGGTGATTTGATGGAAACCGACAATCATACTATTTTGGCGGCTTCGTCCCCTTCCCTAAGCCCATCGGGAACCATCGTTCCGACTGCCGTCCCTGAACCCCCCGAGACCGCGTTTATTACTGGTGCTTTATTAGGAGCGATAGCCCTCGTTCGCCATCGGCTTAAGAAGTGACGCCGGGCGGTCGTTTGGTCCGCAGGACGTCGCCCCAACCACGCCCACCGTGGGGGTAATCCAGCATGGGTTTGGGCACCAGGATGACGTTGCAGTCCAAAGAGATATGTGGCAATCTTCGCGCTCATGCGACCAAGATTGTCTGGACCACTGCACCCTCAATGGATGGTGCCAGCCGTCGTTGCTTTTGTCATGGGTTGTCAAAGGTCCGGAAACGAGTCGGCAACTCTTCCGCCTCCCAAGGTTGACGTTGCCGAGGTTCTGGACCGAAAAGTGCCTTTGTTCAACGAGTTCATTGGCCAAACGGAAGCTATAGCTACGGTGGAGGTCCGGGCGCGGGTGGAAGGGATCGTCGAGAAAATCGCCTTTACGGAAGGTTCGCAGGTTCATGAGGGAGACCTTTTGTTTCAATTGGAAAAGGAGCCCGCTCAGCAACGGCTGCGGCGGGCACGGGGAAGATTGGCAGAAGCGGAGGCCGCGCGATCAAAAGCAACAACCGACGTCAACCGGCTAAAGCCGCTGGCGGAGCAGAGAGCCATTCCACGGCAAGATTACGAAAATGCCTTGGCGGCCCAGGACCAGACAGCGGCATCCGTCGAAGCCGCCTCAGCCGATGTGCGGTCAGCGGAGTTAGACCTCGGATATTGCGACGTCCGAGCTCCCATTTCCGGCCTAATCGGGTCCAAGCAAGCCGATATTGGGAGCTTGGTCGGAAAGGGTAGTCCGTCTCTGTTGGCCACCCTTTCGCCGTTGGATCCTATTCGCGTTTCGGCAACGATTAGTGAGGTTGAGTACCTCCGTGTCAGACGCGGAGCGGGGCCGGAGGAAATCCGCCAGCGGACGGTAACGCTTATTCTCCCGGACGACACCGTACACACGTCGACAGGTAGAATGGTTTTCGCCGAACGAACGGTTGACCCGACCACGGGGACCCTGAAGGTCCGAGCGGAGTTTCCCAATCCCGACGGACTCCTTCGCCCAGGCCAGTTTGCCAGAATTCGGATCGCCCTTCCCGAACGTGAACATGCCATCCTGATTCCGCAACGTGCCGTGCAGGAGATTCAAGGACAGAACAATGTTTGGGTCGTTGATGGCTCGAACAAGGTGGCATTTCGGCGGGTGCAGACTGGCGATCGGGTGGGAAACCTCTGGCTGATTGAAAATGGACTAAAAGCCGGGGAGCGAATCGTGGTGGAGGGCGTTGGCAAGGTACGGCCTGATATCACGGTGGATCCAACGCCGGTAACGATTGGAGACGAGTCGCTCAAGGCAGCGGCCAATCCAGGGACAACTCCGAAACGCTGAACCATGGGCGACTTTTTTATTCGCCGTCCCATCGTCGCGATGGTGATTGCCATTCTGACCATGATTGTCGGAGGCGTGACGTTGATGAAACTTCCGATATCGGAATATCCCAACGTCAGCCCGCCGACGATCCAGATCAGCGCAACCTATCGGGGTGCCGACGCAGAGGCGGTGGAACAATCTGTCGCAACTCCGATCGAATCCCGCATCAACGGGGTGCAGGATATGCTGTACTTGAAGTCCTTGAACGGCAGTGACGGGAGCCTCTCGCTGCAAACCACCTTTGAAGTTGGAACGGATGTTGATATCGCCCAGGTCAACACGCAAAACCGGACGGCATTGGCTCAGGCGGAACTTCCAGCATCTGTTCAGCAACAGGGCATCAAGGTCGAACGATCCAGTCCCGATATTTTGATGGTGATCGGACTCTCTTCGCCCAGCAACACCTATGACGGCGTATTCCTGGGCAATTATGCCAACATCAATCTCGTTGATGCCATCGCGCGGGTGAAAGGCGTGGGTAGCGTCCGGAATTTCACCGCCCCAGACTATTCGATGAGGATTTGGGTGCGCCCGGATAAGCTCGCTGCTCTGGGGTTGACCGCTGCCGACGTTTTGGCTGCCGTGCGCGATCAAAATATTCAATCTGCCGCCGGCCAAATCGGCTCGGAACCCGCCAAAGCCGGGACGGAATTTCAGTACAACGTGCGTGCCAGTGGTTTGCTCAAAGACCCTGCTGAATTTGGTGAAATCATCGTCCGATCCAGCGCTGACGGTGCGCAGGTCAAAGTAAAGGACGTAGCGCGGGTGGAATTAGGGGCTCAAACTTACAACTTATTTGCGCGGGTCAATCGGGCGCAAGGTGCCGTACTTGGGGTTTACCTGGCACCTGGCGGCAATGCCATTGCCACCGCGAATTCCATTCAAAAATTGTTGGCCGAGAGTGCCCAACGCTTTCCACCCGATATCGCGTACAAGGTTATCTTGGACTCCACGCTCCCGATCAAGGCATCGATGGAGGAGATTGTACAGACCTTATTTGAAGCGGTGGTCTTGGTCATTCTTGTGGTGTTTATTTTTCTACAAAGCGCCCGGGCAACCTTGATTCCTTTGCTGACGGTGCCGGTGTCGCTCATCGGGACCTTTGCCATTTTTCCGCTTCTCGGATTTTCGGTGAATACTCTGACTCTGTTTGGATTGGTTTTGGCCATCGGTATCGTGGTCGACGATGCCATCGTAGTCGTCGAGGCAGTCCAGCATCACCTGGAACACGGGCTGGAACCGAAGGAGGCAACGCGCAAGGCGATGCAAGAGGTGACGGGCCCGGTTATTGGGATGTCCTTGGTTTTATGTGCCGTCTTTGTCCCGGTAGCATTCATGGGGGGATTGACCGGAGCCCTTTACAAGCAATTCGCCATTACCATCGCGGTTTCGGTCATCTTTTCGGCAACCAATGCGCTCACCCTCAGCCCGGCGCTTTGCGCGTTGCTTTTGAAAAAGCCGGGAGAAAAAAAGGGGCCGATCGGTTGGTTTTTCAAGCAATTCAATCGCACCTTTGATTTTGCCACCGGCGGCTATGCGGGGATTGTTGGATTTCTCGTGCGACGTGTTGCTCGATCGATGTTGATTCTGGTGGCCATCATCGTCGGTGCGGTTTTGTTATCGCGTCATGTGCCTGGCGGATTTATTCCCGATGAAGATAAAGGTTACCTGTTTGTAGCGGCGGAACTACCCGATGCAGCGTCGCTGCAACGAACCGACGAGTTGGCTCGAAAGGTGGATGCGATTCTTGGGAAATCACCGGGCATCGCCAATTTTACCACCATCGGAGGACTGAACATACTGACCGGGTCGGCAATGCCCAATGCGTGCACCTGGTTTGTCGGGTTGACCGACTGGAAGCAGCGCGGAACGCCGGAACTGAAGTCAGCGGCAATTGCCCGTCAATTGATGCGGACGTTTTTCGGTTTGCCTCAAGCCCGCATCCTGGCGTTTGGCCCCCCTGCCCTGCCTGGGTTTGGGAATGCCTCAGGCTTTACCTTTGAACTTCAGGACCGCAGCGGAGGCTCGGTTGAGCGATTGGCGGACCAATTGCAGAAATTTGTTGCAGCGGCCTCCAAGCGGCCTGAGTTAGCCCGTCTATACTCCGGCTTTCGTCCGACAATCCCACAGGTCAAAGTCGACCTTGATCGCCAGAAGGCGCAATTGATGGGGGTCCGGGTCGCCGACGTCTTCAATACTCTTCAGG
Source organism: uncultured Verrucomicrobiota bacterium (assembly GCA_903835555.1). Classification (GTDB taxonomy): domain Bacteria; phylum Verrucomicrobiota; class Verrucomicrobiia; order Limisphaerales; family UBA9464; genus CAILNN01. Next base: position 10,160 of record CAILNN010000259.1, read on the forward strand.
CTTATCTGGGTGGATCGTACATCAATGACTTCGTTCGCTTTGGCCGGGTGTTCCGGGTGTATCTGCAAGCCGAGCCAGAATTTACCAACAAGCCGGAGGATATCGGGCGGTTTTTTGTCCGAAGCATTGGCGGAAAAATGATCCCACTCGACACGCTGGTAAAGGTTAACCGAACCCAGGGACCGGCCTCAACCACTCGCTACAACCTTTATAGAACGGCGGAAATCACCGGCACACCCGCCCCGGGATATACCTCGGCGCAGGCGATCGCCGCCATGGAATCGGTCGCCAAAGAGATACTGCCATCGGACATGAGCTATGAATGGAGCGGACTCACGCTCCAGGAAAAGAAAGCTGAAGGGCAGGCGGGGGTGATTTTTGGACTCTCCATCCTCTTTGTTTTTCTTCTGCTGGCGGCTCAATATGAAAGCTGGTCGCTGCCTTTTGCAGTATTGCTCGCGACTCCGTTGGTTGCTTTTGGCACCTTTGCCGGGTTGCTGGTGGGATCGTTTGACCTGAACGTCTACGCCCAAATCGGGCTGATCATGTTGGTCGGTCTTGCGGCTAAAAATGCCATCCTCATCGTAGAATTTGCCCAGGTACGACGTTCCGCGGGCGATTCGCTCTTCGATGCTGCGGTGGCAGGCGCTCGCCTGCGGCTGCGCCCCATCCTCATGACCAGCTTTGCCTTTATTCTGGGATGCATCCCGCTTGCACTCGCTGCGGGCTCAGGAGCGGCGGCACGCCAGGTCATGGGCACAGCCGTGGTCTACGGCATGACCGTAACCACCCTGGGAGGCATCTTCCTGGTACCCGTATGCTACGTATTCACCCAAAAATGGTTCAAGGCGCCCCCCACATCAGAAGCCGGGGAGACGATACGGAAAGGAACAGGCCATTGATGAAAACCGCCCACTTCATCCCGGTCATTGGCCTCTTTGCGGGTTGCGCGGTCGGTCCCGACTATCACCGCCCCACGATCGTCGTTCCAATCGTCTATCGCTCCTCGGTCACCAACACCGTCCCTTCGGCCCCCTCCGCCCCGCTGACTTGGTCGAGCCTATTTCCGGACCCAGCATTACAGCGTTTACTTAGCCAGGGATTGAACAACAATTACGACCTCCAGATCGCAGCGGCCCGGGTACTTCAAGCGCGGGCCTCGTTGGGGTTGGCACGATCGGATTATTTTCCGAATATTGCCGCCGGAGGGAATCTAGCTACGGCCAGGGTATCCCAACGGGGGCCTTCAGCACCTCCCGCAGCCGTGAGTCCCGAGGCGGAGTTTGGTGGGCTATCTCTAGGGATGGCCTCCTACGAGGTCGACCTCTGGGGCCGCATTCGCCGGTCCAATGAAGCAGCCCGGGCTCGCCTGCTCGCCGCCGAAAGCAGTCGCAATGCGGTCGAGCAGACACTCCTGAGCGACATCGCCAATACCTATTTTTCTCTGATTGAACTCGCGGCCGAGTATAAAATCTCCAGCCAATCGTTGTTGAGCCGAACGAACTCCTTGCGCCTGGTGGGAGTCCGGGAGGAGGGGGGAGTGGCTTCATTGCAGGATGTTCGTCAAGCGGAGGTCCTGGTTCAGGCTGCGAAGTCCACCCAAACCGATATCGAACGCCGCAGACTCCAGACGGAGAACGATCTACAGGTGTTGCTTGGAAGCACCCCTGGGGAGATTTCGTTAGGAATACCTCTTGCAGACCAATCGTTGCCGCCCACATTACCGACCGGACTTCCATCCGAGCTACTTCTCCGGCGTCCCGATATTCAAGTGGCGGAACAACAATTGATTGCCGCCAATGCAGATTTGGGACAAGCCCGGGCAGCGTATTTTCCCCAAATCACCCTGACTGGGAGCTTTGGCTATCAAAGTCTGTCGCTATCAGACCTCTTCACCAGTCCGGCCCGGGTCTGGCAATTTGGACCATCGGTGACGCTTCCCTTGTTTACGGGGGGAAAGATACGAGCTCAGAATCGACTTGCATCAGCACGGTTGCAGGAAGCGGTAGCCAACTATCAGAAAGTCGTGCAAAGCGGATTCCGCGATGTCTCCAGTGCATTGATCGGGTTTGAAAAAGCACGCGAATTTGAAATCGAACAGCAGGCTTTGACCACTGCGCGCCGCGATGTAGCGCGATTGGCGGAGATTCGTTATGTCGGTGGAGTGACTAGCTACCTAGAGGTCCTCTATAATGAGCAGGAATCATTGAGTGCGGAATTAGCGCTGGCACAGGCTCGTCGAAACACCCTGCAATCGATGGTGCAATTGTATCGGGCCTTGGGCGGCGGCCCGCTTCAGTAACAGCCGAATACCCCGATTAATCGGATTGACGGGCGAAACACCCCCTAACCCTGCATGGTGCTACCAATCGGCTTTCATTTCTGCAAGTCGGGTCCGAACCAATTTCAGGTCCCATAATTGTGTCATGTGGGAATTGCACGCGACCGCAAACCAATGTCCATCCGGGCTAAATGCAATGTCGTTGATTGGTTGAGCGTCGGGATGCTCGAAATCCGTCAACCAGGCACCGGTAGCAGCATCAATCATCGACACGGTGAATGGAGGCAGAACAACGGCAACAATTTTCCCGTCGTTCGATTCAGTCACAACAGCGTTTACATTTGAATTGTCCGTCAGGCGGGTACTCCAGATAAGGCGGCCACTTGCGGCGTCGGTGCAGCAAATATCACGGAGGTTCACGTGATAGATTTTTCGGTTATCGTGACCGATGGCAATGGCGAATGAGCGAGCCGGTCCGAGATCGCGAAATGAATAGGACGGATCCTTTCCGCTGATATCCCAATAGCCCGCACGAAGCGAGCGAGAAACGGCGGCCCAATGTCCATCCAAACTGGTGGCAGCAGTGATAGCGTTCGTGCTATCGGGTAGCGGCCTTACGTTACCGTTCGAATAATATAACGCCAAACCCAGACCGTATCCACCGACCCACGGACGGCCCAAGGCATCGTGTTTCGCCAATTCAACTCGTTCCATCGGATGAAACTGACGAAAGTTTATCTGGTCGGACGAGTTCTGGTTCCACTCGACAATGCCCCGCTGATTTTCTGTGATGGCGATAAGTTCGTGAGGAGAATTGGGTATAGCGATGATCTGCTTGACATGATAGATGGGCGTGAATCCAACCAATTGTCCATCCAGAGGACGAAAGGCACGCACGCCGTCGTGACATCCTTCGAACAGGAGAGACGAATCGGCAGAAAAAACGCACTGATAGGGTGACTTTTCTGCATCGCGACCCGGTTCGCGCAGCCGACGTCCCACTTCATCCAGTTGCACGTCGCACCAAATGACCTCGTTATTGACCGCGGCGTAGAGTACCAACTGTTTATCACCGGGCAGGAAGGCGTTTTGCCAGGCGGTGACCAGATGTCGCGCGATCTCCCGGCCTTCCTCCAGGTTCCAGATGCGCGTGGTGCTATCCCAACTGCCTGAAATCAACATCTTTCCACTGTGCGACCAATTCAGACTAACCACCTCTGCCCCATGTCCGATCAGCTCAATGGGGCGATTGGTGGACAAAGGCTGCCAAAGCAAAATTCGGCGGGACGATGTACCGATTGCCAATGTGGTTTGGTCAGGACTCCAGGCAAGGGACATGGCGCGGACCCCTGGTTCAAGGTCCAGTCGAGCCCGATCGATACTTTCAGGAATTTGGGTGAAGTGAATTTCATTTTCAGATGCATCCGTCCAGGCGAGGAACCGATTGGAACCCGATATCCTAAACCGGAAAATCTGTTCGGGCATGGAGACCCTGGTGATCGATTCATCTCCAATTGTTCGGATGCAAAAATTATTCCCGTTGTGGAAGGAAATTTGATTTGAGTTTGGCCCAAAATCGAACAAGCGGGGTTCCATTTTGGGTATACTAATCACTTCCTTACCACTTTCGAGGTCCCAAATTCTTTGAACGCCTTCTTCAGAGGCGGTCATTAGAAATCGGCTGTCCGCACTAAAAACTCCGGCAAAATTTCCAGCGCCCGGTAGGATTCGGAGAATGGAACCATCGGACAAATTTCTGAGTTCGACATTGTCTCCACGGACAGCTTGAGCAGCCAGCCTACAATCCGGGCTCAGGATCAAGCCTGAAATGGCGTTGGTCGATCCAAAAAACCGTTTAACGATTTGAACATCGGCCAACGCCAGAGAGGAGATGACCTCACTCCGGAGTTCGGGAGTTGCCGGACGCATATTAGCCGCCTCTGAAAGAGCAGTCAACGCCTTCTTGCGAGCCCCGGCCCTTCCCGAGTGTCGTTCGGCCGCTCCCTGGGCGACGAGGGATTTGAAGAGTTGGTCTTCGGCTGCTTTTTCCGCAGCCTCTGAGCGGAGCCTCAACTTTTCGGATCGACTAAAATTCTCCCGCTCAATCCTCGCTTGATGTCGGACAACAAGAATGGTGCCAAGCAGTATGGACGCTACGAAAGCTGCGAGGGCTCCAGCATGGCGAGCGAACCGCAATCGTCTTTGGAAAGAACGCAATTCCTGGACGGACTGGCCACTGCGGAGAATGGCCAAGTCGGCCAATAGTTCGGCGGCGGATTGATAACGGTCTTTGGAATCTGGTGCACAGCATCGGAGGAGGACCGCATTAAGTTCCAACAAATGGTGATTCTTTTCCGGGCTATCGCGATTCAGGGGTAGCGTGGGAAACTCCATGCGGTCATATCCGGTCGCCGCCTCATACATCAATTTTCCGAAGGCATAAATATCCGCCGTCATGGTTCCCGGGCCTTCGGGAGGAATGAATCCTTCGGTGCCGACAAAGGTTCGAGACTCGCCGGCCTCCACCACCAATCCAAGGTCGGCCAATTTGGGGACTCCGTTGACAAAAATGACATTCGACGACTTGATGTCCCGGTGGAGGAGCCCACCGGCATGCAGGTGTGCGATTCCCTCAGCTAAAGTCAGGAATAATGGGATGGCCCGCGTGGGTGACAACGGCTCAGAGCCACTGACCATTGACGACAACATTCGCGGCCGGTATTCGGCAATGGAAGTTGGATCGGAAGCCACGGGCTTGTTGGTTTGGGCATCGTCCGCCAGCTCCATGACGTAATAAAAGAACTGGGACTGGTCGTTTTTTCCGACCTGGAGGATATCGACCAAACCGTCGTGTGCCCGGGAGATGGGTTCATACCGCTGAATTCCCGAAAGCTCGCGGGTAAATGGGCGATCACTGTCAAAGTTGGACCGTCGGACAATTTTGACGGCGCGGAAGGTCCCGAAAGCATTACGAGCCATCCATACCTCACCGTAGCTACCCCGACCGATGAGTCGGAGCAATTCGTGGTCAGGAATGGCAGGTACCTCGGATGGCAAGACGACGGCAGGATTGATCGAATCTCTGGCCAAAGCCAAGCGCTACGTCATCAGATCCCTTCCTCTTCGAGGCGGCTCAATTCGTCCCGCAGCATCCGTCGCAGCCGGCTTCGAATCAGATAGACTTGAGCCAGATTTAGGTTGAGAGCTCTACCGGTTTCCAACGGGCTCCAACCTTGGACGGTGAGGAGCTCAAATGCTTGATAATGAACAGGATTTGCTTTGGCCTTCACATGAGCGAGGACCGATTCCGCCAGATGAGTCTTCCATTCGGCGTCCCACAATTCGTCAAACTCGTTTCCGACTGCATCCGGAGTTGCCACTCGGTCACCCTCTCCCTCCGCTGGAGAGTGGCGGTACATTTGTCGGAGGGCATCGGAAATCCGACGCCGGGTAATCTGCATCAACCATCCTTTGAAGGAACCTTTGGCGCGGTCGTACTTGAAATTGGGGAGCTGTTTGGCGGCAACTAGAACCGTTTCTTGCACAACATCCTGGGCGGCAGCATCGCTCAAGCCTGCTTTTCGTGCCAAGTCGTAGATCAACTTCCAATAGAGCTCGAAGAATTGGCGCCAGGAATCCTGATTGTCCCAGTCCTTAAGACGACTCAAGAGACTCCGCCGGGTAGGCGGAAGTGATTCTGGGTGGGCACCCGTTTCTGGTGGATGATTCTCCAACACGGGACCATTCGGACATCAATTCCGGTATCTATCAAGAATTCGGACAAATATCGCTTGATCGTCTAATGGGTTGGGCTCGCGTCGACATTCCGGACGCCATGGCTCCTGAGCAGTCCTACCTCCAAAGATACTGCAAATGAATTGATAGGTTTTCGACCCGAAGTACGAATCCGTAGCAACATGGACCTATTATTATGGATTTGTGCTCGGATGCCCGCGTGGCGATTTCCCGGTGTCCAAGCAATGTGGGGAACGCCACAACTCCGTGCGATTCCATCCCTGTCCGGCAGGCACTTCGCTTCCATTGCTGGTCATAGCCCCACCTGGACGCTTTCGATTCGGTATCAATTAATGGCCGTGGCTGCTGGAGTACTCGCTTTGGCTGGGCAGAGTCGTGCCGATACCCAAACAGTATCGTTGAGTGCCGGTTGGAATCTTATTGCGTTCCAGTTATTGCCCTCTGACCCATCACCTGCCGCCGTATTTGGGCCGTTGGGTGGCGCTCTTAACCGGGTGTTTGCCTTTGATTCCAGCGCCGGAATTTGGTCCAGCTATGGTGCAACCCCTGCGCCAGCCGATCCATCGGTGGTTACACCCCTTTCGCCCGTTGCCCCTGGACGCGGATACTGGATTTACATGAACCAGGCCGTGCCAGCATGGACCGTCACCGGCACCACCCCCACTTCCACGCCGCCAGTCAACTTCAACCCGGGCTGGAACCTGATTGGCGTTCCCGTTGGCTCTCCTGCCCTTGCGGGAAACGTGGACCTGCTTTCCGTCCTAACGGCTTCTGGATTAAATTTTTCCGAGGTCCTTCGGTGGGAACAAAGCCAATTTACCAAATTTGACCCAAGTGGAACGTTGGTGGATGACTTCACGACCTTTGATGCGAATCGGGGTTACTGGGTTCATGTCAAAGGGACGAACTCATTTGCTCTTCAGCCTCAGCTTCTTGCAGCAGTCCGTGCCGATCAGGATGTGGCACCGTACGGCAATTATCCCTCCTACGAAGACCTGGTCATTTCGGATTCGCCGTTGCCGCTCAATGCGACCAATCAAACCGTGATTCGATTCTTCCCGGGAGAGGAATCCGCCCAAATTGCTCTCAGCAATGTCGGTGGTGGTATCCTGCTCTGGGAATTGTCGGTGACCAATGCGCCCTGGTTGCAAATCAGTGCGCAACAAGGGGTCACAACGCTTGAAAACGACGTCATCCAATTGAATCTCAATCGGACGCTCATGCTGCCAGGTCATTACGAGACGCAGCTTCTGTTGAAAACGAGTGTCGGTAATCGGGTTTGGAGAGTCGTGGCCGATGTCGCTCCGCTTGGAGGCGATTGGCAAGGATCGGCAATCATCACGAGCGTCAATGGGCGCCACAACGCGGTTCCTGACATCGATCTTCACATCGCCTTTTTTGAAGACTCCGCTACGCCGGGTCTGTTGCGCGGGCTTATTGACTCACAAAACGCACTTCTCTGGCCTGCGGACGTTTCGTTGATCGGACATCGGGACGACAATAATAACTATTCGCTCGGTGGAGGTCTGGTTCTCGCTCCTGGCGATGTCAATCAAGCTCCCTACCAACAGTTTAATCCTTCCGGCGAAGACGTCGACTGGAATTGCAATGGACAATTTGACGCCCTGAATCCATTTCCATTTCCAGTTTACCGACAAGTGTCCCTGAGTGGTGCTCTGGTCACCGCCAATACCGTGGATGGTTTTACGCTGAGCGGTGATTACCTCGAAACCGTGTACGGAATGCTCAAGGAGCCCATCCAATTGGTTGGGCAATTCACCTTGCATCGTGAAACCCCACTTACATTATCCACCCGGCATGCCCAGGCCAACAAAGAGGGCACCTCCGGAACCGATCCGGTGGTGATTAAGCAGATTATTTCCCCGCGCACGGTCAGCGGCTCGACAACATCAATTCCCTTGGCCGTCGGAACCGATCTTGCACTTGGCGGACTGACGATTGGGTTGGACCTTTCTGGAATTTCCCCGACAAATGTCCAATTGATCCTCCAGCCGCCAACCGGAGGTCCACTGGTCCTCCACGACCGCGCTGCGGTCCTTAGCTTGGTTGGACTCTCCTATCCAAACATTCAGAAACCAAAGACGGATTTCAGGTCCTATCTGACACAAGGTTTGCGTACCCGTGGAACTTGGAATCTAGTCATCAACAACTTTGGTTCCGAACTGGGCTCACTGGCGAATGTCAGTCTGAAACTTTGGGGGCAACCGGTTTTTTCCATCGCAGGAACCGTTCAGACCGTGTGGAGTGGTGCGACCAATGCCAGCGGACTACCGGCACAGGTCTCGTTGGACGGACTCCCCTACAATGCGGTGGCTTTGGCCGACACAAACGGCAATTTCCAATTTACCCGAGTTCCCGGGATTCCCCTCAACCTCTCGGCCTCCCTGGCTGGGTTTGGTCCAGCAAATCCCGCTTCTCCAGGCCTCAGCACAAACTTCACCCTCCCGCAGATCAATACCAATTGTCTGAGCCCACTAGGCATCACGCTCGCCAGTCGTTTTCAGCCGTTGCCAGTCAGTCCCATCCCATCGAGTTCGGTTGATGGATTCGCGACTAGTCCAGGTCAAACCAATCCGTACTCGCTGCAAATGACCCTGGTCGGTTCTCCTTATGTGGACACCGTCGGCTTAATTGCGACACCCTTTATCGGCCCGGCACCGCTGCCGGTCGATTTCGCGGTCATCACGGAGAACCCATACGACGGAAAAACACCGCTTTATTATCACTTTGGCGATGGGTCATCCGAGCTGGTCTTGAATTCGCTTTACCCATCGCATACCTACTTCAGCCCCAATACGAACGGTTATACTGCGGATTTGACGGTCCGAGTGCCAGGTTCCCCCGATTTCCGCCTACCGACGGAGGTGTTCCCAATGCCCTCGCCGGGAAATTCGCCCTATTCGCTCAATTTCTTTAGCGTGGCGTTTACCGGAGGTGGATCATTGCCGCCGAATGTCGCAGCGGCCATCACCGGTACCAATGACCTAACTGCGCCACCGGCCCTCGCGGGTCTGCTACAAGTTCAACTCGCTTATTCAGCCAGCTTTGACTTGAACCTGGCACCGTCGGTTGGGGTCGGGGTTCGATTCGACGCGGATGGCTTTGATCCTCAGGGCACCGTGTCGGACCCTGCCAATTGGTTGGGCAACTTTCGCGGCATTAAATACGCGTACGCCGTGCAGGACGGCCAGGCACCTGGGGATTGGGCCGATTCTGCGCAATGCGGCGATGTCATACCTTTGGATACCTATCGCGGCTATCCCCATCTTGGGGCTACTGGACCATGCGCGGCACCAAAATACGCGATCACCTGCAATGTCGGCCCTGTTCTTCTGCCATCAACAGCAGCCGACGTCTATACCGTTGACCCAACCCGCGGACCGATTTTTGCCAACGATCCTGATCCACTTTCCACGTCGGTGGCGACTGGAATAGGGAAAAGTGGAAGCCTTCGCTTGATAAGCGGACCGTTGGCCGGCTTTTGGAATGGAGGAAACAATTAATGAAAAACTCGTGGTTCTTACCCATTATTTCAGTCTGGAGCATTGTTCAAACGGCGTTGGCTCAGGACTTTGCCTCCCATTTCACGGCGGCGACCAACGACCTGTTTCAGGGCCGAACCTATCTGGTCGGATTCCCCCAAACAAAGACCCGGAATGACTTGCGGAACGTCTACCTTGGACTGGACCCCGCCACGGGGAACCCGGTCGCTGGGGCAGCCCTGCAGCCGGTTCTCCAACAAGCTGTGCGAGAGGCCGTTTCCGCGCGGCTCAGCTCGGATGCCGGACCTGAGGGCCAATATATCGGTCAGTTAGTGGCTTGGGAATCGTTGGAAGCGTTGCTCAACGGCCAACTCTTGGTGGGCAACGCCAGCCTTCTGGACGGACTACGAGTGGCATTCCCCAGCGTTACCGGGGGCCAGCAGCCCATCGGCGACAAGGATCTCCCGATAGAAACCCCAGTTGGTTCGAATGGAGGGCAGTACAGCGGGGTGGACCTGCGAGCTCTTACTTACGCACGGGATTACTTCTTCGACGGCCTTCGCGACACCTTGGATTTCATATCAAGCGATCCCGATGGAACCATCCGCTATTTCGAGGCGGCCAA
>CAILNN010000260.1 GCA_903835555.1 uncultured Verrucomicrobiota bacterium
GCTTTGTCTATATGCGCCAGCTAAAACAGGCGGGGGCGAGGCGCGACGAGGGAGCATATTGCGACGAAATACGTGACCGAGGAGCAACGAAGCCCCCGCCTGTTTTGGCCAGCGGATAGGCAAATGCATTTTGAAAACACGGCCTAGTAATAACACCGAATCGGTTGTCAATCAGGACATCCTGATCAACCCGCGCTTGCTCGCCGCGTTGATTGCCTCGCTCCGGTTGGATGTACCCAGTTTCTTGAAAAGTGACTGGATGTGGGATTTAATTGTCCCGGGCTCTATGTTCAGGGCGGTGGCGATTTCTTTGTTTGTCTTGCCGTAGGCGAGGAGTTGTAGGACTTCGCTTTCGCGTGGGCTGAGTTCCGGCGCGGTTGCGCGATTGGCGAGTCTCACCGCGAGCAATGGCGTGGTGAAGCTTTCGCCCCGCGCGACGGTGCGGATGGCGGTGATGATTTCCGGTTGGCTCGCGTCCTTTAGGATGTAGCCTTTCGCTCCAGCACGCAGGCAGCGCCAGATATCTTCGTCCGTGTCGTAGGTGGTCATCACGAGGATGCACGCGGCGGGGTCGTCAGTGATGAGGCGCTTCACCACTTCGAAGCCGTCGAGCACGGGCATCCGCAGGTCGAGCACGAGCACATCGGGCTTTAGCTCAGCGCAGAGCGCCAGGGTTTGCTCCCCATCGCACGCCTCCCCGACGATTTTCAAATCGGGCTCGGTGGCGATGATCGCGGCCATACCCTGACGCACGACGTGATGGTCGTCGGCAAGCACGATTCTAATCGCCGGCGATTTTGGCTTTTTTTCCGTGACTGCCTTGCTTCGCGCGGCACTCGCCTGGGTGGAACTTGGCTTCTTCATTGATTCCAGAGATGGACGGTAACGGTCGTGCCTTCACCGTGTTTCGATAGGACAGTCAATTCTCCGCCGGCCGCTGCAGCGCGGTCGCGCATGGAGCGCAGTCCGAAGGTGTGACCGCGAATCCGCGAATCTGAGGCATCGAATCCAATACCATCGTCGCTTACAAGGAGTGACACTCCATCGGGGGCGAAGGCGAGGGTGATCAGGATATTGGAGGCATCCGCATGCCGGATGGCGTTGCTCAGGGCCTCGTGAGCGATGTTCAGGAGTGCCTCGTCGATGATAGGAGTCAAGGGTCGCGGGATGCCGCCCAGCGACCAGCGGCAATTGAGTATCCCGGGTACTGCGGATCGTTCGGTGAGTTGTTGCAATGCGGTTGAAAGGTCGCGCCCGTCAAGAGCCAGCGGACGGATCGCGAGCGCGGAACGGCGGGCCTCGGCGAGACCAAGTGCGGCGATTTTCCGCACGTTCTGCAATTCTTCCACGGTCACGCGTTCGCCGCGCGCCACCCGCACCCGCAATGCCTCCAAGTGAAGCAGCGTGCCCGTAAATCCTTGGGCAAGCGTATCGTGAATCTGCCCAGCAAAGCGGGTGCGTTCCTGAAAGATGGCGGCTTCACGTTCATTTACCGCCTTGGCTTCCAACGCGGCACGTTCTCGTTGCTCAGCGAGGAGGGCTTTCTGACTGCTGTCACGTTGCAGCGCCGCGCCAATGAAATTCGCCACAGCGAGAAACGCATCCACGTGAGCGGAATCATCGCTGCGCAAGGCCGTGCAGTCATCGAAAGCAATGACGCCGGCATATTCACCGCCGACCATGACGGGCGCACACCCGGTGGAGACAACTTTTAGCGGCGCAAGCGTGGAGCGCATCGGCTCTTCCACCTTCTGCATTTCCATCCAGAACCCGGAAAGATTTTTCATCCGCTCCAGAAACGGTTTGGCGATGCTGTTGGGAATAACCTCTATGCCCAAACTGCGGTGGTCCGCAATTCCCGGTGCGCACCATTCCGTAACGATATAATGTTCACTCCCGCCATTCACCGATTCACGCTGCAAAAAGAGCAGCACCCGGCTTAACCGCGTGCTTTCGCCCATGCGCCGCAAGAGGCTGTGGATGCCCGCGATCAAATCCGGCGCTTGTATCAGTTCGCGTGAAGCGTCTGCGACCAGGTTCAACAACCTGTCGCGCAACGTGAGAATAGCGTTGGCTTTTGCCAGTTCATCAGCCTTCTGCCGCGCCGCCTGCTCGCGCTCACGGACGATGGCTGCCTTTTCGACTTGTTGGGCCAGCCGGGTCAGCTCCATGGCCAGAACGACCTGATATCCCAGGGCCGACACTAATTCGACCAGCTCATCCGTGGCCCTTCGTCCATCCTTGAGATAGACAGCCAATGCTCCAATGCAGCGGCCACCAAAGCGCAGCGGAATGTTGATTTTGGTTTCGATCCCCAGGCTTTCGTAATATCTCAGCAATTCCTTCCCAGCTAAACCCCACATGTTCGCATCCTCGTGTATTCGAACAATGAGGGGCTCCGTTCGCTCATTCAGAGGCTGTCCACCGGTAAGTTCTGGTGGCACGGAAAACGGCTTTTCGTAAAACAGCGCGAGGGGAGTGGACGGGCGAGTATCGCTACCAAAAACCTTCCCCTCCAGATAGCCTAAACGAAGAAAGGACCGGTCCTGCGAATCATGCAGCCACAGGTGGGAGAGCGGGACACCGGCCTGTTCCGCAGCGATGCGCAAAATTTCCTTTAAAAAGTCCTCGAGCTGGGGTTCGCTCGCCAGGCGGTCGAGACTCATGCGCAACGCTGCGTTTGTTTTGATGAGTTCATCTGCCCGCCGCCGCGCCGACTGCTCACGCTCGCGGGCGACCGCAGCCTCAAGGTTTGTCTGCGAGAGCTTGGTCACTTGTAGCGCCAAACCGATCTGCCGTGCCAGCGCCTCGGCCAGGACGATCTCGCGCGGTGAGTAGGGTCGCCCGCGCGGTCGGTAGACGCAAAGCGTCGCGCAACGCACTCCTTGCGAGGCGATGCCGATGTTCAATTCCAAGTCGCAACCGATGGAGACGGCCCATTGGTCAAACTCGGGGACGGACGTACCTTTGACATGATCCAGGAAAACCGTTCCGGCCATTCGCGAACTTTGACCGAGATATTCCGTGGGGACCGTAAAGCCCGCTGCCAGCCGACGGACCAACGAATGTTTGTCCTCGTCGAGCTGCAACAATTCCGCTGGCAATAGCGTCCTGCCCTCGGTGTGCCAATACCAGAGCCGGACTTCGCCCGAGGGAAGATTTTCGAAAATCGCGCATTTATCGGTTTCAAAAACCTTGCCAATGATGCCCAACACCTTCGGAACCAGTTCGTCCAACTCCAGCACTTGACTCGTCGCATCGACCGTGGCTTGCAGAGCCTCATTGGCTTTCACCAATTCTTCCGCACGTTCCTGTGCCGCCTTTTCGCGCTCGCGGGCGATTGCGGCGACCTGTTCCTTTTGCGATATCTGGATCAGTTGGGTGGCAAGCGCGGCCTGCTGTGCAAGCGCCATCATCAGGTCACCCTTTTCTGAGGTTAGGTTCGTCTTACGTTTAAAGGCAAAGCCGAGAAATCCCACCGTTTTAGTGCCCAAAATCATGGGCACCGTCAGCACCGTGCGGGTCCCAAATTGTCGGTGCCACTCGATGGTGCCCGGCATAAAGAGGTGCTGCTCCGTTTTGAGGTCGAAAATGCGGGGTCCGCCTGCCGCCTCCATTACTGGCAATGCAGCCACCTGTGAAATCGGTACGACGCTGGGAAAATCACCGAGTGGGAGCAATTGGTCTCCCGAAGAATGGGCATAGGTGACCACTTGGCCCTGCGCTTCATCGATGACGGCGAGATGCCCGGCATCGGCGTTCAATTGTCGGCTGGCCTCAATCAAGACCGAACCCAAAAATGCCTTGTGATCGGGCTGCGATGCCAATTGAGCCAGCGTCGCCCTTAAAGCGAGGTTGGCTTTCCCCAGTTCGTTTGCCTGCTGCCGCGCGGCCCGCTTGCGGACGACGGCCCCGACCTTTTTCTGCTCAACATTGTCGGCATTCGGCCCGCTCTTCCGGACAGGCTGGGAACGTTTGGCTTGATCAATGTCGTCCGGCACATGGGGAGCTTAGCGCGCCGTGTCCGAATCCAGCAACCCGCATATCGCTATCCCATTTGGGAGAGACACGGGTATATCCTCTGCTCGATAGGCAGAAGGCGATAGATGCGTACTGTTGTCGCATGATTTCGCTGCGTACCCCCAACGAACGCGGTCGCGCCAATCATGGCGGGCTCGACAGCTTTCACACGTGCTTGATCGCAGACTACTTCCAGTTTCACCTCAACTAAAATCAGACACCCACATGAGCTCCTACCACAAACTCTACACCGCTGCCGACAGCGCCATCGTGTTCATCGATCACCAACCACAGATGCTCTTCGGCGTGGCCAATGCCGACCGTGCCACCCTGATCAACAACGTCACCCTGCTGGCCAAGGTGGCAAAAGAATTCAATGTTCCTGCCGTGCTCACGGCGGTGGAGACCGAAGGCTTTTCCGGCTACGTCTGGCCACAATTGCTGGACGTCTTTCCCGGCCAGCCAGTCGTCGAACGCAGTTCTATGAACTCATGGGATGATGCCGGTTTCCGCAAGGCCATCGAGGCCACCGGCAAAAGGAACATCATCATGACCGGCCTCTGGACAGAGGTCTGCGTCACCTGGCCGACCATCGAAATGCTCGGCGCGGGCTACAACATCTACGTTGTGGAGGACTGCTGTGGCGCGACCTCCCCCGCCGCTCAGGAAGCCGCGCTCTCGCGGATGGTGCAGGCGGGTGCCGTGCGCGTCACCACCATCGCGGCGCTGCTCGAATGGCAGCGCGATTGGAAGAACAAGGAGCACTACAACGCCTTGATGGGCCTGCTCAAAGGCCAGGCAGGAGCTTACGGCGTGGGCGTGGAATACGCCTACACCATGGTTCACAAGGCCCCGCAGTCAGCGCTCAAACCGCAGATCGTGTCCAAGCCAGCCGACTGAGGCCCGAAGTCGTCAGCCGATCCACGTTTTAATACCGCTTTTAATAACGACTATGCACCCCGCATTCGAAATGTTTGACCCAGCCAAAGCCGCGATGGTCCTCATCGACCATCAGGTTGGCACGATGCAGCTCGTAAAAAATTTGCCGCTTGATCGCGTCAAGCGGTTCAGCCTGGCACTGGCCAAGGTTGCGGTAGCCCTTGACATGCCTCTGGTGCTCACGTCCAGCCAGGAGGATCGCATTCAAGGGCCGCTGTTACCGGAGCTCGCACAGATTGCCCCAAAAGCCTATGAAGCGCGCGTGAAGCGGGCAGGCATTGCCGACGCCTGGAGCGATCCGAATTTCCGCGCTGCCATCGAGGCAACTGGCCGTAAGCAACTCGTGATGGCAGGGATCACCACCGACGTGTGCGTGATCTTCCCCACCATCAACGCCGTTCGGGATGGCTATTCGGTGCAGTGCGTGCTGGACGCGAGCGGATCGCCGTTCGATCTGTCCGAGGAAACATCGCGTTTGCGGATGCATGACGCGGGCGTCGTACTAACCTCCATGCCCACGGTGATCGCCGAACTCGTCAAAGATTGGAGCACTCCCTCGGCCGAGAAATTGCTGCCTGTTCTGTTTGGAGAGATTTTGCCGCCGGTCCTGCGGTGAGGGCTTCACAGGAAAACCAAGAGACAAAGTTAATTCATAATCCAATGAAATACCGGATTCACCCACTGGATGTTGGCGACATGAATCTGGATTCCAGTTTTCTCTCGTGGCAGTCGGACATTGGCAAGTCGGTGTTGGCAACAACGACGGCCTGGCTCATCCTGGGGGCAGATAAGCCGATTCTTGTCGACACCAGTTTTCGAAGCGTCGAAGACGCAAAACGACTTCAGGGGCTCAGCTGCCACCGGTCTGAATCGCAGACCATGAATGCCCAACTCCGGCGTTACGAGCTAGCGCCGGAGGACATCGGGTATATTATCCATACCCACGTTCACATGGATCACGCTGGGCAGGATTATCTTTTTCCCAATGCTCAAATCCTGTTGCAACGGGGCGAATTGCAGAATGCAGCGGCACCGAATATTTGCCCGGTACCCTTTTACGATCGGCTGAACACCGCCCGGTTGATAAACGATCTCTGGCCTCAAATCGAATTGCAAAGCGGGAATGAGGAGCCCTTCCCAGGAATCCGCTGTGAATTGCTACCGGGCCATACACCATGGCATCAGATTGTGCGAGTCGACACCGCGAAGGGGGAGTATCTGATTGTCGGCGATGCCGCCATGTTAGTCAGCAACGTGCGGAACCAGTGGGCTCCGGGTTTCATAGACTCGATGGCGGATACTATGTCCGCCCTGCGCAGGTTGAAACCCTTTGTCGAGCGAATCCTGCCCACTCATGACCGCACGGTATTGGACCAGTTCCGTGATGGAATCGGCTAGGCCACACCCAGGGGACCACATGATGCCCGCTCTTAATCCGGAAAACACGGCTGTGATCTTTATCGGTCTCGCGCTGGGTCCTTTCAATTGGATTCACTCCATCTCCAACTTTCGGCTTTTGTCGGATTCCCCAAGGCTCTGGTAGCAATGGCCGTCGCCAAGGAGGTATTCGCCGACGTTGCGGCTGAACAGTTTCACAATTCCGCTTAAACCCAAAGCGACCCATATGTCTTTAATTCAAACGAACTCAGCGACAGAACAATCCAGCCCTTCGTCCATTGAAGTCCTGGTCATCGGCGCGGGGCCAGTTGGCCTCACGCTCGCAAACGAACTTGTCCGGCGGGGAATCCGCACGCGGATTGTAGAGAAGCTGCCGTCGATCCGAGAGGTCAGCAAGGCACTCATCCTCCATGTGCGCACGCAGGAGGCGTTGGCCAAGGTAGGCATCATGGCCGGGGCCATTGCCGAGGCCGAGCCGATGCGCGAAGTCGTCGTGCATGGCTACGGCAAGCACATCGGGAGTTGGCATCTTGACGGAATCGACAGCGCCTTCCCACATCCGCTGATTATCGGACAAAATCGAACCCAACACCTCTTGAACGACGCCTTGAACCAGTATGGCGTCCAGGTCGAATGGAACACCGAGGCGTTGGATATGACCGTGGACGCCTCCGGTGCGACGGTCACATTGCGTCACACCGATCCAGCGACTGGGTTGGTCAAAACGGAAACCGTTGGCACAGATTACGTTGTCGGGTGCGAAGGATCTAAGAGTCTCGTGAGAAAAACCCTCGGACTCACCTTTGAAGGCGAACGCTACAGCGGCGAGCAATTCATCCAAGCCGACTGCAAGCTGAGGTGGAATCTGCCCAGTGGACGGTCGTATTTGTTCCTGACCACCGACGGTTACATGATGGCCATCGAGATGCCGAATGGCTTCGCGCGGATTTTTATCTCCATTCCCGATGCCATCGGCACCGCGCCCCCGACTCCGGGGCAACAAGAAGCTGAAAAAAGCCTGGGTGCGGCGGAAGACATTTCTGCCGAGCCGACTCTCGAGGAAATCAAAAGCCACTTCGAGCGGCTGAGTGGGATGAAAGTGACCCTATCCGAGCCCGTATGGCTGGCTCGCTATCGTACCTCGCATCGCTACGCGAACCGGTTCTGCGGCGGACGGGCATTCGTCGCGGGCGATGCAGGCCACGTTCATGTGCCCATCGGCGGACAGGGCATGAACACGGGAATCCAGGACGCTTTCAACCTCGGCTGGAAGCTGGCCGGCGTCATCCGGGGCGATTATCAGCCGTCGCTATTGGAGACTTACAATCAGGAACGCCATCCCGTCGCCGAAGGACTAATCAAGGGCACGGACCTCGCCTACAAAGGCATTCTCCATCCCGGTGAGATCAAGCAACGTGCGGTGCGGCTCCTTGGACCCTTTGTCGTGCGGACGGATTTCGCGCAACACTTCATGCGCACGACGCTCGAAGAACTGGCCATCGCCTACCCGCACTCGCCGCTCACAGAAGACCACGGCGGCAGCGGCGGCCCCAATCCCGGTGAACGAGTCCTTGATGCGCAGGTCGTATTAAATTCCGACAAGCGCACCGTCCGACTCAGCGATCTTTCGCGGGGTGTCGAATGGACCCTGCTGCTTTTCACCGGCACCCATGAAGGCCCCCACAGTGAGGCGTTTTCCAAATTGCTCGCCCAAGTCAGCCACTATTGCGCCGGGCTTTTAGCTGCACACGCGATCGTCGCCAGCCAGACGGCAGCAGCGGACTATCCACCCGGAACTTCAGTGCTGGTGGATGCGCTGAATGAGGCTCACTCCAAGTTCGGCGTCACGTCCCCGGTCATCTACCTGCTTCGTCCGGACAATTATGTTGGCTTCAGGGGCTCACTCCAAACCGGCGATAAGCTACTGGCTTACCTGAAGCGCGTTTTCAATTCGCAGGGGTGAAACTGAATCCGCGCGTTTCATTCCGCCAGCCTCTGGTCGCAGAGCCGAATCCATCCAACCCAACCTAAATCGAAATGGCTATGTTGAATCTCTCTAAACTCAACGCCAACATGCGGCTCCTCCTGCCACTAGCTGTGTCCGGACTCTTGGCCGGTTGCAGGCCCGCTGCCGGTGGGCGCCCCAGTGCGCCGCCACCCCCGCAAGTGACGGTAATCGCCGCAATTGAGAAAGAAGTGGTGGAATGGGATGAATACACCGGTCGATTGGACGCCAAGGAAAGCGTCGAGATCCGCGCGCGGGTAAGCGGATACTTGGACAAGGTCCATTTCGAGGAAGGTAAGACGGTCAAGGTCGGTGATCTGTTGTTCACCATCGACAAACGCCCCTATCAGGCGGATTACGAGGCTCTGGTGGCCGATCGGGAACAGGCCCAAACCAAGGCGGACCTCGCGCAATCCGACGCCGATCGGGCTCGCAAGTTGATCGAAACTCGTGCGATTTCCCAAGAGGATTTTGATACCCGGGTCAAAACTGCCGCACAAGCCAGGAGTGCCGTCCAAGGAGCTGACGCCCGCGTGGCCAGTGCCCGGCTGAATCTCGAATTCACTGAAGTCCGATCGCCGATCGCTGGGCGTGTTAGTCGTGCCATGGTGACCCCGGGTAATCTTATTGTCGGTGGCACCGCCGGGACCACGTTGCTGACCACAGTCGTCTCTCAAGATCCGATATACGCTTATGTGGCCGTGGATGAACGCGCGTCGCTAAAGTATCGGCGTTTGGCCGCCAGCGGTGGTCGGCCTAGCGCCATCACCTCCCGTATCCCTTGCGAACTCGCGCTCAGCGATGAGCAAGGGTTTCCGCATGTCGGCGAGATCGATTTTGTCGAAAATCGGATCAACGCCAGTAGCGGCACCGTGACCGCCCGAGGGGTTTTCGCCAATGAATCCGGCTTGATGTCGCCGGGAATGTTCGTCCGACTGCGGGTCCCAGGCAGCGCCAAATACAAGGCGGTGCTGATCCCGGGGCGCGCCCTCGCCGCCGACCAGGCATTGCGGTTCGTCTATGTGGTGGGCTCTGATTCGACCGCCCAGATGCGCCCGGTCAAACTGGGTGCTGAGATCGATGGATTGCGGGTGGTCACCGAAGGTCTGAAAGCAGGGGAGAATGTGATCGTTGAGGGCGTCATCAATGTCCGTCCGGGTGCGCCGATTAGGCCAGCTTCCCCCACACCATCCTCTGGTACCAAGGCCACGCCATGAATTTCCCCCAATTCTTCATTCGGAGGCCCATCTTCGCGGCGGTTCTATCGATCATTACTGTCCTCTTGGGTCTCCTCGCTTTGCAGCAGTTGCCCGTGGCGCAGTACCCCGACGTCGTCCCGCCAACCGTCGTTGTCCGCGCCGCTTATCCTGGGGCGAGCCCCAAGGTCTTGAGTGAAACGGTTGCGACCCCGATCGAGCAAGAAGTCAACGGTGTTGAAGACATGCTTTATATGAGCAGTGTCAGCACGTCCGATGGCGTGATGTCACTGACCATCACGTTTCGTTTGGGTACAGATTTGGACAAAGCCCAGGTGCTGGTCCAGAACCGCGTCAATCTGGCCTCTCCCAAGCTGCCCGAAGACGTGCGACGCTTGGGGGTGACGGTCACCAAGAAATCGTCCGACCTGACGATGGTCGTGCATTTACTTTCCCCGGACGATTCACACGACGAGCTCTACATCGGCAACTACGCCTTTTTACAGATCAAGGACCAACTGGCCCGTGTTCCAGGCGTAGGGGATGTCACCGTCTTTGGGGCACGCGACTACTCCATGCGCCTTTGGCTCGAGCCCGACAAACTTACCGCCCTGGGGATGACCGCCTCCGATGTCGTGGCAGCAGTCCGCGAGCAGAACATCCAGGCCGCTGCCGGTGTCATTGGGCAGCCCCCCATGGCCTCGGGAGTCGCCGATTTTCAACTCACGGTGAACGCCCAGGGCCGGTTGCTGGATGAGGAGCAATTTGCAAACATCATCATCAAGCAGGGACCCAGTGGAGAAATCACGAGGGTCAAGGATGTTGCGCGGGTCGAACTGGCCGCTCGTGATTATTCTTTAGCGTCGCGTTTGAGCGGCAAAGCGGCTGCGGCGATGGTCATCTTTCAATTGCCCGGGTCGAATGCCATCGAAACCTCCCGCAAGGTTCGCGAGCGAATGGAGCAGTTAAAACGGGACCTGCCGTTTCCCAAAGGCGTCGATTATAAGATTGTTTATGACACGACGGTCTTCGCCAGCGAGTCCATCGATGCGGTGATCCAAACCCTTTTCGAGGCGATCGTATTGGTGGTACTGGTGGTGCTTGTGTTTCTCCAAACCTGGCGGGCTTCCATCATTCCGTTACTGGCGGTACCGGTGTCCTTGATTGGCACCCTGGCGGTCATGCACCTCCTCGGCTTTTCTCTCAACAACCTCTCGTTGTTCGGGCTGGTTCTGGCCATCGGAATTGTGGTGGATGACGCCATCGTGGTGGTCGAAAACGTGGAGCGCAATATGGCACTGGGGCTCTCGCCGTTTGATGCCACTCAAAAGGCAATGACCGAAGTCAGCGGCCCCGTGATTGCAGTCGCCTTGGTGCTCTGCGCGGTCTTTGTCCCCACAGCCTTTATTGCCGGCATCACCGGCCAGTTTTACCGCCAGTTCGCGCTCACCATTGCGGTCTCCACGGTGCTAAGCGCTTTCAATTCGTTGACACTCTCCCCATCGCTGAGTGCTCTGCTCCTCAAGGGGCATGGCGAAAAACCGGACCTATTAACCCGATTTATCCACGTCGCATTCGGTTGGTTTTTTAAGGGGTTCAATCGCGGATTTGACGCCGCGACCAGTGTTTATTCCCGCGTGGTGGCCTGGTGCTGCCGGGGTGCGGCGATTGCTTTGCTCGTCTACGGTGTACTCCTCCTGGCGACCGGCTACCTCTTCCAGCAGGTGCCTTCGGGCTTTATTCCCACGCAGGACAAGGGCTATTTGCTTTGCTTCGCCCAATTGCCGGAAGGGGCAAGCCTTGAGCGGACCCAGAAGGTCATTGAGGAGGCGGGACGCTTGTCTCGTGAAGTCCCTGGAGTCAAGGCCACGGTCGAGTTTCCCGGCTTTAACCCGCTGATTGGAGCGAACCTGCCCAATGCCGGTGCGATGTATATTTCTCTGGAGGAATTCGCCGACCGTAAGGGAAATCCTGCCAAGAGCTCGGATGCCATTATGGCCCAGATTTATGGCAAGGTGGCCAGCATCCGGGATGCTCGTGTGCTCATTTTGCCGCCCCCACCGGTCAACGGGCTGGGAAATTCGGGCGGATTCAAAATGATGGTCCAGGATCGGACCTCCCTCGGACTGCAACCGTTGGCAGGCACGGCTTTCCGGATGATGTTGGATGGTCTCCAAACACCCGGGTTGGCGGCCGCGTTTACCACCTTCACCACACGGGTTCCACAGTTGCAAGTCGATGTGGATCGTACCAAGGCCAAAAGCATGGGGGTCGCTTTGAGCGATGTTTACGACACTCTGCAAATTTGTTTGGGCAGTCTCTACGTCAATGATTTCAACCGCTTCGGTCGGACCTATCAGGTGACCGCGCAGGCCGACGGACCGTTTCGCGCGAAGCCCGAAGACATCCGAAAGCTCCGCTGTAGAAACAGCGCGGGAGAGATGATTCCACTCGGCACCCTGCTCACAATTCAGGAAACCACCGGGCCAAATGCAGTGACGCGCTACAACATGTTTCCCGCTGCTGATCTCAATGGTATCCCACTTCCGGGCACCAGCAGTGGTCAAGCCATCGAGATTGCCAAGGGATTGTTTGATAAGGAGGCTCTACCCGGTATGGGCTTCGAGTGGACTGAGTTGACCTTGCAAGAGCAACTGGCCGGTAACACCCTTATCTATGTCTTTCCTCTTTGCGTGCTGCTTGTCTTTTTGACCCTCGCGGCCCAGTACGAAAGCTGGAGCCTACCGCTCGCCATTGTCTTGATCGTGCCCATGTGCCTCCTTAGCGCCATGGCGGGAGTCTGGTGGAATCGGATGGATAACAACATCTTCACGCAAATTGGGTTGGTGGTCCTCGTCGGTCTTTCGGCCAAAAACGCCATCCTGATTGTCGAGTTCGCTCGGCAACTCGAACGGGAGGGCAGGGGGATTGTCGAGGCGGCCGTGGAGGCCTGCCGGTTGCGATTACGCCCGATATTGATGACCAGCTTTGCCTTCATTTTGGGTGTGCTGCCACTGGTGCGAGCGACAGGTGCGGGAACTGAAATGCGGCGGGCCATCGGCACGGCGGTCTTTTACGGGATGATCGGGGTCACCTTCTTCGGCCTGATTCTGACGCCGGTTTTCTACATCGTCATTCGCGGGCTGACCAAACGCCTCGATCGGTTCACGCCCGCCCTTCCCAAAGAAACTTCGTCGGCCCCATGAAAAATATACTCTTTAGCCGTTTCTTCACTGGCTTCGCGGTCCTTTCGCTGGCTGGTTGCGCGGTCGGCCCAAACTACAAAGCACCACTGGACCCGGCACCAACGCAGTTTTTGTCCACGGCGGCGGGGGCCTCCCCGACCGCGACCGACGAGACTTCATTACAGGCTTGGTGGGCGCGTTTCCACGATGAGCAACTCAATGGACTGGTGGGACTGGCGATGACGAATAATCTCGATGTCAAGTCCGCCATTGCCTCCATCAAGGCCGCGCGGGCGGAGCATCGGGTGTCCCATTTTGATTATGCGCCGATCGTTACGGCCAATGGCGGTTATAACCGCGTGCGCGAAACCCAGTCCAGTGTGCTGCCTGGTGCGGACCGAAACGTTGATGCCTTTGACGCCAGTTTCGATGCCACTTGGGAGTTGGATATTTTCGGGCGGGTTCGACGCAACAATGAGGCCACACAGGCTGACTTGGAATCGGTTGAGGCTGTTCGGGACGATCTATTGGTGTCGGTTACCGCCGAGACGGCCCGGGCCTATTTTGAACTTCGCGGGCTCCTGAATGAACTCAACGTGGCCGAACGCAACGCCGAGAACCAAGCCGCAACGCTTGATCTCACGATCAAGTTACTGGAGGGCGGACGTGGGACCGATTTGGATGTGGCACGCGCCAGAGCTCAACTCGACACGACCCGCGCCGGTATCCCACAATTGAAAGGATCTATCAGCAAGGCGCAGCATCGGCTAGCCGTGTTGACTGGCCGTGGATTTGACAGTCTGCCGGGAGTTGGCACCTATCATCCGCTGGCCAGTGAACTTCCCACGGTTTCCCTGGGAGATCCCGCTGCTTTGTTGCGGCGTCGCCCCGATATCCGAGCCGCCGAGCGCCGTCTGGCGGCGGCAACCGCGCGTATTGGTGTGGCCACCGCAGACCTTTTTCCGCGGATTACCGCCGGCGGATCTATCGGCCTGGGTGCCTCTACCCTGGGAGGGCTCGGACGTGGAGGAGCCGATCATTTCAGCCTTGGTCCCAATATTAATTGGGCATTTCTGGATAGTCCCCGCCGCTATCAACTGGTGAAAGCGGCTGGCGCGCGGGCGGAATCGCAAATTCAAACCTACCGGCAAACGGTCTTGTTGGCTATCGAAGATACCGAAAATGCACTGACCGAGTACGGGCGAGAACAGGAGCGCCGCGACTTTCTCGCGGATGCGGTGAAAGCGAGCGACAAAGCTGCAGCCCTGGCGCGACAACGATTTGATCAGGGAACCGCCAACTTCCTGGAAGTGCTGGATGCAGAACGCGTGAAGCTTCAAGCCGAGGCCTCGCTGGCCGCAAGCCAGACACAGACCGCCACCGACCTGATTTCGGTCTTCAAGGCTCTTGGAGGTGGATGGAAACCATGATCTTCCTATGACGATTGATCCTGCCTTCCTTGTTTCTCGTCTCCTCGGACGTCAACCGTTGGTGCCACCGCTGCTTGCGGCCCAGGTTTTGCATTCGTTCTTCGGCGTGATGCTGGTCTATTATCACGGAATCCACAAACTAGTGGACGGTCTGGAATGGCGCGGCGGTCGTCGCGCGGAATGGCCGTTCGTCGCGGAAATCAAAGCAGCGGGTTTTCCCTTTCCCGTGATCAATGCATGGTTTGCCACTGCCGCTCAGTTGGTGGGCGGTTCTCTTCTGGTGCTGGGATTGGGCACCCGACCCGCCGCCCTTCTCATTATCGGAACGCTGTTGGGAGCCGTCTACACCAACGTCGTCTTGAAGAAATCAAACCAAATGGCGCTACTCTACCTTCTGCTGGCGGTTTGCGTCCTGGCTTTCGGTCCTGGAGTTTGGTCCATGGACCTGGCCTTCTTTGGTTGATTGGCCATGAATCCATCCCCGATTCCATCGGCGCTTCCAGAAGGCCCAGCGAGCTTTGCACTGAGCGCCGTCTCGGGCTTTGTCGACACTTCAGGCTTCATCCTCTTGTCGGGAATTTTTACCTCACATGTCACCGGTAACCTGGTGTTGGCCGGCGCAGCAATGGCCGGTCGCTTGGAAGGTGGGGTATGGATTCGCCTGGCACTGCTGGTCGTTTTCATGGCGGCAGTGGTGATCGCGTCAGCGCTCGCCAGATGGACAGAGAAAAAATACCAAGCTTCCGTGTCTGCATTGCTCGGTGCGGAGTCGCTGATGCTTGTCGTGTTTCTGTTTGCTGGTTTGCTGTTGGGAAAAAACGATCGTGCATTTTCGGAGTGGGATTTGTTCGTCATTGCATCGACCGCCGTTGTTGCGATGGGCATTCAGAATGCGCTGATGCGGGAAGGCCTGAAATCCTACCTGCCGACCACCATGATGACCGGCAATACCACCCAGTTTACCCTCGATATCGTGGCGCTTTTACGCGGTAAGCCCGCCGCAGAAATCCATCCTCGATTTCGCCGGACGTCGATCGTTCTTGCCGGATTTATCTTGGGTGCCGCACTCGGCGCACTCGCAGCGGCCATCCTGAGAATGTGGTCGCCGCTCATTCCCGCATTGGTGGTCGCCGTTCTCGCGATACTCGCACTTCCCGGTCGTCCAAACCTTTCCAACCGTCTGCCATGACAACATCCCGCGCTTTCGCCTTTCTCACGCTTGCGCTCGCATTATCCTCGGCGCGGGCGGATGACCCACCAGCCTATAAGCTTTCCCGCCAAGACGAGGATTGGTCCCCCCTACGCGATCCTGCCCTCCGGACGGATTCTTTAGACACCCTTAAATTCATCCCGCTGACCCATGACGGTTTGTCGTGGATAACGCTCGGCGGTGAAATTCGGGAACGCTACGAGTATTTCGACAATGCCAATTGGGGCAAGGGTCCGCAGGACTCCAATGGCTATCTGCTTCAGAGATTCCTGTTAAGCGCCGATGCCCACGCAAGCGAGTATCTCCGGCTTTTCACCGAGTTTCAAAGTGGCCTGGAGGATGGTCGAAATGGCGGACCACGCCCAACTGATCGGGACGTTTTTGACCTGCATCAACTTTTCATCGACGCACGCGCACCCCTCGACAGTGAAAACTCACTGACGCTCCGGCTTGGCAGGCAGGAATTGGCTTTTGGCACTCAGCGCCTAATCTCTCTTCGCGACTCCCCAAATCTGCGGCGTACCTTTGATGGAGCGCGAGCCATCCAGCTATGGAACGGCTGGCAGTTCGATGAATTCGCCGTGCGACCGGTGCGCCTCAAGACCGATGCGTTCGACGACGATCCAGATCCAGCCACAAAGTTTTGGGGCTTCTATGGCGTTGCCCCATTCTCCCCAGTGCCCGGCGGCAAGGTGGATTTCTATTACTTAGGCTTGAACCGCGCTTCGGCGACCTACGCCCAGGGGACGGCGAAAGAGGAACGCCATTCCGTTGGCGTTCGGCTGTGGGGAAAACGCTCCGGTTGGGATTGGAATCACGAATTTGTCTATCAGTTCGGCACCTTCGGCAGCGGCGACATCTCGGCGTGGACCGCAGCAACCGACATCGGCTACAAATTCGCGAACGCATTTTGGTCGCCGCGCCTCGGACTGAAAGCCGATGTCACCAGCGGCGACGGCAATCCAAAAAACGGCGACCTGCAAACGTTCAATCCGCTATTTCCCCGCGGAGCCTATTTCGCCGAGACAGGGCTGATTGGACCGCAGAACCACATCGATTCCCATCCATCTTTGGAGCTGCATCCCTTGGAAAGACTGACCATCACCACGGACCTCGACTTTTTCTGGCGCGAAAGCATCCACGACGGCGTGTATAATATCAGTCAGACTCTCGTTCGTTCAGGTACTGCGGGTGGCGCGCGCTACATCGGTTCGCAGGCGACGGGGCAGATCGAGTGGCGTCTGCAACGGCACGTGACCTGGATCGCCAACTACGCGCATTTCTTTGCCGGTGCATTTCTCAACGAGAATCCACCGAGCAAGGATGTGAATTATTTTTCCAGTTGGATATCCTTTCGCTTCTAACGATGAAACTCTCATTTCTTGGAGCCGGTAATATGTCCCGGGTTATTGCAGGCTCGTTTGCAGAACTTGGGCATGACGTTTTCCTGGGCTCGCGCACCGCTGAAAAGTCCAACGCCATCGCCAAAGCGATCGGTTTCAATGCTCGCGGGGGGACCAACGACGATGCGGCGGCCTTTGGCGAAGTGGTTTTCCACAGCGTCCGCACTGTACCCTCCACCTTCCTGAGCGACGTTTCGGTGCTGAACGGGAAAATCATCGTCGATTTAAATAACCGGGATTTTCCAAGGGATTTCCACGGCGAAGAGATGCTTGCATCTCTCGCTGTTGCCGTACAACGGGATGTGCCGGGTGCTAAAGTGGTCAAGGCGTTGAACAATCAAGCGATGGAGGCCTTGTTCCCCAAGCCCGCAGATTTGCGTAGAGCGGGGATTCAATCGTTCATCGCGGGCGACCATTCAGAGGCCAAGGCGACCGTGTCCGAATTGCTCGTATCCCTGGGATTAACGCCAATTGACTTCGGCCCACTCAAGTACGCGTGGTTGCTGGAGGCTCAGGCAGATATTCTGCGAACCTATATGTTTGCCACTGGCAATTTTCTAGCGACGCCGGCCTTTCTACTTTCGCCCGAGGCCCCGGCTCGGTTTGGCGAACGGTGCAAAGGAGAATATTGAATTCGTTTCCGAGGACCACCTCATCATGCAAGTCGGTATAGACAGCTTCGCAACGGCTTTCGTCAGCGACGCGACCAAACTCGCAGGGAACGCATCGGAATCGCTGCGCCTGTTGACCGAACGGATCATCCACGCCGATCAGGTCGGCTTGGATGTTTTCGGTATCGGCGAACACCATCGGGAGGAGTTTCTCGATTCCGCACCTGCTCTCATCCTTGCTGCCGCCAGCACCCGCACGAGCCGCATCCGGCTCTCCAGCGCCGTAACCGTTTTGAGCGCCGCCGATCCCGTTCGAGTGTTCCAGCAGTTCGCTACGCTCGATTTGCTTTCCCAAGGCCGCGCGGAAATGGTCGTCGGTCGTGGGTCCTTCATCGAATCGTTCCCATTGTTCGGACTCAGACTAGAGGACTACGATTCTCTCTTCGCTGAGAAGCTCGATCTCCTTCTTAAGATTCGTGCGAACGAGACCGTTCATTGGTCCGGCAGGCATCGTGCCGCGCTGACCGGTCAGGGCGTCTATCCGCGCCCGATGCAAAACCCGTTGCCCATTTGGCTGGGCGTGGGTGGAACTCCGGAATCCTTCGCCCGCGCTGGTACGCTTGGGTTGCCATTGATGGTTGCCATCATCGGGGGCGAGACACGTCGCTTCCGTCCTTTGGTGGATATCTATCGAGACGCCGGTAGGCGCGCGGGTCATTCCCCAGAAGAGCTGCGCGTGGGGGTTCATGCACTGGGCTACGTTGCGGAAACCACTGGTCAGGCGGTTGAGGATTTCTTTCCCGGTTACGCTCAGGCCTTCACCAAAGTCGGTAAGGAACGAGGCTGGCCACCGGTGACCCGTCGGCAGTTCGATAAATTGATCGATCGCAACGGTGCATTGCTTGTCGGCAATCCCGAGGAAGTCGCGACCAAGATTCTCGAGCACAGCGCGGCGCTCGGCGGTATTTCGCGAATCAGCTTCCAGATGGATGTCGCGGCCTTGGCGCACACAAAACTGATGAATGCCATCGAGCTGATCGGCGCTCGTGTCGCTCCCATTTTACGCGCGGCGACCCATTCGCCGACCAGCGCAAACGCAAATCTCCAGTAACATCCCTCAACTCTCCCGATTTCATGGTGCCAAACTCTTCCAATACAGCAGATATTATCCTTCATAACGGTCGCATCACCACGCTCGATCCCAATCAGGTGGAGGTGAGTAGTCTCGTGATCAAGGACGGTCGCATCGTCGGTGTGGACAATGCGGATAGTTTCCAATCGGGGCCTGACATTAAGGTAATCGATCTCAAAGGTCGCCGTGTGATCCCCGGCCTTAACGATTCGCACCTCCACGTGATTCGCGGCGGACTAAACTACAACATGGAGCTGCGTTGGGACGGTGTGCCATCTCTGGCCGATGCGCTACGGATGCTGAAGGAGCAAGCTCAGCGGACCCCTCCCGGACAATGGGTGCGGGTTGTGGGCGGTTGGAGCGAGTTTCAGTTCGCCGAAAAGCGGATGCCCACGCTGGAAGAGATCAATTCCGCCGCGCCTGAAACCCCGGTCTTCATCCTACATCTTTATTGTCGCGCCCTGCTGAATAAGGCCGCTTTGCGAGCGGTTGGATATACAAAGGAAACACCGAATCCACCCGGTGGCGAAATTCAACGCGATCACGGCGGCAATCCAACTGGACTGCTGCTCGCGCGACCCAACGCCAATCTTCTTTATGCCACCCTGGCCAGAGGGCCGAAGTTGCCCGTAGAGCATCAAATGAACTCCACCCGCCACTTCATGCGAGAGCTCAACCGGCTGGGTGTCACCAGCGTCATCGACGCTGGCGGTGGCTTTCAGAACTACCCAGACGACTACGTCGTCATCAATGAGCTTCACCGACGTGGCGAACTGACCCTGCGGATCGCCTACAATTTATTTACCCAAAAGCCCAAGGAAGAGCGGGCGGATTTTGCCCGTTGGATCGGGATGACCAGCCCCGGAAAGGGAGACGACTACCTCCGATGCAATGGGGCTGGCGAAATGCTCGTCTTCTCGGCCGCCGATTTTGAAGACTTTCTCGAACCTCGCCCAGACCTGCCAGAAAACCTGGAGCGCGACCTCAGAGATGTGGTTTCCTTGTTGGCCGCCAATCGCTGGCCCTTTCGCCTCCACGCAACCTACGACGAAAGTATCTCGCGCTTCCTGGACGTATTCGAGACGGTCAATCGTGAAACGCCGCTGACGGGTCTGAACTGGTTCTTTGACCACTGCGAGACCATTTCGGACCGGAACATCGAGCGTGTCCGCGCATTGGGTGGCGGCATCGCCATCCAGCATCGTATGACGTTCCAAGGGGAATATTTCCTGGATCGCTACGGCGCAAAAGCAGCAGAACGGACACCACCGGTACGGCGTATGTTGGAAATGGGCGTTCCAGTCGGCGCTGGCACCGATGCCACCCGCGTGGCCAGCTACAATCCGTGGGTCTCACTCTATTGGCTTAGTACCGGTCGCACGGTGGGGGGCGTCTCCCTCTATCCAGAGAAGAACCGTTTGACGCGGGAAGAAGCTTTGCGTCTTTACACCCAAGGCAGCAGTTGGTTCTCTACCGAGCAGGGTAAGAAAGGATCATTAGACGTCGGTCAACTTGCCGACCTCGTGGTTTTGTCGGATGACTACTTTTCCGTCCCGGACGAAGCGATCAAAGGTATCGAATCGCTCCTAACGTTGGTCGGCGGAACCATTGTCCATGCTGCCGCCGAATTTGCGGACCACGCACCCCCTGCGTTGCCCGTGCTTCCCGAGTGGTCTCCCATTTCCGTTTTTGGCGGCTACGGTGCGCCATTGGACCTTCGCAAGGCCGCCCGAGCGGGTGTGCCACTGCCGGTCCATCAGCACGATGCAGAATGCCGCAAACACGGATGCCAGCATTCCGGCTTCCAACTGCTGGCGGGGGCGGCCGCATCCCTTAATCCCTTCGTCGGCTTCTTCGGCGGCGGTTGCGATTGTTTCGCATTTTAAAAAGGCGTGGGTTAAATGAGATTCACTGCGACAGAAGCTGGGTTCAAGGAAGGCCAGGGAGGTGCGTCGAATTCGAAAAGCTCGGAAAAATACCACTATGTCTTATTTGGAATCCAGGCTGACCTCCAGGATTCCGAGAATAGCGGTGTGTACTTCGAATGGGATGACCAAAGCAACGGTGCGATGAACTCCGTTAAAGAGGTCGTGATTGGCGACAAGTCAGTCACGATTATTATGAAAGAGGGGGAATCCCTCGAAATCAAATGTAACGTAAGCACAGAGCAATGGGACGAGTTGAATCAAGGATTGCGAACGGTCTTCTTGCGAAAGATGGTCACAACAGTTTAAATCCCATAGTGATCGGAAGGTGGCCGCAGGGTCGGAGTTCGACTTCATTCCCAGTCACGGACCAAGGGGATGTTCGCCAGGTTTTGGAGTGCGCCAGTCCTCTGGCGCTTTGGAAACGGTCGTGAATTGGAAGGCGGCCGGAGTTCAACTGCGGGCTCTTCAGATTCTGAGGCCAAAAGCGGTAGAGGACAACCGCAGTCCAAGACGCTGCCGCGCGCTATCAAGGCACGTAACCATCCTTCGTAGCCGTCGCTCGTGAGGCGACGCTGATCCGATGAGGTCCCAACCCAACTCGCCCGGCAAATTCCGCAATTTTTGGGAGTCTGATGACCACCCATAGTTGGCGATTGAATTCCTTGGGCAACGCTGTATCTCGTTCCGCATCTTCACGTTTCTGGATACCCATACCCGCTAGGTCGGGCGAATGTAGGCAGCCAGACTCGGCTTACAAATAGGTGAGGCCACTATCGTCTGCCGTCAGTATCTTTACGCTGGCCGAGGGTAGATGAGATAGCATGGCTTGCCTAATCGGTTCGGGATCATCTCCCGTGATGCAAATGATCGTTGATCCACTGCCGCTCAGCCAGCCTCCAATTGCGCCCGCTTCTTCGGCTGATCGGATCACGGCGCTGAGTTGGGGAAGCAATGACTCGCGATACGGTTGGTGGATGCGGTCGTCAAAACAGCCGCGCAGGGACTCGTAATTTCCCGACGCGAAGGCTGCGGTGATGAGAGCGGTCCGATTCAGGCTATGAACGGCATCCTGCTTGGAGAATTGATTCGGCACCAGTTTCCGTGCCGCCGGAGTGCTGATTTCAAAATCTGGGATCAAGGTGACGAATTTGAGTCGGGTATCGACCGGAAACCGGATGCAACGGACGGAGCCCCGAACCAGACCAGCCGCTGTGAATCCGCCATAGACGGCAGGGGTCGCGTTATCGGGATGTCCTTCCAGCTCGTTCACCAGGTCTAGCAGGGAAGATTTTGAAAGCGGGTCTCCCGTCAGGCGATTGAGAGCGGCGACGCAGCCCAGCCTTGCTGTGACACTGGATCCGAGTCCGCGTGCCAGCGGAACTCCACCCTGGATGCCGATCTCGAATCCGAAGCTCGGTTGACCTGCCAGCCGGAAGAAATGGTCTGCGGCTTGGGTCAGCATCGAAGTTGCCCCTGGACGGGCGTCTTCTGAGATCGGCGAGGTGATATGGACCGTCCCTTCCGGCAGCGGGCTGACGGTTACCTGATTGTACAGGGTTAACGCGATGCCCAAAGTGTCGAATCCAGGTCCCAAGTTCGATGTGGTTCCGGGAACCCGGACAGTGGTGCCGGGGGGCTTTACGGTTGGATTTTGAATCTCGTTGCTCATCCTTTGAACTAATCCTCTGGCTTCGTATCGCGGTTGAGAAGGTCGACGACCGCATGTCGGGGTGATTTCCCCAAATACAGCGCGGCGAAAACTTCGGCGGTGATGGGGCAATCGATGGCCAATCGCTTGCTGAGTTCGTGCGCGCTTCGGGCTGTGGGATATCCCTCCACGGCCGATACGGTTGAAGCCAGGATGGTTGCCACGGATTCGCCGCGACCAACTCGTTCTCCGAACATGCGATTGCGGCTATGTCGGCTGAAGCAGGTGACGGTCAGATCGCCCAAGCCGCTCAGTCCAGAGAATGTCTCCGGACGACCACCGCAGGCAACCCCGAGCCGCTGCATTTCGGCTTTGCCACGTGTGATCAGTGCGGCTTTGGCGTTATCACCATAGCCCAACCCGTCGCAAACGCCCGCGGCGATGGCGATGACATTCTTTAAGGCACCGCCAAATTCAACTCCGGGCAGGTCTTGGCTGGTATAAACTCGGAAGGTCGGGCGATGGAACCATTGCTGGACCTCGACGGCATCTCCGACAAGCTTTGCCGCCGCGACAAGGGCCGTGGGTATCCCGCGAGCGACTTCTGCGGCTAGGGAAGGACCGGAAAGAGCAACGGCGGTGGCTTTCGGCATGGTTTCCTGGAGGACCTCGGACATGGTATTTCCGCGGGGGAATTCCAGTCCTTTGGTAGTGCTGACAACCAGTCCGCTAAAATTCGCCAAGGCGCTCGAAACCTCTCTCAGAGTTCGAGAAGGGACGGAGAGCACCAATCCCTCCGCATCAGCGACAGCTCGGGATAGATCGGCCTCCAGAGCAAGGTCCTCTGGAAGGATTACTCCGGGAAGATAGCGGTGATTCTCGCGCTGTTTCCGCAAGGAATCGAGGTGTTCCGGCTGCCGACCCCACAGCGTAACGGCATGTCCGTTTTGTTGGACAACGAGGGCTAAGGCCGTTCCCCAGGCACCGGCACCGATTACAGTAATCTTCATTCCGACCCGGCCTTCTTGTCCTCCGGTTTTTTCCTCCCGAATCGATTCTCGGTTCCTTTCATCAGGCGTTGAATATTGGGACGATGCTTCCAAACGGCAAGCCCACCCACGATGACGGTCAGTCCCAGGCGGGTCCGGTCAGATGTAGTCGCCCAAGTTGCGAGTGGTAAAGCAGTTGCGGCTGCGATGCTGGCCAATGAGACATAGCGACTGAAATAGAAGACGACGAGCCAAAGGCTCAAAACGATGGCACCTGCAGCGGGAACCAAAGCAGCCAGAACACCGGCCGAAGTGGCGATTCCCTTTCCCCCCTTAAACCCCAGCCAGCAAGTGTAGTTATGTCCCAGGATTCCGCCCAAGGCCGCGACGACCGCCAGAGAATCGGAACTCGCCGCAGAGGAAACAATAGCGGCGACAAGCAGGGGGGCCAAAAGGACAGCCGCCGCCCCTTTGAAAGCATCCAGTAGCAGGACGGCGATGCCTGCTTTCCGACCTAAGACGCGAAAAACATTGGTCGCGCCGATATTCCCCGAACCGTGCTGTCGGATATCCAAACCACACAGCCTACCCGCTAGGTAGCCTGTTGGAGGCGACCCGATCAGGTAAGCCACGACACCGGTGATCAGGTAACTGAGGGACTGCACGGTTTGTAAGCGGTCTATTTCAAGAAGCTCCGAACCTGCGCGTAGCGGGAATCCGTCTCCCAGATTTTCCTCAAATTGGCAGCGGACGGAACCGACTTCAATCGTTCGTCACTCAAGCGCAAGGCTTGATTGAGGTTTGAACGCGCTGATGAGGGACCGGAACCGTCAGTCAACTCGACCAAAGCGAGATTGAACCAGCCTTCCGGAACGGAAGGAGCGAGTTCAACGGCCCGCGCCATGGTTCCTTTTGCCCGGTCCATCCTCCCCAAGGATTGATAGATTTCCGATAGTTTCATCAGCGAGTTGAAGTCGGATAGATTGGTCAACGTGCGATCGAGAACCGCGATGGCTTCGTTGCTCTGACCTGTTTGAAACAATGCAATTGCGGTCTGGACGGCTCCGGCAAGATTCGAGCCCATCGGTGCTGCTCCCTGTGCGGCCGCCGGTCGACCGCCGTCTTGCTGGTGTTGCGAGAGTTGGTCGACCAGATTCTTGACCCCTGAGTTTTCCGCATCAAACGCCTGGCAGGTCTTCGCTACATTCAGGGCGTCCTCCACCCGCCCGATGGAAGCCAACATAATAGACAGGTTGAAGACGGTTTCCGGGCTATAGGGGCAAAAGGCAAAGGCTTGTTTGAGTGCGAATTCTGCTTCGCGCAGGTACTTTTGCTGGATCGCAGGGTTGGTCGCTCGCTCGGCCCTCCAAGCGTATATACTCTTCCCCTGGGCATTCCGTAATTTACTGAAAGCCTTTTGGGCGTTGTCATCGCGAACAAATTTCGGGTCCCCCTTGAAATCGCTCAGGTCTCGATCGAGATACGTCTTCCGGGCAAATTTGCAGACCTCATCAATCGTGGTGTCGTAATTGATCCAACTGCCGATGAACCGGCCTGAATATTGGGTCCAAAACTCATGGTCGCGAGCGATGGTGGCATCGTCCAATTCTGCCACCGGTTGCCGCTCAATTTTCATGATGATTCCGTAGGGCACCAAATGGGGATACATCCATTTGAGCGGAAAGCTCTCCTCCACGTAGAACTCATGATTTGGGTTCTTGTCGAACATCACTTTGGTCAAAAGCCCATTGATCGCCATGACCGCCACCTGGCCGGAGACACTAATCCGTCCATCAGGCATCTGGATGACTTGCTCACCTTGGTCCAGTTGGCCCAGTTGATAGCGCCGGGCGGCATCGGCGGTATATTCGTCGAAGCACCGTTTCATGTCCTCGGGAGAAGCGGTAATGATTTCTCGGTCTGGGAAAAGCCCGGCTTGGCTTTTGGCGATGAGTTTGGGATAGGCGGCTTCGAGCAGCATGCGATTTAACCGAACTCGATTGGCCGTTGGCGGATTCTGGGCCGCAAATAAACGAAGTCGCTCATCGAGGGGAACTCCAGCAAATCGCGGTGGCACTGGAAGCAATAACGGTCTGTCCTTTAAACCCAGCGACGCAGGATTTGGCTGGGGCGATGAGTCATCATACAAGGAAGGCCCGTCTATTACTTTGTTCAACGCTTTGGCCAGTGTACTGGCATCGCCATCCAGAGCGGCCCCGACCTCGCTCCGAAGGTAAGCTGAAAGCGGGTCTGCTCCAGCCTTGAGGCGGCTCTTCAGACCATTGAGGTCAGTAAAATCAGTTGCGTTGAAGAAGGAACTACCTGCCCGGCGCTGTTTCTCAATCTTGGCACCCAAGTCGGTGAAGAAATGGTCCAGTGGTGCCGCTAGCTTGGCGAAGGTGTTCGTCTTGTTGCGTTCCACCGATTTGGCATCATTTAGCATGCCTTGGAAAAAGGGCGGGTCGATCTGGGCACTACGGTTGTAGTGGGCGCGGATATAGTCCAGGTAAGTGTTGTCGGCCAAGGCATTTTGGGTGATCAAGACCACGTCGCGACGATCAAAATCCGGATCGCGCCGACAATTGGGCGGTATAAAACTCTCGCAGAAAATCATGTAGGTCGGGCAAAACCGTCCAGGGTCCGTTCCACCGTAGAGCACCGCATCGCGGGCCATTTCGGGATACAATGGTTTTTGGTCTTTGCCCTGGAACGGTGGCTTGAACATGTCGTGTCCGAACCAGAATCCGAACAGGTGCCCCCGTTGCTCGTTGTCGGCCCAGTGAGAAAGCATGGAATCGACCGGTATGAGTGCAAAAAGGCCGAGAATCGCACTCAATTGGACCTTTTCACTTCTCAGCCCTACAAAGGCCAGGAATCCGACGGAAATGGCGATGCTGACCAGAGGACCCATACGAGTGGTCCATTGATGGTTTTCCTGCCACGTGTTCGCTGCTTCATACACGTTGAATCCCAAGGCGATAGCAGCGCCAAACAAAAGCCAAGTCCGGGTCTCGCGGAATCGGGTGACCAGCATGGCACTGACTAGGGATAGCCCGTAACCCACGGCGAGTGCGATTACAACGTGCGAGGAGGTGAAAAATACCTTCACCAGATTCCGGCTTTGTCGGTCCACGCCGGGGTTGAGCAAAACCAGTAGAATCAGCGCCAAGCACAGGTAGATGCCAGTTAGTCCGGTGAGCCAGGCGCGTTCGCGTCGATGCATTTGACGGAAAAACACAAATGGAACCAACCCAATCAGGAGATTCGCCCAGTTGAATTCTTCCTGGCATCCTTGGGCATACATGAGCAATTGAGGTCCAAGGCGGATGATGTCGAGACTGGGGTTGGTCTTTTCGTACTGGCCTCGGGTAAAGGCGTGGATGAACCCTTCCCAGGTTCTTGGATACCCCCAATTCATGGGCGGGTTGCTCATGGAAGCCAAGGGCATGTAGAAATAGAATAGCGCCCCGGCAATAAAGCAGATACCGCAAATGACCACCGGTCCCAAGCGACTGAGAAGGAACCCTTTTTTCTCAGTCGAGTATGAAATGGCGAATTGGCTGACAAACAGAAGGGCGGATAATCCCGCCAGGAGGAAGAGCCAAGTCTGAGCTCCGAGTTCTGCGGACTGCCGCTGCTTGATGAAGACGTCTGCGGACTGTCCGGCCGCTACTGCCTGCCCGGCCTTGCTGTTCAATTCGGCAACCAGCCCGGAAGAATGTTGGAACAGGAGGATGAATAGCAATCCGGCTGCGGCGAGCCCCATGGTGACATATTGCCGAATTTCTGGGTCCATCTTGCCATTAACGGCAAAGACGGTGACTAACGATCCGAAGCCAATCGCGCTGAAGATCAGGAAAACACCGGGATTGTCCTCCAAAATGTGGGAGTATCCGAATGCCCGGCTGAGGAGAACTCCAGTAAAGAGGAGTCCATTGGCCCAAAACATGTCGCGACCCAATCGGCGGTCAGCCGCCAGAATGGCAATTTCCAGTCCCATGGCAGCGACAATCAGGGTCTGGTGGTTACAGAGACAAAGTCCGAAGAAAAAGAACGAGAGGTAGAGGTATCGCAGTTGGGTTGGCGAATACATCCAGCGGAGCAGGAAGGCCAACACCAACATGAGCGTCAACACCGCCAACGTGTAGACCTCTACAATGACGGCTTGGCTCCAGATGTAGCCGTTGAATCCGAGGAGTAATCCGCCAACCAAGCCAGAAATGAGACAAATGGGTTGCTCCGCCTTGCGGTCCAAGTTCTTGAACCAGTCGATGCCCTCCAGAATCATGCTGCTCCCACGGGAAATCAGCAGGCCGACAATACCGGCGGAAATAGAGGCAGCCACCGCCGAAGAAACCGAAACTCGGAAAGCGATGTTTGAAAACGGAATGATCTTAGTGAAAATCCACGTGTAAATGGTCCAGACTGGGTATCCCGGGGGGTGCGGCACCCCGGCGTACATGGAGCCAACCGCTAGTTCGCCGGAATCCTCCAAGGTCAGGTCCGGGGAAAGGGTCAACATATACCCAATGAAAACCACCAAAGTTGTCAGGAAGAACGTGATCCAATCGACACTTCGATAGAGTTTCCCTTGGGAGGTTGGTTCCGGTTCGCTGCTGGGTACCTGGGCCTGCTGGATTGTTTTCCCCGCAGTTGAGGTCGCTGCTGGGCGGGGCGGTTTTGGCGTTGACATACAAAGGGCGGAAATCGGTTTGTCCAAGTCTAGTTGATTCCGGACAAAGAGCCGTTAGTGGTGGGATTCAGCGGCTGATTTGTCCACGCAAAAGTTTGGTTTCCTGGCGAGTTCAAGGCGCTTAGCATGTCGGCGTTGTGACGAGCCATCAGGGAGGGTGTACAGTCGCCGGCCCGATTCTCGATTCGTCTCAATTCACTGCTATTGGAGGAATTGAGATGGAGATTGGCGATAACGGCCAATAAAGCCAAACCGGGCACCATCCAAGTGGTATGCCGGTAGGCTGTGGGTGCGTGGCCGCTAGTTTTCGGAACAACAGCAGTGGATTCCCGTTCAAAGATGCGTTGTTTAAGCGTCGGTGACGGAGGACGCGGATGCCAGGATTGAAGTTTTTGCTGTAGCCAGGGTTCGTTCATAAGTCGGCAAGTCGAAATCGGATTGCTGCCATGCGATGCGAAGTTTGTTGAGTCCATACCGGTAGCGGCCAGCCGCTGTATGCGGAGAAATACCCAGTAGGGCACCAATTTCCTCGAAAGTGTGGTCGTGCCAAAACCTTAGAACGATGACCTCCCGCTGGTCCGCTGGGATTCCCGCCAGGCAATCCATCGCTCGGCGCTCTCTCTCTTCCGTCTCTGGCGTCGTCTCAAACCAGCGTTGGGCGTGGATTTCGTTGGTCAGTCGCCGCCAAAGCGAGCGATGCCGGTTGATGGCTCGATAGCGAAAAGCCCGCACCAAGTACCGATTGGGAGAAGTGGGTTGTTCCGAAACGCGCAAAAGTGCCTGGAAAACCTCGTGCAAAACGTCCTCCGCTTCGGCGTGACTCAACCCCAACGCTCGCCCATACAAGAGCAATGCAGGTGCCTGCGCTTCGTAAAGTGCGGCGCACCAATCTGCAGTTGGCGTGACATGGCTCATCAATTCACTGTTTAGACACCGACCCATTCGAGTTTTGTACATTTGGTGCCACTTTTCCAGCCCAACGAGGCCTTTCAATCGTCAAGCCATTTCTAGACCCATAAATCCATTCCTCGTTTCGCAAATTTGGGGATGGCACGAATTTTGCCGGACAGCGGCATGAAAAGTGGTGGACTCGTAAATGAGAAAAATTCAAATCATGATTGTCGATGAACACCCGCTTTTCCGGGCGGGCGTGGTTCATTGGATTCGGCAGCAGCCACACCTAACTGTTTGTGGAGAGGCCGCTTCCACGCCCGAATTCCATCAAGCTCTCGTAGCCTCCCAGCCCGAAGTAATCCTGATGGAATTGGAACGGAAGGAGGCGGATGGTTTTGAATTGTTGCGAATACTGAAGAAACAACATCCAGAGATTCGTGTGTTGGCGCTTTCGCATTTGGACGAAACCGTCTATGCCCATCGGGTGCTCAAGGCAGGAGCGCGCGGGTTTCTCATGAAATCAGCCGAGAAAAACGAATTTTTGGCTGCGATTAACGAGGTCGTGAATGGCGATATTTACCTATCCCCACATTTAGTAGGGGGTCTCCTGCGGGAGGTTTTTCCAATAAAAGCACTGGAGGGCCAAGTCGAAAGCCTGTCCAACCGAGAAATGCAGGTCTTCCAACTTCTCGGGGAGGGCTGTAACTCCAATGAAATAGGGCGTCGCCTTAGGATCAAGCCGAAAACCGTCGATACCTACCGCGAGCACCTCAAGAAAAAACTGCACTTGCCGGACGGACGCGCGTTGTTCCGATCGGCAACAGTTTGGTCTGAGTCTGGGCAATTGGAACCTCGGGCGATACCTCATCAGACCCGAACCAACACGCTTTAGGAGCCGCCGACTACAACTTTGGTGCTTCGGGGGTGGAAGCCCTAGCCAGACGATCTCGGATTCCCTCCCATACGGGGCCAATCGGCGGTGTTTCGATCACTATCAATTGAATGTTGCACTCGTCGCAGGCATGTAGCTGGGAGTAAATGGCCCGCGCATAGGCTTCAGGGTCA
>CAILNN010000261.1 GCA_903835555.1 uncultured Verrucomicrobiota bacterium
ACCCCCCGTTGGGACCGAAGTGACCGCCACCCGTACGGATTCCGGACTCTGTGCTTGTGACCGGTTCACATCAGACTTGGAGGCGCAACAACGACTCCAGGATAACCGGAGCACCTGAGTTCACGCCGGGTTTATTCATCCTCTGCGTTGTGGCGACGATTGGCTGCATACTCGGCAGCCGAAGCTGCATCCACACGAGACGCCGAGCGCCGCCAATTGAGCGGTTTCCACTGGGGCACCCCGGGGTAATCGCCCGGGGCGTGTGGAGCTTCCGGAGTTGGAGCCAAAGCGCGAGCCACTTCCAAGCATCGATGTAACGCTCCCGGGTCCGAGCAGTCTCGCAGTACCGTTCCAGAAATTGGGGCACCCAGGTATCCC
Organism: uncultured Verrucomicrobiota bacterium; assembly: GCA_903835555.1. Classification (GTDB taxonomy): domain Bacteria; phylum Verrucomicrobiota; class Verrucomicrobiia; order Limisphaerales; family UBA9464; genus CAILNN01. The sequence goes on from CAILNN010000261.1 coordinate 379, forward strand.
AACCGTCTCCCTCGACCGCGCCGGTTCGCATGAGCTCCTTGGCTTCGAACTGGGCGCGAAGCGCCCTAGCTTGGGTCGTCTCACCTGGATTGTCGGTCCGAAGCTCGGTCGACTTATTGCGCCGCTTCCCGTTGCTGTCGATGAACTGGACGAACCAATAGGGTGAGTTCTTCTTCCGGTACAAGGAGGCCATATCCACATCACCGAGGAGGTGCGTTCGCCTCGAGCCACGCTGCATACTGTGCCGCGGTCGTCTGTCCGGCTGCGAGTGCCAGCGTCTGTTCTACGACGGATTCCTCGGTGGCCTCGAACTCGTAGCCGTTCAACTCCAGAAATAAGGCGGCCAGCATGAAACCCGTGCGCTTGTTGCCATCAAAAAAAGGGTGGTTACGGATGATGCCGACCGCGTAGGCAGCTGCCAATTCGGCCATTCCCGGAGAGCCGTAGGCGACGAGGTTTTGCGGCTTGGTAAGGGCGGATATCAACAAACCTTCGTCCCGAACTCCCGCCAGACCGCCGTGTTGGGACAGCATCATTTCATGAATCGCCAGGCAATCCTCGCGAGTCAGCCAGACCGGCTCGATCACTTCGCCAGTTCCTTCAAGGCGTTTCTATAACGACGGCTCAGGCCCTCCGCAAGTTTCAGCTTGTGCGCGAACTCCGGGTTCCCCGCCGTTAGGCGGAACCCCCCGTCGGTGGAGTCGCTGAGATAAAGGGCGTCACCTTCACCGGCATTTAGATGGGCGAGCGCTTCCTTGGGTAGGACCAACCCGATGGAGTTGCCAACCTTACGCAGCTTTAGCTCTAGAACCATTCTAAGCATTGTAGTCCCAAAAGTAATAACACGCAAGTCTATCAGAGCGAGCGAGGGATTGAACGTCAGGAACAGTCAGGGAAGACACTACCGCCTTCGCGACGAATCGGAAATCGCCATGGTCTTTGCCGACAACGTCCCGTTTTAAACTGTTGCGATATTCAGCTGCGATTCCGTACTGGGAATAACCAGACGGGTTCGATTCCCGTACGCGCTACCATGGATAGTCAACGAGTCGCGAAGAAGTGCAAATAGCTCGATTAAGTAAAGCGATCCGAAAACAGTTTGTCATCTTCTGGTTGGGCTCCCTTCTCTGGCCAATCCCAAAATTGATTTCGGAAGGGACACCAAGGGAAAATCGAAGCCCATTAGGACTGGCTGGCTCTCACTCCACTTGTGAGGGATATCGGAAAAACCGGAGCATTGAATCCCCAATTCCTGCCCAGGCAGTCACCCATTTTATCGACCCTTGCCGCAACGACACATCACCCAGAGTGTTTCGAATGGTCGGTGGAGAACGCGCGTGCCCTTTCGGCTTGAGGAATCAAAAGGACACGTCCATAAGCAGAGGAATCGCCTTCCAGAAAATCTAGATGCTAAAATGAAATGTTGAGATGGTTAGCCTGGAAACGGAGATGGTATTCAACCTTGAAATCGAGAAAGGCGTTCAGCAGGGGCGCGGAGGGTAGTCGGACGACCAAGATTGGGTTTAGCCTTGGTTTTGCAGGTTTTCGTCGAACTTTTTAAGCCCGACTTCTTGTCAAGGTCGGGAAAATGCTTTTCGATGGATTTAGCGAGGGCCTCAACCACCCACGGTTCAACGGTTTGCCTTTGCATGTTGCTACAAGATAGAGGGCAGGTTTTGGTGTCAAGTTCTACATCAAGTTTGCCGATGTATCCAGTCATGTTTTTTCACGAGGCGGACCGGATTGATGGCTGACAGTCTCAATTGGGTTGCCGTGCCGCGATCTGTCCTGCCGTCCATGGTTCGTTGGGTCTGCATGTGTTCCGTAAGCGTCAGCACGAGAGCGTAGGCATCGTCGGGGAGTTCAATTTCACGGGCTGGACCCGCGCCGTCCTTCCAAAGACCTATGATCCTGCGCCTTGGGAAGCCGGGGCGTAGGGCTCGGTCAACCATTCCCGCCGATGTCAATGTCAGAATAGAGGAACCGGGATCCTCGGAAAGAACGGTAGCGTAGCGAGCAGGCCAACGATTGGTGAGTTGCGGACCGTCAAGCAACAACGCGATGACCATGTTGGGACCAACGGCATTGATAACAGGAAGCACAGGATCGAATCGCGCGAGATCTTCGCACACCAGGACAGTTCGAACCCAATTTCTGTGGTTGAGGACGAAGTGAACCCGCCGCTGTTGAACCGACGTTTCCTCCCACCAATCATATTCTGGATCAAGGACGTGCGCTAGACCATAGGTCTCTATTTGGGAAGCCGTCAACTTCCAACGGTGATGCTTTCGCTGAGAGAATTGGGCGGCGACCCGACCATCGATCAACTCGACGATGGTCGCGTTATTAGCTTTGATCCTCGAAACATTGGATGGATCTGGATCGAGTGTTCCTGCGATTAAGCATTCAAGCTTGGAAAATTTGCGTCCCAATTCTATCGCAAGCGATTTGGTCAGTTCTGCTGTCAGTGCACACTCCGGGAAGACGATTTGATGCACTTTGTCCACCTCCAACTCCGCCTGTTGAATGAGCTCTACTACAAGAGCTGTTAGCAGCCTCAACGTCTCCTTTTTTGGAAGCCATTCCTGGCGAATGCTGAAATAGCCGTCCCTTTTCGCAGGTTTCGGGTCCTGACTGGCATAGAAGTCACCCCCTCGAATCACGTATGGAAATGGAATGATCAGCACATTTTGGGCGGTCCGTTGATATCCGTCGGGAGCGATAGTATAAAATGAATTTTCTGCCACGACATGCCACTGGGTCTTCACAACCCCTCGTCCTGGCAGTAGCGCCAAATGGTGAGTCAGAGACCGAAGAGTGCATCCAACGGTGGTGGTTAATGCCTTAGGCATCACACACAGTTGATCTGATTTAATCAGGCGGCACATGGAATTCCTCTCTTGTGGGTCAAACGCCCTTTCGCCTTGATTGAAATATTGTATCTGCTTTACTAATACTTTGTTTTCTGGCCTTGTAACATCAGAGGTCGAAGAAAGTAAGAACCCGAGCCCGGTAGACGCTTCATCTGCCACCGCCATCAGATTTAACACGATTTTGTGCCACGCAGGCTTGCCACGAGTGTCCTCATCTACCACCGGGTGGTGCCCATATTTCTCTAATAAATTTAACCATATGTCCTGAATCTTTTTAGGTACTATTTGAAACTCGGACTGGGTCCACTCCTGAGCCCATTCCTGAACGTCTTTGAGATGCTCCTGTTTCTCGTCGAATGTGGCTTCGTCAGCATTCACTGCATTTCCCAGAATCGCGTAAAGCCCTGATTTCTCAGCAAGGTAGGCTACCACGCCGAAAAGGTCTGAAGGATCTCCCGGACAATTTTTCCAATCGGGGTCCAAATCGAACCTTTTCATTCCTTTTTTAGATGGCTTCGTCCCATTAGGCATCAGCGACCTGATCGCGTCCCCTATCGTCATGGTTTCAAGCGTACGTTCATAGGTTTTCAGAGCAAGTCCCAATGGAGATTCATTCTCCTTCGGTTTGGAATTGTACCCTTGAGTCCGGGGCAGTTCTTGACGAAACTGAAATGGTTGGAATGACGAAAATTCAGACAGAAGTGACCGACGCGATCTACAAGGAAGCGGTCGCAATGGCTGAGCGTGAAAACGTTTCAGTCGAACGATTGCTTTCGCTTGCATTGGCCCAGGCAATGGGTGCTTGGCAGACCGAAAGTATCATCGCCGAGCGCGCTCAACGGGGAAATCGGGAGAAGTTTCTGGGGGGGTCTCTCAAAAGCACCGGATTTCCCGCCAATGTCGGGAGATGAGCTACCGGTACGTTAAGTTCTGAGGCTTTCCAAATTTCACAATGGCTCGAAGTTCCAAGTACGAATGTCGCGACAGCCGGTAGAGCAGTCGCTCGATGCAATAGCGGTCGAGCAGCTCGCCATTCGGCTGCCCACTGGCGTGAGCCATTTGGAGCAGTCGTTGTCGCACGGATGCAGCGACGTTGCGGAGCGGCTTATTCATTGGACAACGGCCTCCAGATATCCGCGTCGAGCCAGCCGACAGAAATGCCACCGCATCAGCGCTCAGTTCAATTGGCCGCAGCGATTCGCTAAGGGTTCGTTTCGGTTGCATGGCGATTCAACTCCTCAAAAAGTCGGGTGATTTCTTCTGTGGCGGCGTACCCGGTCGGTCCCATTCGCCAAACCAGTGTTCCTTGACCGGCTGCATCGGCGAAGGCCCGGAAAGCCGACATCGCCTCATAGAGACGTCACATACGCTGCAACTCGCTCGCGGAATATGCTCAGAACAGGGCCAGCCCGCTCGGCTCCGTCACGCATCCTACTCCAATCGATTTGAAATCCGTATCCGTGGTGGACAACATGCCGGAAACGCCGAAATGGGCCCAATTGCCGGGCCAACGTATCATCGAATAAGGTTGGAAGTGGGTGCTGTCCCGGCGAACAGAACCGCTTGAACAACTCCAAATGCCAACTCTCGCCAGAAGGGAATTCAACGCCGTGGAAGCGACTCAGGCGTTTGAGGATGTTTTCGATCCCTGAGTAGTATTGAACGAGGAACGCAGCGGCTGCCGTTTTCTCGCGCACCGTCGGCTCCCGATGTGCCAAGTCTCGCAGCAGGTCATCGAGTTCGTTGACAACTTGCTGCAATGCGTCGAACTCGATGGCAATTTCGGCTTTCAGTAGTTCTACCATTACAAAAGCACGCGAGCCCGTTTTTCTATAAGCCGCGTGAACGGGGTCGATGGATCGAGCGGCACCAAATCGAGAGGGACGCCCAACGTTTCCTCCAAGGCAGAAGCGAGTTCGAAAAACTTCCAACCGGGAACACCAGCGCAGCCGAAATCCAGGTCGTGGGCACCTGAAGGATTCTCCAGCGCGCTGCCAAAAAGTAGCAGCCGTTCGGCCCCAAACTGGCGGGCGACAAAAACGGCCTTGATCAGCGCATTCTCCAGATCGTTCATTCGTTGCAAACTACCATCTCGACCGATAGCCGAGTGCAGTAAGTGCAGTAAATGTAGAGCGCTGGATCGAAGAAATCGAGTGTTTTAGGCGTGTCTTGACCGCCTGAAACCACTGCACTTGAAAGACGGGGCGAATCCCGTACGCGCTGGTGACGGTATACACAGTAATCGTTCACCGGGAAGCTCTCAATTTGGGCTATTCTTGGCGCAACTGCGAGGATTTCCTCGACTAGGTTTGCGCGGCAGGAATTGAGCGGCCTATCTATTTTCGCTGGAGGCCAACGCTGCCAGATGTAGACGACCACTTGTTGTTGTAATTGGCCGTTGCATGCGGCACCGCCCACATCATAACTCACAATCTACGTGATTTTACAGAACTGAAAAGGGCGGGGCCACTCGATCATCGCCGAGCGAGCGGGGGAAGAACCATCGCGCCGGGAATAGCGGTATCGAGAGTGGCCAGGGTCGCCGAGTTCGCCAAAGCCAAATCGAGGAGATGCGCGTCCGTCGTCTGGGCCGGGGATATGCACCAATCCGGCCAGTGAAGAGCATCGGTTCCATCCGACCGGAAACGGTGGCGTTCACCCAGCGAAGCGAGCATTCCCCGAAGGGTCTCCGCAGCTTCAGAAACCGTGATCAAGCCCCCACTTCGCCGCACCGAAACCCGGACAAAGCCGAGTTGGGGAATTGCCGAGGTCAGGAGCAATTCGTGCGGGGAGAGCGTGGCAATCCAAGATGCTACCCGGGCGTGCTCTACGTGGTCGGACCAGCCCCAAGCGACCAAGATATTGACATCGACAAGGTAGTTCACGGGAAATCGGCGGAGAGCTCCTTCACGGCCTCGTTGGTCAATGGGGGATGATTTGAAAGGGGAGCAAAAATCATCGCGCCCGTGAACTCGCAGCGAACTCGTTCGGGTTTCGTCGGCGTGACGGCGACACCACTGGCTTTCCGGCGCAAGAATTCTGAGAGTGTCAACTGTTCATCCCGCGCCATTTGTCGAATCCTGCGAGCTTCGGCATCGGTGACCTTGAAGCTGATCGTTGTCATCGGTATTACGGTATTGCCGGTGTCGACGACGGTCAAGAGCAGGCGGCTTTAACGTCGCGATTTCCTCTCGAATATTTGAGGTTCTGGTCGGTCGGGATATACACCTCACAATGGGCTTAAGCAAGCCGGAGCAAATACTCGTTTTCCAACGACCCCGGCCGGTTCAAAACCATCTTCACCAGCGTAGTCAACGGATTAAACAACGCCCAAAATCCATCCTTCGATCCGGGCGAATTCGCGCTCTTCGGGCTCCAAGGGTGGGCTGAAGAACCGCTTCAACGATTCGTTGCGGTCCGCCCTCTGCAACCACGCCGCCACGACATAGGCCGAATGTTGGTCGGCGTTGCGGCCTTCCACCGGAAATCGTTTTGCCCACAGCGAGGGATACACCTCCGCCACCACCGACCGCCCCGCCGGGATTTCCCATCCGTCGAATGGCCAGAAATGCACCCGGTCTCCGCACCGCTGGCGAATCAATCGAAGCCAGGGCAAACCAGCATGGGTGGAATTGGCCACCTGTCCCTGCACATCGAATTGAAACACCGATTTGGCCGACGTCGTCCACTGTTCCGTCAATCGCAGCCACTTGGAGTCACCGGTTCGTTCGGCACCGTTTCCGTGAAGACCGTCCCGCACAAAGCACACGTACATATTGTCGGCGTCTGTCGGCCAATGCTGTTGGAAATCATCAAGAAATCGTGGCCAATCGGGGGGCAGTCGATGCTTTTCGAAATAGCGCATTGGAAAGGAAAACCCATGGTCGATGCCGACCAACGTTGGCCTCGAACCCGACAACTCGGTCGCCAGCCATTCGGCGACCCCCTTCCGCGTCCAATACTTACGCTGGCTGGGCGGAGGCAGGATTTCCTGCGGCGGCGTCAGCCAATCCGCCGAGTACACCCGCAGGCCCGACAAGCTGGATGTCGGAGTCTCCGCTCCAGAGTAATCAATCCCCACGTACCGCTCAAACTGCGCCATAATTTTCTGGGTCTTCGGTAATCCAAACGGGTCCTTGAAAAGGTACCTGATCCCCCGTCTTCAAGGTACCTGAGAACTTGTGGACATCCCGCATCATCGCAAAGCGGAAGAATGGTGGTTTAGCGGGCGTTCCCGGACAAGTGGCCACCAGCAGCGTTGGGAGGTGACACGCCAGTATTGCAGTTCCTACCGTGCGGCATACTATGTCTCCGTATGAAGTGGGGGTTCACCGCAATCATCGAGGCCGCACCAGAGGGCGGCTTCTGGGCGGTCTGTCCAGAGGTGCCAGGAGCCAACGGGCAAGGCGAGTCCGTCGAGGAAGCAAGGATAAACCTCAGAGACGCCATTCAGCTGATCTTTGAAGTAGGGATTAGCGTCTGTCCCGCGTGACGACTCGGCCCGGCAAGGCTCCGGTGTGCGTGCCTTGATGGACCACCTCGACGCCGTTGATAAAGACCTCGGACACCCCGGTTGCCAACTGGCGGGGCTTGGCAAAGGTCGCATGGTCCTGAATCGTGGCCGGGTCAAAAACGGCGATGTCGGCAAAGTTCCCGGCACGCAAGGTGCCCCGGTGGGTGATGCCCAAGTTGGAAGCCGGCAGCGAGGTCATCTTGCGCACCGCCTCGCTCACGCTCAGGAGTTTTTCGTCGCGCACATATTTGGCATAAACACGTGCAAAGTTGCCAAATGCCCTCGGGTGGGTACTGAACTTGAGAAACACGCCATCCACTCCCTCGGGTCCGGCGTCCGAAGCAAAGCTTAGCCAGGGCAGCATGATCTGCTTGCGGATGTTGTTTTCGCTCATGAGGAAGTAGATGGTCTCGATCCGGGAGTCGTCTTCGATCACCAAATCCATGGCGGTGTCTTCCGGGGAAGTGTTTCGCAGGCGAGAGACTTCGCCGAGGCTCTTGCCAGTGAACGGTTTCAGCTTTTCGCTGCGGAAGCCAACCAGCAACACTTTGTCGGGATTCCCCGCCGAGCGCATCAGATTGTCGTATTTGTCGCTGGCCAGCATCTCCTGCTTCACCCGCTTGCGAATGGACGGCTCCTGGAGGCGCTTTCGCCACTCTTCCAGGCCGCCTTCCTGGACCCACGGAGGCATGGCGGCATCGAGACCGGTAGCGGCAGCCGGGTAAGTATACATGTCAGCGCTGATGGCAAGGCCCTGGGCGCGAGCGGCCTCAATGGCGTCCAATATTCTGGGTAGGTTTTCCCAATTCTTTTCGCCGGAGACTTTCAGGTGGTAAATCTCGGCGGGCACGCGCGCCTTGCGGGCGATGGCGATCAACTCATTCACGGCTTCCATTTCGTGGTCGCCCTCGTTCCGAATATGCGAAATGTAGATGCCCTTATGGGCAGCCGTGACTTCGGCGAGCGCGATCAACTCTTCAGTGCTCTGGTAGTTTCCGGGTTGATAAATCAGGGCCGACGCCACTCCCAACGCGCCGTCTTCCATAGCCTTGGCAACCAAGGCGCGCATGCGGTCCAGTTCTGCGGGAGTGGGGGCGCGGTTGGCCCGACCGAGCACGTGGATTCGCGGAGTCGCAGCGCCGATGAACGAGGCAACGTTTGGGGAAATGCCGTGATGAACCAGGGTTTCAAGGCCTTCTTTAAGCGTTTGCCAGGATATCTCGTACCGGATGTCGGATTGGTCCCTCCTGGCCTCTTCGCGCATGCTGTCGTTCAGAGGCCCCATGGACTCTCCTTCACCGAAGATTTCCAGGGTGACTCCCTGCATCACGTCAGACAGGCCGCGGCCATCGGCGAAAAGGGCGTCGGGGCTCGACATCATGTTGATGAAGCCGGGAGCGATTACCTGGCCGCCGACGTCTATATCCGTCCGTCCGCGTTCCGAGGAAACGTCGCCGATCTTTGCGATTTTGTCCCCGTTGATGGCGACCCCGCCTGGAGTGAGGGGGGCACCCGAGCCGTCGCAGATCAGGCCATTTCGAAGAACGATGTCGTATGGGTCGGCGGTGAGAGAGCCCATAATCGCTGCCATGACGAGGCAAAGGATTAGCGTGCGTGACATGGAGGAAAGGATACCCTTGCGGGAGCTGAAGAACAAGGGACGGCAAACGTTGATGGCGTTAGCGGTCGTAAATGCCGCGTACGACACTTGGAATGACGATTACCCACGGATCCCTTCGATGGCAAGCCGTTGCGCTATCGAAAGAAGGGCAGTGGATACCAACTCTACAGCATCGGCAAAAATATGCAGGACGATGGCGGGAAACGCGAGGCGGCGGGTGCCGACGACCAGGTGTTCGAGATCGTCAGGATGCCAAAAATACAAACTCAAGCCGACGAGCCCAGCCGGAATTAAGGGATTCACTCTATCCAAAGTTGCCATCGCGCGCGGTCCTTCCCAATGTGACGGGGAAACGCAATTTCGAACCAACTCCCCTAACACGATGGCCAAGGCAGCGAAGATTGAAAAGGAATTCAAGGTACCCACGTTCGACTGGCGCACGACAGACGCCCAGGAGGTGGAGCGGCGACGGCAACGGGCGAGGGAAGAGTCATTCGTCATTACCAATGCCACCCCGGAGCATCCGGTTTTCTCCAATTTTCAGGTTAAGTCGGGGAGCGGGTTGACCTATTCCGTCGAGGTGCGGGACTTGAAGTCCGGGCAGTTTGCCTGTGACTGCGTTGACTTCCGGATCAACGGATTGGGGCTGTGCAAACACGTCGAGGCCGTGCGGATGCAGCTCGAAGCGCACCACAAACGCCTGCTCAAGGAGGCGATTGCGTCGGGTTCAAACCGCATCGAGATCACGGTGGACCGCGAAGCGTCCACGTTAAGGGCGAAATTTAATGCTGGCGAACTGCCGAAGGAGGTCGCCGAGTGGTTTGGCCCGGATGGACGACTCGCGGATAGGTCGCCGGAAGATGCGGTGGAGGCGCTTCGGAAGCTGCAGGGATCGAGCCTCCCACTGCTCCGGCTATCGCAGGAGATCCAACCGTGGCTGGAAACGCGCCTCCGGCTGGAGGAAAGCCGTGAATCGCGTCGGGCTTATGAACAGAGGGTACAACGCGGGGAATGGCCGGCGCAGGAGACCAATGTTCCGCTTTTCCCTTATCAGCGCGAGGGAATGGTGCATCTGGCTTTCAAGGAGCGGGCGTTGCTGGCGGATGAGATGGGGCTCGGCAAGACCATCCAGGCCATCGCCGCTTGTGCTCTACTCCACCGGCTTGGGAAGGCTAAGCGCGTGTTGGTCGTCACTCCAGCCTCGCTCAAGACCGAGTGGGAGGAGCAGATTCGCCGCTTCACACCGCTGAGCTATCGGATCGTTTTCGGGAGCAAAATCTCACGCTTGGCAGCCTATGATGCGGGGGCGTCAGCACCTTTTTTCACCATCGTCAACTACGAGCAAATGCTCGCTGATTCCCTGGACGTCAACCATCGGTTGGCACCTGACATCGTGGTGCTTGACGAAGCGCAGCGAATCAAGAACTGGGACACCAAAACGGCCCAGGCGATCAAGCGGTTGCGCAGCCGATTCGCCTTCGTGCTCACCGGCACTCCTATCGAGAATCGAATCGACGAGCTGCACTCCCTGATGGACTTCCTGGACCCCGGGGTGCTCGGACCGCTATTTCGCTTCAACCGAGAGTATTACGACCTGGACGATCGAGGGCGTCCCGAGGGATTTAAGAACCTGGATCGCCTTCACGAGCGGATTAAACCGTTCATGCTCCGCCGCCGGAAGGCTGATGTAGAGACCGAGCTGCCTGTGCGGACGGATCGCAACCACTTCGTTCCCTTGGGTGAAACGCAGAAACAGGATTACGATGCCCACGAAGCCGAGGTCGTCAAGCTTGGTTCTATCGCGAGAAGGCGACCTTTGACGAAACAGGAACAGGACAAACTCATGCGCGAACTGGCGATGATGCGCATGATTTGCGATACCACGTACATCCTGAACCCCGACGACCGCACCTGCCCGAAGCTGGCCGAGTTGGAGAAGATTCTCGAGGAGAGCGCCGCGAACGATGCGAAAGTAATCGTCTTCTCCGAATGGGAGCGGATGCTTGAATTGGTTCGGGAATGCTGCCGGTCGCTAAGAATGGGCTTCGCTTGGCATACCGGCTCCGTGCCGCAACAAAAACGGAGGGCAGAGATCAACGCTTTTAAGGATGACCCGAAATGCCGGGTGTTTTTGAGCACCGACGCGGGGGCCACCGGACTCAACCTCCAAGTCGCCAGCGTCGTGATCAACTGCGACCTCCCGTGGAACCCAGCAAAGTTGGAGCAGCGCATCGCCCGGGCTTGGCGGAAGAACCAGACCCGACCGGTCACGGTGATCAATCTAATCTCCGAAAACACCATCGAGCACCGGATGCTTGAGACTCTGGCGCTCAAACAGACTTTGGCATCGAGTGTTCTGGATAAACTCGGCGGGGCGAAGTCGATCAAGTTAAGCGCTGGTCGCCAGGCATTCGTGGAGCGGCTGCAGCAGTTGCTTGCTGTGAAAGACGGACGTCGGCCTGGCGGGTTGAAGCCCCAGAAGCCATCCCTGCCCGCCGACAAAAGCCTGGCCTTCGCCGAACTTGCGGCGCAACGGGTTGGCGACGGGTTCGTGCGTTGTGAGGAGCGGTTCCCTCAGGCGGGTCCGGGAACCGTTCTCGTCGTCGTCGTGGAGCGGGATTCAGGGCGGTGGGGCGAAGCGCTCAAAGCAGTCTATTCAGAATTGTACGGTCCGGGAAAGAGCGACCCGCTCGCTCCCGTGCTGCTGGAGGTGATCGACCGGACTACTGACGAGGCGATGAAGCGGATGATAGCGGCCGGTCTGATGACGCTCACGACCCGGGCTTGTCGCCCGCTTCCAGCCAGCCGAACTGGCTCGGAGGTGGTGCCACTTACACCGGCGGAACTGGCCAAAGCGAAAGCCTTGCGGGAACACGCGACGCGCAAACTCAAGCTGGCGCGTGTCTTGGGCGAATCCGGCTTTGGAGAGGAATGTCGACGGCCCTTACTTGAGGCGATCCATTCCGTCGCCAGCGCCTTGGCGGTCGAGCAGCGGCTGCCAGTCCCTTCCACGCCTGAAGACGCGGTGACGGCTCCGTTGTCCCACGCCTGGGGTACCTCGTTGACCGCAGTCAGGTTGTTTCTGGAAAAACCCGACGCCGATTGGAACCCTGCGCTGGAAGTGATGGAGAAGGCTTGAATGGCCCATCGATCGGCTGCCCGACTTGGCGGATTCGAGTGCAAAACTTGTGGAAGTGGTTCATTTGCAGGCAACTGATCGGCTAGGTCTGCACTACAAAAGGGGTAGGCAACGAATAGGTTTCAGATGGTGGCTTGCAAAGTATTGTGTAAAGCGCCTGGGCAGCCTACAAAAACTAGGTGTCAAATAATGTGGTCACGAGTGGAGTCAACGTGAATTTAATCCTCCCATCCGCCCGGGATACGATAGCGCCAGCCCGGAGATTCATGTGGAGCAGGTTTTCAAGCTCTGGTCCCCTACCACGGAGACAAAGTCATTCGAGGCTATGAAGCTCGACGACCTGAACGGTTTGCTTCTGCGACTGATGGCAGAATGGGAGAACGAAGTCGTTGAGTTCAAGAATGTCGGCGACTCCTACTCGACATCCGACATTGGAAAGTATTTTTCCGCGCTTTCCAATGAAGCCAATCTGCGGAATCAGGATCGTGGCTGGCTGGTCTTCGGAGTGGATAGGGGCCGTCCGGGATTCCTCATGTATCCCTATGCAATCACCGGCAAACCCACCGAGTCCCTGTTTTGGTCGCCACTGTCGGGCGATTACCGTCGGTCACGACGATTGGAAGAATCAAGTGCCCGGAGTAGCAACGATGAACCTCACCTTTCACACGGAACTGTTCGAACACCGCTGGATCGCATCGGAGCGCCTTGCACAGCACGGCTTTGAATGGCTGGCTGACTACACGACCATCGACCTTCTGCACGAGGAGTTTGGGTTGGGTGTCGGTGGAATCCGTGATGAAAGTGCGGCCTGCCGGATGGTGGCGATTCTTCAGGCAATGTTCCCCACCTGGCGGTATCTTTCTGTTTTTGAAAAGGATTGGGGCGACCGGGACCTCGGCTGGTGGATTGAAATTCATCGAGACCCGGAAAGGCAGACTGGGCTTTACGGCTAAGGACGAGCGAAAGCCAGGTCCGTGATCAAACAAAACATCGCCACTTGTCAGTATCTGTGAATGAGTTGTACTATTGAGTATGGCAGAGAATATCCGTGAAACCGCTCGTACATTGGCCGCCCGATTCGCGGTGCTTCGCACCCGCGATTTCGAGCGGAATGGTGTGCCGCGCCGTTACCTCACCGAGCTGGTCGAGACTGGGCTCTGGGAGCGAAGCGGCCGGGGTTTGTACCAGTCTGCCCTGATTTCCCCCGATCCGAACCGGACGCTAGCGGAGGTCGCTCGACAGTCCCCTCGCGCGGTAGTGTGCCTGCTGTCCGCGTTGCGCTTTCACGAACTGACCACCGAAACCCCCTCGGAGGTTTGGATCGCCGTATCTCGGGATGCCTGGACGCCCCGCATGGATTCCGTCCGCTTGAAGGTCGTTCGCCTGTCGGTGCAATCGTTCACCGAAGGAGTTGAAGAGCACCAGATCGAAGGGGTGACTGTGCGTGTCTATTCCGCCGCCAAAACGGTAGCGGACTGCTTCAAGTTCCGGAACCAGATCGGTACCAGTGTCGCTCTTGAAGCGCTGCGCGATGCCTGGCGTACACGCAAGGCGACTGCTGATGAACTATGGCGATTTGCAAAGATTTGCCGCGTCTCCAACGTCATCCGTCCGTATCTGGAGGCCGTCGTCCAATGAATAAGCCGCTCCGAAACGTTGCTGCATCGGTGCGACAACGACTGCTCCAAATGGCTCACGCCAGTGGGCAGCCGAATGGCGAGCTGCTCGACCGCTACTGCATCGAGCGACTGCTGTACCGGCTGTCGCGCTCCCCATAAAAGGTGCTTGGCGCCAGCTCTTCATACCACCGCGCCAATAGCACAGGGCAAAAGAGCTGGCGGAAACGCTCGGCAATTTGAGCCGACGAGAAACGCTCGCAAAGGGAATCCCGAAGGACTGAGGAAGCTGAGTCGCGGAGGTTTTGAGCTTGGAAAAAGGGAGGATTTGTTGTATGCATGTTATAACACATACGTAAAATGCCACAGCTTACGCAAGCCAATTGGGAAAAACAATTACACCACCTCTGGCCCGCTCTTAAAGGCTCCCTCTCCGAGGTGTTCAAACCCTGCATCCGCAAAAACTGCCCCGCTTGCCAACGAGGCGACAAACACTCCGCCTGGCAATTGACCTATACCCACAATGGTAAACGTCGGTGCATCTACGTCCCTTTGGACTTGGTCCCCACCATCCAAAATGCCTTGGCTAACGGTCGTCGCATCGAAGAAATCCTCTACGCTACCGGTCCTGCAATAATCCTCGATTATAGGGACAATCTCGCTACTTCTCCCAATACTAAACCCATTTCCTAGCGGCATTGGGTGTGGAGACCTGCGATACGGCAGGCTGGAAAGCCTGCGCTACGGGGCGGCCTCTCTCCCTACTGATCTTGCTCTTATTCAATATGTTACATGTGGATTGTAAGCGTTGGAGGAAAAGCTTTTGTTTGGAAGCGTCTCGACCAAGACGCAAGTGCCATGCCTGGCTCTCCTGCCTCAAATTTGAAAAATGTTCTTATTGCTTGGGAAGAGTAAACCAAAAGGTGGAACCGAGTCCCTCCTCGCTCTTGAAGCCGATGTTGCCTCCGAGGAAAAAGACGATTTGCTGGCAGAGGGCTAGTCCGAGGCCAAGGCCCTGGTGAACACGGGTGGTGGAACTGTCGGCCTGGCCGAATTGTTTAAACAGTAGAGGTTTTTTTTCGGGGGAAATTCCAATTCCGGTGTCCTCCACGGAAAGGTGGAGCAGAGCGGGTCCGGTGGCACGAACGGAGATTTTGACTCCACCTCGATCGGTGAACTTGATGGCGTTTTCCATCAAGTGTGCAAGTACCTGACGAACACGCTGGGAGTCTGATCGCCATTCCGCAGGAACATCGGGTGGATAATCCAATTGCAGGATCAAACCCTTCTTTTGCGCTGAAGATGTTTGATCTGCCACGATTTCATGGCAGAGAAGTTGAAGATTAAATGGAATCAGTTTCAAGGCGATGGGATCGCGACTGAAATGATTGAATTCCAGGATTCGGTTGACCATCTCCATCAGACGACGTCCGCAGTCATCAATATTTTGGACATACTCACGTTGCTCGTCGTTGAGACGGGTGCTTCTCAACAAGTCGGTGAAGCCGATGAAGCCATTCATCGGCGTGCGCATCTCGTGGCTGACGGTCGAGAGGAATTCGGTTTTGGCGCGACCCGCCACCGCTGCTTCTACCGCCAAGCGCTCTGCATCCAGAGCCAACCGTTCTGCTTCGGCTGCTTTCCGCTGCAGTTGTCGGGTACGCAAGGTGACTATCTTTTCCAGGTCCCGCTTTTGGGCTGCGAGTTGCCGACGAGCATTGAAGGCAATCGAGGAAAGCACGCTCAAAGACAGAATCACGACCGTCACCAAAGGAGTAAACCAAGGACGTTCTTGAAGAGGAATGCCCGTGACTTGGAACGTAATTACCCGTGAGTCTGCTTCACGATTGCCGGCTTCATTCTGGCTCTTGACCAGAAGGCGGTGGCCACCGGTCTTTAGAGTTCGCACGGGAATGGTCAGTTCGGGAAGCCGATTGGTCGTTTGCCATTCTCCTCCATCCAAAGACCAAAGAAGACGGTTTTGGCGGGCATTCGGAGTCGGCGTCATCCACTCCTTTACCTCGGCCCTCATCTCCAATTCCCCGTCACGCCGAACGATTTCGTCGTTCCAAAGGATGGATGTCCGGGGCGCGTGATCCGTAGGGATGTAATGCAAGGTGGGGCCAGTGGTTGAGACCCAAAGTTCCCCCTTTTGATTTGCTACGACACCGCGAGCCCAAATACCGGGCGGAAGGGTAATAAATTCGGGAAACTCCACGAGGTTGGGATTGATGCGGGCAATTCCCTCTTTCAAGGCGAGGTAAAGAGGCATTCCTTTCGATTGCCGTTGATAGGGAGCAGGATAGTCGTCCAGCTCTTCCCGCAGGTCGGCGGAATAATATTTCCAATCCGAGGGACTGCGAAAGCCATATCCAATACTACCGCCAGCCCGACCATCAAAGGCAAATCCGACCATGGACGGATGGGGAAGAAACAGGCTGACAGTCCCACGAAATCGAGGGTCCAATTCCGGTAGTTGGTTGGTCGGGTTCCAACGATACAGGGCTGAATTGCCAGTCAACCAGACATGCCCCGAAAGATCAGCGGAAACTGTGGGTGCATCTGACCAAAATTCCGTGGGAAGGGGAAAGGTCTTCCAATTAACCCCGTCGAAATGGGCCAATTGATAGTCGCGGGTGCTCCCACGGCGAGTTATGGTCCAAATCCAGCCTTGGGGGTCGGTGGTGTAATCCACGATACCGTAGGAACCGAGTGGGGAAAGGCTGAGGCGATGCCATCCTTCGTGATCAAAAAAAGCCAGAGCGTACCCATTGGTCCCGTTTTGGCCACCAAACCAAGACCGTCCTTGAGATTCAGCATGAATTCCCTCATAGCTCGAGATGCCGGTCGTATCGGGACCAATAGCGATTTCCGGATGAAGGGAATGCCGAAGCACTTGATTCGGCCCGCAGCTCCAAACATCGCCTTGAGAGTCTCTTCGTAAGAGAGGACCAAATCCTTGCCATTGGAGGACCGATTGGCCATCGATGATCTGGACCCCGTTGGTGACCGTACACCAAATTCGTCCGTACCCATCAATCAGTCGCGGCTTCCCGATAGAGAGTTGCATCCGCCACTCGGCACCTCCCGGCACCCAACGGGCGAGCGTTCGCGCCCCCGCCATCCAGAAAGAGCCATCCGGTGCCTCTTTAAAATCTTCAGCCCATATCCAAGCGGGACACAAACTGGGGGAGACCTGATGAAACAGGCCGTCTTCCCATCGGGCGATGACAGTGCCACTGCTCGTTTGAACGAGGCCATACACGTCACCCGATCGGGCTGTGCATACCTGGACGTTTGCGGAGAGAGTCACCGCTTCATTTCGGTTGAAGCGATCGATGGGAAGGAAGCGGATCGGCGTAATGGAAAACCTATTGCCGAAATTCCGAACCATTTCCGGTTGATTGCCGAGGAAACCGAGTATTTCTCCGGCGACCGTCTCAGCCAATTGCCATGGAGAATCCGAATAGACATAGCTTGAGGCGTGATAGCGTGTCACCCACCGCCCTCCGCGGAGTTCAGCCAATCCACTAAAGGTACAAGCCAGAATATGGTGTGATTTGGTTTCGAAGACGGAGAGTATGTGATCCCCAGGCAATCCGTCACTGACACCCCATTGGGACCACCGTCCGTGAGACAAGCGAGCGATGCCGGACGGTTGGGTACCATCGGGAACTGGATCACAACCAAACCAGAGCTCGCCATCAGACGCCTCATAAATGCGTCGGACACTGGGTCCCGGCAACCCCAGACGACTACCCCGGTCATCGAATTGTTTCCCATCAAAGACCCCGGCACCATGGTCGGTTCCGACCCAAAGCTCGCCGTTCTTTAGGTAGGTGACGCAGCGAATGAAATCACTTGGGAGACCATCCTCATGGGAAAAACGTTGCCAATTGTAGCCATCGTAGCGGTAGAGCCCATCGGAAGTTGCAACCCACAGGGTCCCACTTGGCTCGAAAGCCAGGGAGAATACAAAGCGATGGTCCAACCCTGCGGACTCAGCAAAAGATTGGGCGCTCCATTCGGGAGCGGGGAACGGCGGTGGCAATGGTTCTGGGGATAGGATTTGAAATCCATCCGCCGCCGTAACTCGCAACCAGGCGAGAAGCGAAAAATACCAGAGCCAACCAACCCGGCGGCTCTGGAAAAGACGGGGGATATTGGCACGAGGGTCAAACACTATCATGAGCGTTTTGAGTGACGTTTCCCGATTTTATTGAACTAGGCCGTGTCTTCAAAATGGCTTTGTCCATATGCGCCAGCGAAAACAGGCGGGGGCGGGGCGCGACGCGGTCGAGTATTTGGATATACGTGACCGAGGAGCAACGAAGCCCCCGCCTGTTTTGGCCAGCAGATAGGCAAATGCATTTTGAAAACACGGCCTAATGTCGAAAGTGGCAGCCATGAGCGGTCAAATCTTGGGAAGAGTGAACCAGAATTGGGTTCCCTGCCCTTCTTTGCTTTCGTATCCAATTCGTCCCCCCATCAAGACCACCAATTCTCGTGAAATGGCGAGACCGAGACCAAGGCCAGAAACCGAACGGCTGGCGGTACCATCGCCCTGCGAAAATGGTCTGAATAGTAAATCCCGATGTTCGGCAGGAATGCCCATTCCATTGTCGCGTACGGTCACGACCATTTCCTCTGGCTGGGCGATATGAATGGAAATGGTTACTGCTGATGCAGGGACTGTCGTCTCCTTGGAAAATTTGACTGCATTGCTGACCAACTCTCGGAGAACCTGTCGAACCTTTCCGACGTCGCCATTCCAATGGCTTGGTGCCTCCGGAGATGATTCCAAGATCAATTGCAACTTCTTGCGTTGTGCAACTGGGCGCACCCATTCCAAGGTCTCCCGACAGACGGCCTCAATATTGAATGGGTCCCGGGAAACAGAGGCTCGGTCTTTTTGGAGGCGCTCAAAATTAAGAATCCTTGCAATCACGGCAAATGCTTCATCACCGGATTTCTTGATCAACTCCAGGTAACCGAGTTGTTCGCCATCCAGATGTGTTTCCTGGAGGAGGTGGACAAAACCGAGGAATCCGCTGAGAGGAGTTCGGAGTTCATGGCTGACAGTCGACAAGAACTCACTCTTGGCACGGCTGGATTCCACGGCTTCGATGGCAAGGCTTCGCGCCATCTCAGTTTGGTCAAATAATTCGCGGGTCCGCGCGGCGACAATCTCTTCCAAATGGGCCTTTTGTTCGGCCATTCGCCGATTAACCCGCATCGTCGAAAGGGACAGTATGCTTAAGAGGGCGAAAAGAGCGGTGACCGCCGGGGTAAACCACAATCGCTCCTGGATGGGGGTACCGGTGATGCGAACCACGACCTGCCTGGGCTGCGCATCTTCGTTACCAGACTCGTCAACAGCCTTGATCTCCAGTTGATGAGTCCCCTTCCCAACGATGCCCATTGGCAGCCCACTGGGTGGGAGTTCCTCAGGGCCGCAGAAGGGTCCCCCGTCCCAGCGCCAGGAAAAGCGGTCATGCCGTGGAGTTCCACGTGGAATCCGCCATTCGACGGCATTCACCGGCAGTGGAATTGGACGGTCCTCCCGAAATTCCAAATTGGTTAACCCAATTTCGGTCAAGGGAGGATGCGTCCCGAGAACCTGGCGGAGCAATCCAAACTGTGTGCCAACCCAAAGGACATCGTTTAAGTCCGCAACCACTCCACGCGATGGGGTGCCTGAAGGCAAAGAAACCAATCGAGGGTGTTCCAAGTCGGTCGGGGACAGAATGGCAATGGCTTCATGGAACAGCAAATGAATCGGCCATCCGGATGCCTGACGCTGGGCCAGAACCAGATCAATTGCCGGACGCTCTTCAATATTGCATTCTTTGATGGTCCAACGGTTGGAGACGAGAAAACCATAACCATCTATTCCACCTCCGCCACTCTCGAAGATGCAACCGAGGGTGTTTGTTAGCGGAAGTACAATACTGGCATGGGCTTTAATACCGGTTTCCTCTACAAGATTCGAAGAATCGGCGTTAAAGCGATAGAGGCGGGAGAGCGTTCGCAACCAAATGTCACTAACATTTCCTGGTGCCAGCGATGGAATTTCATTTTTTGTATCTTTTGCAAAAAAGAGGAGTGTCGCTTGATTGGCATCCAATCGCATAATGCCATAACCTGAATCATTTGTCACGATTCCCCACATGCCCCCGGCGGGGTTGGGCTCGATTTCCGTTAGTCCGAATCCGCCAGGGGAGGGCAGCAGTTTTTCGAGGTCGAGGGGGTGCCATTGGTGGTCCTCGAAGATGGCCAGGCCGATGGTCTCGTTTGTCGTCGAACCAACGGCCCACGCACGTCCGGCGGAGTCTGGCTTTACGTCGAATACCGTTTGCAGCCCCATCGACTTGGGCGAAAAATTCCGGTCGGGGTCGAATGACGCGTGCAAAGGTCCATTATCGGCCCATCCCCAAACAGTTCCTTTTCCGTCCAAGCGAAGGTGAGAACCGAATCCATGAACGACACGAACACGGTCGCCCTGCAATACGAGCGAATTGCCTTCATCACCTGAAATCCAGACTCGGCCTTGATGATCGATCAATCGAGGGATAGGCTCAGCGATGGGAAGGGTCGAATAGCGGTGCCATCCTTCGCCGCCGGGAACCCATCGGAACAGGAAGTCGAAGCCGCAAACCCAAAACGATCCGTCGGGTGCCATCTTAAAATCCTCGGGCCATTCCCAATCTTTGGGGAAAGCCGGAGAAATCTGCTGAAAACTCCCCGCTTGAAAACGGGCAACCACAACACCTTCGCGGGGAATTCGGAGCAGACCGTAAACCTCTCCAGTTTCAGACTGCGTGACGAGAACTTCAGTCAGGTATCCGTTGGTAGGGCTATGCTCCACTCCTTGTAGGTCACGAAACCGGAGGGGGATTGGTTTGAAATGGGCTTCTCCGCTAGACCGAAAGGCAAAAAACTCTGATCGATGGAGGAATCCGATGACCGAACCATCTTCATGAATAGCAACCTCCCAAGGGGTGGCTGGCGAATAGCGAGCATCGGTTTGAAAGACTGTTTCCCAGCGATCGCCCTTAAATTCAGATATACCTTGTAAAGTGCAGGCATAGATAGGCTGGTTCTTGCGAGCTACGACATCGAAGACGTGATCGGACGCCAAGCCATCATTTGTTTTCCAGGTTTTCCATCTACCTTGGTAGAAGCGACTAACGCCTGCCGG
>CAILNN010000262.1 GCA_903835555.1 uncultured Verrucomicrobiota bacterium
AGCCCCCGCCTGTTTTGGCCAGCAGATCGGCAAATGCATTTTGAACTCACGCCCTCACGGGCGTGAGTTCGTGGGAACGTTGCTTGGCTTGGGGGCGACAGATAGACAAGACTCTCGCCATGTCAATCCGCGTGATTTGCTTTCTTGGCCTTTGCTGGGCCATCCCTGGCCTCCAAGCCAAGCAACCGGTTCGCCTGCCGCTGCAATTGCCGGGTATCAAAGTGGATGGCTCCATTCTCTTGCCGAATCAATGGTCCCTGCGTCCGTCGGGTCGGCAGGTTCCCTTGGGGGATTTTCCAGTAAACATGGCCGTCCATCCAAGTGGGAAGTTTGTCGTCGTGCTTCATGCGGGTGACAGTGCCGAGGAACTGATCTCGGTCAGCCTGCCGATCGGCCAGGTCATCGCCCGGGCGCAATTACCGGAGACATTTTACGGTGTGGCCTTTTCGCCAGATGGGCATCGGGTTTATGCCAGCGGTGCCGGAGCCGAGGTCATCCACGAATTTGCTTTTGATGCCGGTCAATTCGGGGCGCACCAGGAAATTGCGTTGCGTGACCCGGCGACCAGAGGGGTTCCATCGGGAATCGCCGTGAGTGGGGATGGTGAGCGGCTATATGCCCCAAATGTTTACGGGCAGGATTTAGTGGTGGCCGACTTGAGTCTTAGAAAAGCACTTAATCTTTGGCCCCTGAAGTCAGGCATGCCCGCCATTGATTTAAGCCAGACACGCCTCTCCTCCAATCCCGCCCTCGCGGCAGCCGAAAAACGCTCAGCCGCCAAACTGGATGACATCCCGCCCGATGCCCCATTTCCTTATGCCTGCGTGCTGGATGAATCCCACGGACGCATGTTCGTGAGCCTTTGGAACGCAGCTTCGGTTGCTGTTCTTGATATCAAGTCCGGAAATCTCGTGGCTCAATGGAAGACCGGCGACCATCCCTGCGAAATGGTGCTCTCCAAAGACGCTCGATGGCTCTTCGTTGCCAATGCATCGCTCAATACCGTGACCATTCTCGACACCGAGTCTGGCAGGGTCGTTGAGACCCTTTCGGCCTCTATACAAGCGGCGGATCGCCCAGGCTGCACCCCTAATTCCCTCGCTCTTACACCGGATCAGCACCAATTGTTCATCGCCAACGCCGGTAATAACAACGTCGCGGTGTTTGATGTCACCTCCCCGGGAAAAAGTCGCTCTTTGGGGTTTATACCCGTGGGTTGGTACCCGACCTCGGTGCGGGTGACACCCGATGGCCGATATCTGCTCGTGGCCAACGGAAAGGGGATCACCTCGAAAGCCAACCGACATGGCCCCCAACCGGGCCGGGAACTCCCCGAATCGGTCACAGAATACATTGGTAGCCTGATGCAGGGTACCTTGAGTTTGATTCCGATCCCGGAACGTCCGGAAGCATGGTCGGAAAAACTGAAGCAATACACCGAACGTGCCTATCGCTGCACCCCTCGAAACACCCCAGAAGTGAATCCGCATCGATCGGACGGGAACCCGATACCGTCTCGCGTCGGTGGACGATCCCCCATCCGATATGTTATCTATGTTATTAAGGAAAATCGTACCTACGATCAGGTTCTCGGCGATCTTCCCGAGGGAAATGGCGATCCATCGCTTTGTCTTTTTGGCGAGAATATCACTCCCAATCACCATGAGCTGGCCCGGGAATTCGTCTTGCTCGACAATTTTTATGTGGATGGCGAAGTCAGTGCCGATGGTCACGAATGGTCAGCAGCCGCCTATGCCACCGATTTTGTCGAGAAAACGTGGCCATTGAGTTATGGACATAA
>CAILNN010000263.1 GCA_903835555.1 uncultured Verrucomicrobiota bacterium
CCCCAAAGATTATCCGCTCCTTTGTAGTGCGCGTTCCACTGGAACTGCTGCGCCATGATCTGGATGTCCAAGGTTTTCTTGGGATCGGGAAGTTTGTCGACCGCCTTGGACCACAGTGGGACGGCAAAGCCCAGAAGCAAGAGGCCTTCGATACCTGCCACAGCCACTTCGGCATAGGAGGAAAAATGGGAGCGAGCACCGACATAATCCGCTTTGGGATTGGCGGATTTCCGGAATCTGAAAACGGTGTAAACGAAATAGGAAAACCATCCAACGAAGAGAGAGGCCATCAGCAGATGGACGTAAAGCAGGAGGGTATCCAATCCTTCGCCATGAGCGGAGGCTACTTCAGGAAGTTGCAGCAGGGACTTAAGGGAATCCATGGAAGAAAATATTGGGGTTCAGGCGGAACGGTCCGGGGCCACGGGGGTAGAGCCGACGATTTCCGGCGCGGCAAGACTGCGTTCACGCCGGATCACAAAAACGAAAAACGAGGCGACCAAAGCGAGCATGGTTGAAATAACGCCGAGTAAAACGGCGATACCCCAATTCATGCCATGCGCCATGGGAGAATCCGAGGCACCGAAACAGGCCGCACAGCCTAGAGCGGACGACGGGTGGATGGCGTTCGCCGCGAGAATCACCAAGGCAAGGACACGTTTCATAGATAGCTAATATGCCGGAGCTTTCGCAGGAAATATCGCCCATAAATGACCAGGGTCACCGCAGCCAAGGCACTGGAAATCGCACCGAGCAACGCCGCTTGACTGCCTGATTGACGGTATTGGTCGAAACCAAAGGCGGCTAAAAACAGGGCCAAGACCACGGAAGCGACGAGAAATACCAGATGGAAGGATTTAAGGGACATAGTGGGTCTTGTATTGGGAATCGCGGGGCAAATCCGAATTACTCCACATGATAAGGCCGACCAACCCGACAAAGAAGGCCGCGGTGGTGACCATAATCAGGTATATCGTCTTCTTCTCCGACAGGAGGTGCATGAAATAGCCTGCCACCAGGAAAGCTTTGATGGTGGCAATAAAGAGTGCCACGGCGACGGTCAAATAGACGCTATTGAATTCAAGATGACGGGCAAGAACGGTCACAACCGTTCCAACCAAGAGGGCCGCGCCAACTGACCAGTAAAGGCGAATGTGACTGGCGTGGTCATCATGGTCATGGCCTTCTGAATGGGAATGGCCATGGCCGGAGTCGTGAGAATGGTCATGACCTGCCGCAGGAGCGGGAGCCGTTGCCGAAGTAGGAGTGCTCATAGGAAAGTTAGGTACGGGGTTAGAGCAGATAGACCACGGGGAAGAGGAAAATCCAGACCAAGTCGACGAAGTGCCAGAATAGACCTGCAACCTCGACACGATTGGTCAAACGCTCCGGTTCTTCTTTCCACATCTTTTTCCCGAAGAAGGCAAAGTAACCCAGTATCAGGGCACCCCCGAGAACGTGCAGACCGTGAAGTGCGGTCATGGTAAAATAGATGGCAAAGAAGGTAGCCGTGGACGGGATGAATGCGGCGAGACTCTGGACGTCGGCCAGCTTAATTTCCTTTTCGACATGTCCACCGGGCTCGGCGTGTTCACCATCCTTGGCCGTTGCTTCTACGGCCACGGGCTTGGTCCCTACGGGGTAGCGAAACGCGGAGGGGATATCGACCAGCATCTTGACCGACTCGGTGCTCTCTTCGGAGAACTTATCGAGCGTCAGGAACCGGTTGCTCAAATGGGGCAAAAGGTCCTTTTCCGATTTGCCTTCCGCCTTTGCCTTGGCATTAATCTCCCTCAATTCGACATTTTTCTTTTCCCGCCGGTCATTGGCTTTTTCCAGGAATCCATGCAAGAACTCGTGGTCGAAGTGACCAGTCACAGCGGTGCCGTCCTTCATGCGAACGACATAGTGGGTGAACTTTTCGTTGTATTCGTAGCTTTTGATTCCCAGGAACGAAAAGGCGCACAAAACGGTAAAAATCATGAAGCCTTTGAACTTGGCAAAATTTCCCGCCTTCAAAGCGGCCCAGGCCATGACAACGGTCACGGAGGATGCAATGAGCACCGCCGTGTTAAATGTTCCGATCGGGATATTAAGCAACCCATGGGGCCAGCCGGTGGCAACATCCGGCCAGAAGCCATCGGGTGCTCCGACGCGCAGGAGGATGTACGAGGAGAACAAAGCCCCAAACAACATGACCTCGGAGGCTAGGAACAGCCAGATGCCTACTTTGGCATTGTACAGGCCAGTATCAGGACGGGGTTTTACCGTGTACGGGATTTCCATGAATGCAATGGGTCAGAGTAAAAGGTCGCAATAGGTCGCGTCAGATGACTTGATTTTGCGGAGTGAAGTCCACTTTGGCACCGGGGACGCTGTATTCGTACGGGCCGCGGAGGGCAATCGGTTCAGTGGTGAAATTTCCGTGAGGTGGCGGTGTCGGGGTTTGCCAATCCAGAGTGGTGGCCTGCCATGGATTGTCTGAAGTTACCCGCTTGCCACCGACCATGCTGACGAAGAAGTTGACGATGAAAAACAATTGAAAGAAACCCAATGCAGCGGCTGCGTGGGTAATGAACGTATTGAGGTGGAGGATTTCGGGGTCGAGACCGACACCGCTACCAAAGTAAGTCGTTCCGCCATCGTACATCCGTCGGCTCATTCCGTGAAGGCCCTGGATAAACATAGGTGCGAAAATGAGATTCATGCAGATCAGGGAACCGACAAAATGGATCTTGCCGAGGGTCTCGTTCATGAACCGTCCGGTTGCCTTGGGAAACCAAAAATAGATCCCGGCGAAAATCCCGAAAATGGTTCCGGGCGCTACTACGTAATGGAAGTGAGCGATGACGTAGTAGGAATCGTGCAGGATGATATCGGAGGCATTGAATCCCAGCGGCAACCCGGTGAGCCCTCCGATACCAAACATCGGCAGGAAGGCTAGCGCGAAGAGCATGGGGGTGTTGAAGCGTATCGAACCGCCCCAAAGAGAGATAAACAACGCGGTTAAAATGATGACCGACGGAATCGAGATCATCATCGTGGTGGTCTGGAAGAAGGTCGAAATCCGAGTGCCCATGCCGGTCAAGTACATGTGATGAGCCCACACGATGAAGGCGAGGAAACCGATGGAGAGAGAGGCGTAAACCAATGACTTATAGCCCCAGAGTGGCTTGCGGGTGTTGTTGGCGATCACCTCACTGACGATTCCCATGGCCGGCAGAATCAGGACGTAAACTTCGGGGTGCGCCAGGAACCAAAACAGATGCTGCCAGAGCAAGGGACTGCCACCACCTGAAACCGCTAACTGCTGTCCATTCACAACCAAGCCTGAAGGCAGAAAGAAGGACGTTTTCAGTACGTTATCCACCAATTGCATGATACCGGCGGCTTCCAGAGGAGGGAATGCCAAGAGCAAGAGGAATGCGGTGACGAACTGAGCCCAAACGAAGAAGGGCATCCGCATCCAGGTCATGCCTTTGGCACGCAATTGGATGATGGTGGTGATGAAGTTTACCGCACCCAGAAGCGACGAAGTAATCAACAATACCATGCCGACCAGCCAAAGGGTCTGCCCATTGATGACGTGAACGGGGTCGTTAATCGTTGCTAGTGGAGAATAACTGGTCCAACCCGATTTGGCGGCACCGCCGGGGATAAAGAAACTGGCGAGCATGACAATACCGCCGAGAAAGTAGAGGTGGAAACTGGCCATATTCAATCGAGGGAAGGCCATATCGGGTGCTCCGATTTGAAGCGGAGTCACGTAATTTCCAAAGGCACCGAACAGGATGGGCACGATGGCCAAGAACACCATGATGGTGCCATGCATGGCCCCAAACACGTTGTAAAGGTCGGCCTGCATCACGCCGTTGTTGGCCATGTCGTCGCCGAGGACCGATTGAAGGGCATGGCCAATCAGAGGAATCGGTTGGCCCGGATTCGCCAACTGAGCCCGCATGGCGAGCATTAACAAGAAACCGAAAAACAGAAATAAGAGCGAGGTCAGGGCATATTGGATGCCGATGACTTTGTGGTCGGTTGAGAAAATGTACTTCTGCCAGAAACCCGGCTCGTGATGTTCGTGCGCGTCGGCATGGGCGGCCGCCGTCGGATGAGCTGGAGCGTGTGCGGTGGAGGTGTTCATGGACGAATCAAGATTGGAAAGCGGTCAAAAGTTTCGAGGGGTGGTTGATATTCACGGATTATTGGGAGGCTGATGAAACAGGCTGACTTAGGCTGGATAGCGAAGAATCAGCAGCGGTCGGGTTGCGCTTGTCGGCCACCAACAGAACAAGCAAAAGGGGCAGGTAAATGATACTGGCGAAAAACAACTGCCGGGCCAGGAGGGTGGATCGGTTGTTGGCAAAACGGATGGACGCGTACAGGAAACCGGCTCCCAACACAATTGCTCCCGCCAGGTAGAAAGGGCCATTCATTCGCAAGGCAAAGGGGAATAGGCTAATCACGCACAAGGCAAGCGTGTTTCTAACTGCCGATGCGGCAGATTTGCGTCCATCTGCATCGATTCCGGAGAGCATTCTAAACCCTGCGCTCGAATAATCGCGCCGATATATCCAGGAAATGGCCAAAAAATGGGGAAGTTGCCAAAAAAACAAGATAGCGAACAAGGACCACCCGGGAGCACCCCATCCACCCGAAGCCGCACACCAACCCAGCAGGGGGGGTAGAGCACCTGGAATTGCACCAACGACGGTATTGAGAGTGGTGACTCGCTTCAGGGGTGTGTAGACAAAAATATAGGTCGCCAACGTAATCGCCCCGAGACAGGCAACCAGGGGGCTGACTGCGAACAGTAGCCAAGCCAAGCCTCCAATGGAGACGATCACCCCCGAAACAAGGGCGGTTTGTGGAGAAAGATGACCCGCAGGCAACGGGCGTCCAGCGGTCCGGTCCATCTGACCGTCAAAGTCGCGTTCCAGAACCTGATTGAGTATTGCCGCTCCGGCGGCCAGCAACCCCGTCCCGCCGACGGTATGAAGCATCAGGAAAAAATCGACCGTAGTCCCGGACCCGAGGTAGAAACCGACCCAAGTGGTCAGGACCACCAGCAAGGTTAACCGAGCCTTGATCAGTTCCATCCAGATCGAAATCCAACCCTTGCTCGTGGCCAAAGGTGCTGTATCCAACGTTGTGACGGCTGCTCTCAAAGTCGTAAATTCCCTTTCCTAAACCGTTCGTGGAGCGGGCCATCCGCGAACAGGCTGGTGCACACGGACCTGTGAGGTAGCCACCAACCGCCAAGCGCAAAGTGAAAGGATGGTACCACAAGCCAACGAAACCGCACCTACCGCAACGTGGGCGGTAGCCACATCTGCCGGTTTGTTATATAGGACTGTGGCTATCCCAAGAGCGGCTTGGATGGCGAGAACAAAAATCCACAGGAGGCAGGCGCGGCGCAGGAAAGAGATATCCCGAAAGGCCCTCCAACCTGAATAACCACAAATAGCGACCATAATCAAGGTAGCCATGGCTCCGATACGGTGGAACATCTGGAGGTAGATTTGTGCAGCGGTCACGGTAGACTCATCTGGGCGGAGTTGATTGTACCGAAACAGAGATTCGGAGTCGGTAGCTGGCCACCAGCGACCATAAGCCATGGGGAAATCGTAAATGGCAAGACCAGCATGTTGATGGCGCATCGACGCACCCAGTACCAACTGGAGAAAAATCAAGGCGGTGGCCAATGGGAATGCCCATCGCAGCCATTGAAAACCGACGAGGGATGGGCCTTTCGAAAAACCGCGCCACGGACGTGAGAGGCGAAGAGTGATACTGGCCAAAAGAACAAAAAAGGACTGCCCGATACAGGCATGTGCCAGCCCAAAAACCGTGCCGAGGGTCGTTCCCAACAACGCCTGCCGATCGAGAACCACGCGGAGTCCGCCTAAAAGCCCTTGAAAGACCACCAAGCCGAAAGCAAGCCAGCCCAACCGACGCATCAACCGTTCGCGGCTCTTCCATTGCAAAAGACTGGCCAAACCAAAGGTCATCAGGCCAACAAAGCTGGCTAGGAGACGATGAACGTGTTCGTCAAAAACCCCACCCTTCCAAAGCGAAGGTGGGAAAAGAAACATGTTGTAGCCGTAGCTCGTCGGCCAATCGGGTACCGACATTCCGACTCCTTTGCTGGTAACCAGGCCCCCGACACTAACCAAGGCCAAAGTCGCCAACGTCGTAAAAACCGAAACTGCCACCAACGTTTGCTGGTAGGGATCGACCTCGCCGGATGGGGTTTTTTGAGCTGATTGTACCACGAAGGACACAGGGAATTCCGAAGCCTGGGATTTCGGAACCGAGGACGCCCATCGTCGGTTCCGCTGGCCTCCATTGGAAACTTACTGCTTAACTTCTAGAGTAAACTTGCCGGTGGCCTGTCCACCCTTGACTTCTATCTCCTGAGTGGTGGCTCCAGCCTTCTGATGGAAGGCTTCAAAGGTGTATTTTCCATCGGGAAGGTCGCCCTTGATGGTGAATTTGCCATCCTTATCAGTCACCGCAAAAAAGGGATTATCGAGAACGGAAACGTACGCAACCATCCAACTGTGGACGTTGCAAATCAGCTTGATACCGAGTTCGGGATTGTCAAAGACGCGAGGATTAACTTGTCCAGCGGTGACTTGGCTGAAGTTGAAGCCCTTGTTGTTCTTGGGCGTTCCTGCGTTGACATTGTGCATGACGGGGTCCGAGTTGCGAATGTTGATCTTCTGACCAACCATCGCCGCTGAGACGTACGGTTCATACATGCAACCTTTTTGGTCGATCAGAATCGGGTCCTGGGGGGCGGGAAAAGTTTTGCCGCTCAAACCGGACTTCAAGTAGACCACCACGTTGGCCAATCCGCCGTCCTTGCTGACCACGTAGGTCCGGGTCAAGGCTGGTTCCGTTCGAAGCTTACCGCAATTCACATCGGCGGAGGCTGCGGTTATTTCCTTTGGGGCAGGAGGAGTTCCAGTCACAACGACTTGGCCAGAGATTTCCGCACCGCGAAGCGAACCGGCGAGCACGATACCCGCCGACACCAGAACGAGAGAATTTTTCATAGACCGAATTGCAATACTTCCGAGTTTCTACAAAGACGCTATCACCCGACCCCTTCGGGTCAAGCCTACTCGTGAAATTTTTCACAAGCATTTACTCTTGACGAAGCCGAGGCTCTCCCTATTCAGGTCAATGAGTTTCATTTTGGATTCACATCTATTTTACCGGCAGCATGTTACATCGATGGAGAACGACCTATTGGGCAGCAGCATCCTATCCAAGGCGCTCGGGGTCACGCGAAGGATAACTTGCGTGGTGGGCGTGGTTCGGACTGCCTCCAACGATTCTTTGGGAGTGGAAAACCATGGGTGGCTTTGATGAGCCCGGGAAATCTTTTGACCGAACCGGTTCGGGCTGAAATCTTAAGCCGACTCATGACGCCTAATCGAATTCTCCCTGACCTTCAATGCTCCCTCCTATGCGACGACATTCGCCAAGAAGCGAGCGGTAACCTGATTCTCCTTGGAGTAATTGGGCTAATCCGCGTCCCAGGAGTCCCGGTTGTTGCTCCCAAGCTTTGCGTGGTTAACCGCTGGACGGCCGGCAAAGGAAATTTCACCGAACAGGTCAGACTTCTCGGAACCGACGGGACCACGGTCCTGCGGAAGAGCAGCGCCAAACTGTCGTTGCCCGATCCCGTTCAAAACGTCACCAATGTAAGCATGTTTGGACAGGTCGAGTTTACCGCAGCGGGGGTTTATTATATCGAGGTTTTGGTCGATGACGTGATGAAACTGCGCTATGCGATTCCGCTGGTGGTCGTACCTCAGCCTGGTGCGGATAGCATCACCGAACAGGCTTGAGCCATTTTCCGGAGCGTATCGCTTCTGGTTTTCGAC
The DNA here is from genome assembly GCA_903835555.1 of uncultured Verrucomicrobiota bacterium. GTDB lineage: Bacteria > Verrucomicrobiota > Verrucomicrobiia > Limisphaerales > UBA9464 > CAILNN01. The sequence continues at coordinate 7,902 of CAILNN010000263.1, forward strand.
TTTGAACTACGGCCAGCAAGGGATATTTCCCTGCTGGTCGTTGTCATTTGGTAGTAAGGTCGCCCCGTGGTCAATCCCAACTCCATCCCCGTAGAGCCCGATGGATTGGGTCCTCGAGTGCAATCGTGGATTGGAGCGTGGCAACCATTCACCGGACGAGGCGCAGCGGCATTTGCCGATGCAGGTTCAGTTCGTGCCATCGTTTTCCATCTGGTTATGGTTATTGCCTCCTGCGGGACTGCGAGTTGGACCCTTTCTCAATCCTGGGTACCGGCCGTCATCCGGGCGGTTGATAGGCTTCCAGATTCAACGGCAGAAATTCGGGCGGGACATTTTACCTGGCCGGACCGTGAGAGCGTCGTCCTCGGGGAGACACCCCAATTTGGTGTAGCGGTGAACCCAACCGGGCACAGTTCGCCGGGACAAGTGGCGGACCTCCAAATGGAGTTCCGACCGGCAGAACTGCGAATCAACGGCTTGACCGGCCACTTAAGTTTGGTCTACCCGAATGAACTGGTGGTGGGATTGGACCGGGTAGCCGGGCGGGCCGCATGGGAAGCGTGGTTTTGGGCGATTGCGGTTGTGACAATAACGGCCCTTTTTGGCTTCTTTGCCTCGTTGGGATGGGCGGGGGCAACGGTGATGGCCCTGCCGGTCTGGCTCATTGGTTTACTGGCCAATCGGAGCCTAAGCTTCCCCGGTGCGTGGCGTCTTGGACTTGTATGCTGGGTACCCGCAGCCCTTCTTCTGAACCTGGGGTTGTGGGGATATAGTCGGAATTGGCTACATTTGGTCGGTCTGGCGGGGTGTGCCGTAGGCCACTTGCTGGTCTGGATGGCCTGGGTGCTTTGGTCCATCATCGAACGCCCCAGGTGCCCCAAGGAGGTTGCCAAAGAACCGCCGAATCCTTTTCGGACTTCTGCCTCTTCTCGGTAAGCGGCGAGACGGGGCGGCGACTTTTCGGTAAGCGGCGAGACGCCGCTTCTACTCTGCGGTATGCGGCGACACGTCGCTTCTACTACTCGTTAACCGGCTTGCGGCCTTCATGGACGTCCCCCAATTTCACCCAATGAGTAAAATCGTCGGCATCGATCTTGGCACCACCAATTCTCTGGTGGCGATTGTGGACAGTGGTATTCCCTATGTCCTCGCCGATTCCGAAGGCCAACGTTTAACGCCATCAGTGGTCTACTTTCAGGAAAACGGTGCGACACCGGTTGTCGGACGTCAGGCCAATCGGGTCCGGGTTCTCAAGCCGCGTGAAACCGTCTATTCGATCAAGCGGTTCATGGGGCGACGCGGGAATGATGTCGGGACTGAGGAAACCCAGGTAGCCTATTCGGTCGTTGCAGAAGGAGCTGGACCGGTGGCGATTGAAATCCATGGGCGTCGATGGACCCCGGAGGAAATATCGGCCGAAATCTTGAAAAAGCTGAAAGCGGATGCTGAAGCGGCGCTGGGGGAGACAATTAGTCGGGCGGTGATTACGGTTCCGGCCTATTTCAATGACGCCCAGAGAAATGCCACCATCCGTGCCGGAGAACTAGCGGGGTTGAAGGTGGAACGAATCGTCAATGAGCCTACCGCCGCCGCGTTGGCTTATGGATTGGATCGGCTGAAGGAGAACTCAAAAATTGCCGTGTACGACCTCGGCGGCGGCACGTTTGACCTCTCCATCCTGGAGCTGAGTCAGGGAACATTTCAGGTTCTGGCCACCAATGGAAACACCCGTCTGGGTGGCGATGACGTCGACCGGGCAATTGCCGAGTACCTCCTCGGCGAAATAGAACGTGCTGGAGGACCGACCGCATCGCTTTCCCATCGAACAACCGACCTGGACCAACTTTCGCTTCTCGCCCGGGTGCGGGAGGTTTCTGAATCGGTCAAGATTCAACTGAGCACCGAGCCGTTTGTCGATGTCTCCCTCCCCTTCCTGACTTCGACCTTTAGTTTCAGCATTCGACTGACCCGGGAGAAGTTGGAGGAATTGGCCCGCCCCATTATCGAACGGACCCGAGGCCATTGCCTTCGTTCCCTGAGCGACGCCAAGCTTCGGGCGGATGAGCTGGATCAGGTGATTCTCGTGGGTGGACAGACCCGGATGCCCTTGGTCCGTCGGATGGTCAGCGAATGGTTTGGGTGCGTGGAATTCCACGAACAACGCGGGGACCTTCGCCTGGGGGAAGAATATCATCAGGCCAAGGGACCGCAGCTCAACACCGGGGTGCATCCGGATGAAGCGGTGGCTTTGGGAGCAGCCATTCAGGCGGAAATCTTGGCGGGCGGCTTCCGTCATCTCCTCCTTCTGGATGTCACACCGCTTTCTTTGGGAATCGAGACGTTTGGTGGGCTGATGAATCCGATTCTGCCGCGAAACACGACCATTCCGGTCAAGGCTGGCGAAATGTTCACCACGGCGGTGGATAACCAGCGCTCCATGCTGATTCATGTCTTGCAGGGAGAGCGGGAGCGGGCGCAGGACAACTGGAGTCTGGGTCGCTTTGAGATCGAGTTTGAGCCTGCGCCCAAAGGGGTTCCCCGGGTCGGCGTTCAGTTCGAGATCGATGCCAATGGAATCCTCCACGTGCTGGCGCGGGATATTAAGACTGGTCATCAAAAGATTGTGACCATGAAATCGGCGGTGGATGTCGCGGATGAAGAGGTTCAACGGATGGTGGAGGAATCGGTGGAACATGCTTTCGACGACTTACGTTTTCGGCAATGGACAGAGGCCAAGCGAACCGCCATCGAGACTTTGACGGCAACGCGAAAGACGATGGCGGAATACGATGCCGATCTGGATGCCGATTATCGCCAGCAAATCCTGGATGGATTACTGGGCGTTGAAGCGGTGTTGGAGCAGGAGAATCGGGCCACCAAGACGGGCGATCCTGCCGCACTAAAAGCGGCCACGGCCCGACTGGACGAAATCACGCAGGCATTGGCGGCACATGCGATGGATCAGGTGATGGAGGCGATGTTGCGGAAAAAGGGGGTCTTGCCAGCTTCGGTGGGTCCGACGGCGTAACGGTGTAAGCGAATGACACGGGCTTGCGGTGGTTGTTGGCTCCAAACCGATACAACAAGAGATACTGCTAGTGATGTACCGATTATTCGTTTCATGTTTCTAATTATACAACTGGATCATCAATCGTTTGGTGCCACTGGCGCGCCACGGACATTGACCCAACATTTTAAACTCTCACCACTCGCCGTCAGATAGTCTGGAATGTTTCCCGGGATTGAAATGTCCCCAAAAAAGCTCTCCAATTGCGCTTGTCCCGGTGTGGAAGACACTGTCACCCTCCAACCCGGGTGCCAAGTTGGGTGTAAAGGCATCGTTTTTTGTCCCCAATCCAGGTTCGGAATCACAACCTGTCCCGCACTGTCGATTGTAAGCTGCGTTCCCTTTCGTCCATCATAGACCCTGTTGTCTCACTTGCACATGGCATGAGTATCTCCCTGAAAGGCCAAAAGGACGCGAATGCGAGTGGTTGTGACCGCCTAAGGATCGAAAGAGTCTCACCCGATGTTGCTTTTCTTCGATGGGTTTCTTGCGAGTTGTGGGAGTTGTTGGAAACGCTTTTATTTGGCAGAATCACGCTCGAGTCGCTCGTATCGCTCGGGTCCGGCGCGGGATAACTTGCGGGATGGGGATAGGGGCGGGCTTTCAGCCCTTCCGATCATCCGGGGCTTTCCTGGGCCGTTGGCCCAGGCTGGTATGAAATCGCACCTTTGGCGCTTGGAAATGAGGGTGATTCGGACCGCCTCAGGCTCGATGGAGTATCGCCCTATGTTGCTTTACTTCAATTGGTTACGTACGACTTGTGGGGATAGGAAGTAAAGCTGTTATTTGGAAGGCTGGAAAGCCTGCGCTACGGACGGCGGTTCTACCGCATTTTCGATCGTTACCATCACTTTAAGCGCGCGGTCAGATGAGCTTTAGGCTCCTGCGGGTTATACACAAAGCGTTTCGAGAGCCTGGATTTTGCTTGGCTTCACCGCGCCTTGGCGTGGTCCGTTCGAAGCCCCGGACGACCCTATAGTCGGAAGGTCGCCGAACCGGTTGCCGAAAAAACTTTCCGGCGATTGTTGACAAAATGTCAATGAGTGGCAGTTCTTTGGCGGCGCTGTAACTGCTGCGCTGATTTTGGGCTCAAAGAAAACGACTCCTATGATAAACGATACTCGTTTGCGACGAACGCGGGACTTCATGTAACCAGAACTCCGGGAATGCGAAAAGGGCGTCAGGTTAGGTTGGCTGGCATCCCTTCAGGATGCGAAAATTACTGGCTCGTTCGATCCGGTGGTATCGCTCGTGCCTCGCTCGACCACCGGCGATTGGCTGCCATGCCTTCAGCATGGCCGGTGCCTAACTCTTGCGATTCATTAGATAATCAACCACCTCGGCGGGATGTTGGTCGGGCGGAAAGATGGGGTAGAAAACCCGTTCAATAACCCCCGAATGACAAATGAGCGTGATGCGTTTGATGAGACGCGTCGAACCGACGGGAAAGGTGGGAAGTGAAAGTGCATCGGTGAAGGCAAAGAATTCGTCACTGAGCAGGTCGAAGGACAGGTGAAGTCGATCGCGCGCTTCGCGCTGGTAGTCGGTGGATTGCGAACTGAGGCCGAAAACCTCCGCACCGAATGAACGTATCTCAGCGTGATGATCGCGAAAGGCACACGACTCGGGTGTGCAGCCTCGCGCGCCGGGAATAGCGTCCCAACCGGGTGGAAGCGGAACACCTGGGCGACCGGTCAGCGGATAGGCATAAAGGACGATCACGCCTGACCGATGGCGAAGGTTGATTGGTTCGCCGGACGTGGAAACAAGCTTCACATCTGGAAGATAACGGCCCAAGAGATGCACCGCCGCACCGTCATCCTGAGGTACCGGCAGGTTTGGTGGAAGCTGCGTATAGGATGTTTCGTTCATGGATGAGGATCGACACCATAACGCTGGTGGGGGGAGTTCGCGAATTGTCCGGGGCCTTAGGGGACAATCTCCAAAAAAGCGGCGAGACGCCGCTTTTTCCTTTGGCGGATACCGATGTTGCTTTCGGATCGTGGAGTTGCTCATCAGCGTCGCCAGATGCGCACGCTATGGGATTCGCTGTCGCCGATGAGGATCGAGCCATCTTTGTCCACGAAGACGCCGTGGGGACGGTTTAATCGGCAGTTGAGTGGATCGTCACCGTCGGGGCCGTCGCCCTTCTGGCCGTTGCCGACGAGAACTTCCATGGTGCCTGTTCGAATGTCGATGTACCGAATGGAGTGTGACTCTGTGTCGGCGAGATAGACGTTTCCGTTTGAATCCAGACTCAAAGCCTTTGGTCCAGAAAGCTCCGCTTCTAGGGCTGGCCCGCCGTTTCCAGCAAAGCCGGATTTTCCGGTACCCGCGATCCGTTTGATCGAATTCGCCTTGGGATCAAGCTGGAGCACGGCGTTTCCCTCGCGCAGGGCGAGATAGCCTTTACCATCAGGTCCGAAGACGAGAGCGCGCGGTCCATTGAGTGGCGATTCCTGAATAGGAGAACCGTCGGGCGGGGTCTTGGCTTCGCCGGTGCCGCTCCAAGTCGAGATAATTCCGGTCGTTGGATCGATTTTGCGGATGCGGTGATTCAGGATATCGCAGACATAGATGTCTCCGGCTGAATCAAAGGCGAGGCTATGAGGTTCATTAAACTGGGCCGCTGTAGCCGGTCCACCGTCGCCGCTGAAACCAGGCTTGCCGGAGCCAGCGACGGTACTGATGACCCGAGTTTTGGCATCAATACGGCGCAGGTCGTTATTTCCCAGCTCAACAACAAACAGATTGCCGGATTTGTCCCACGCCAGATCGTACGGCATGGAAAGCGAGGCATTCGCCGCCAGTCCATTATCTCCGGCATGGCCTTTGATATTGCTTCCCGCGTAGGTTTCGATGGTGCCATCCGGACAGACGCGACGGACACGATGATTTCAGACCGAATTCGTTTGTTCCTCCGAAGCTGAAGCCTTTTTTTACTCCGGCTCCGGCTAGGAACATGGAGTAGCCGGTAATATTGTGGTCGCGCCCGTCAGGTCCTTGGGAAGCGGGTTGGCGTCCAAATTCGGAACCAAACATGACCAGGGTTTCGTCCAGCAGACCGCGAATATCCAGATCGGCCAGCAGGGCGGCAGTGGGCTGGTCGATCGAACCGCAACGATCAATTAATCCTTTGTTAGGATTAC